>CAZUFD010000005.1:3634-54425 GCA_964619625.1 uncultured Gammaproteobacteria bacterium | reverse complement strand
TTATATTTGGGTATTTAATTTTTGAATTTATTTTTTTGAAAATCGGATAAAAAATTCCGGCAATTATTGCTGACCAAAAAATCGGATAAAAAAACGGCCTGACCACATAAAGAAAGACCAGAGTAACTACCGCCAGCGCCGTGAAGAACACCAAGTTTTTAAATTTTGAAAATTTCATATAATTAAATTCTAATAATTAGAGTTATTTTATCAAATTTTAAATAGCTATACAACCTAGTTTCGTTTCAAAACCTCCAAAATCGTTTGTTTGGAAATAATTCGCAGCGCCAAAACCAAAAACGCATAAATGCCAGCACCGAGGATAATTGAGAAGATAAGATTTAAAGAATTGATCATATGCAAGGGCTGTAATTTATAAATAACTATCCCCATCAAGCCGCTCGCCAAAATAATTTTAAATAAAGTTTTAAAGCTTGGGATAAATTTGGCGTAATAATTGGCCAGAATCATAAGCCCCAAGCCCGCGTATATTTCGGAAAAAATTGCCGCTCCGGCTGCGCCGTAGATGCCGTATCGCGGAATTAAAACAAAATAGGCAATGGTCGTAAGCACGGCATCAGAAAAATAAATCCACATAGCTTGACGCTGGCGGTTTATAGAGAGCGCCATATAGCCAAAAATATTGCCAAAAGCAATACCAATTATGGCAATAGATAAAAATTGTAAAATTCTGCCCGGATTTTCAAAACGGGCAAAGTCACCGCCGCCGATTAATTGCATAATAGGTGTTGCCAGTACCACTATGCCGGCAACCATTGGAATCAAAAATAAGCTTACCAGATCCAAACTCATCTGGTATTTTCGTTTAAATTCATCTATTAATTTTCTTGACCAGGCAAAAGTGACGAGCGGCATCATAATTCCCATAATCATCCAAGCGCTTTGGGTAACCACGTCCAATATGCGATAGGCCGCGCCATAAAGAGCCACGTCTGTTAGGGGCGTGTAGAGCGGTAAAATTACTCGGTCTCCTTGCAGATAAAAGGCGTTAAAAATAACGGTTGTGGCCGTGGGCCAGATAGTATGAAAAATTATTTTTGAAATGATTTTATCTATAGAAAATCGCACGCCCGGACTTTTTTGCCAAAGATAAAAAGTATAGATAACCGATGCCAGGGTAATGATGGCCATAGCCCATAGGAAACCATAGTTTTGCGCCCCAACCACCAGTAAACCAACGACTAAAATAATTCTGCCTAAAATTTCGCCAGTCATTTGGATGGTCATTTTTAAGGCAGACTGGCAGTAGCCAATGAAAATTTGATTAAGGGAAATGGCAAAAAACGATAAGGACATAATAGCCACAGCCATTTTTATGGGCGCTGGATAGGGGAAGAGTAAGATTGCAAACGGTGCCAAGCCTTGAAAAAATAGAGCGGTCAAAAAGCGCCAGGTGAAAAGATTGTTAAGTAGTTTTTGTTTATCAAGTTCTGGCTCAGACAGCATTTTGGCTGTAATGGCCGTAAAGCCAAAGTCAGAAAATATGCCTATAAATTGCAAAAAACCGGTAGCTGTCACGTACCAGCCGAATTGTTCCACACCTAAAGCGCGGGTCATGATACCAACCGCCATTAATCCTAGGGCAGTGCTTATGGCCTTGCCGATAATTTGTACAAGAGTGTTTTTAGCGATTAGTTTGTTGGTGGACATATCGATTTTAAGTATAACAGCATATCAAATTTCAGGAAATAGCTAGCTATAATATTGTTTGTTTTAGTTTTATTAATTTTTTATAATTTATTTATCCACAATGAGCCCTTTTTTATTTTAGAATAGCCAAATCTGTGTTATAATTGATTGTATAAATAAACAGTTATGCTGTTTAGGAGGAACAAGAAAACAGCTGGAGTGAAAAACTTGCAGAAAATTTTTATTTTCAGCCTATTTTTTGTATTTTATTTAATATTTAAACCTGATTTTTCATATACTGCCACCGGCGTGCCTAAAATTTTGAATTATCAAGGAAGGCTTCTGGATTCAAGTGGAAATTTGCTTGGCGGATCATCGGGCACAAATTATTGTTTTAAATTTTCTTTTTATACTACTTCTACGGTTGGCTCGGGTACCAAACTGTGGCCCTCCGGCTCTCCGGCCACCACTACGGTTTCGGTTAAAAGCGGCGTATTTAATTTTGGGATAGGCGATACTTCTGCCGGCAGCGACTTATTGGATTATAATTTTCAAGATAATGACACTATTTATCTAAATGTTGAGGTTGGATCTCAGGTAAGCTCAGCTTGTACTAGCGCCAGTTTTGAAACATTAAGCCCCAGACAGCGTATTACTTCGGCCGGTTTTGCCATTAACGCCAGCACGGTGGGTGGCTTTGAAGCTAGCCAATACGCTTCGGGAAACCAAATTCCCGTCCTGTCGTCTGGAAATTTGGCTTTAAGCAGCACAAATCCGCAAATCAACGCTACTTCTACCAATACTCTTACTTTCCAAGGAGGAACTGGCACAGGCGATATACAATTTTTCTCTTCAGCCAATAAAATTACCTCGGGCGGCGCGCTTACCATAGCCGGAACTCTAACTTCCGGCGGGCTTACTGTTAGTGGCACCTCTACGTTGGGCACCACCACAATTTCCAACCTAACGTCCACCAATGCGACCACCACCAATTTATATCTTTCCGGGCTGTTTAATTTTGTAAATGCCTCTGGCACAAGCATCACTTCTACCAATGCCACCTTTGCTTCTTCCATCAAACTTACTTCCATTACCAGCTGTAATAGCGCCAATCAAGCTTTGCAAACTGGTTCTGATGGATCTGTATCCTGTGGAGTTATTTCCGGGGGCGGGGCTGGCGGCGGCGTAAATACTTCAACAGCTAACTATTTTGCCTATTATCTAAATGGCACTTCGGTTACCGGTACACCCCTCATGCAATTTTCTAGTGGGGCGATAAATTTTAGCACCAACACTGTGTTTACGACCAGCACTTTTGTTAGCTCCAGTATTACGAGCGCCAATATTACCAACCTCAGTGTTGGCGCTACGCTAAATTTGCCAAATAATTCAGTTACGGACGTTATGGTAGTGAACGGCCTCACTATTGATGGAGGAACAGTTAACAATACACCGATTGGTTCAAGCGTTGCTTCCACGGCTGTATTTACCAGCGCAACTACCACCAACCTTTTTGCTACCAGCACCGTTATAATTAACGGCTTGATTACAAGCGCCACTAGTACGAACTTGTATGTAAGCGGCTCGTTAAACCTCCCATCCAATTCCGTTACCGATGCCATGGTCGTGGACACGATCACTGCTTCAAATTATTTACCACTTGCTGGTGGGACACTTACTGGCCCGTTATTCTTCACCTCTGCTTCTGGCACAGCCATGACCTCAACGGTTTTCCTTGCAACATCCGTAACATCCACTAACGCATCATTCACCACACTTGTATCAACAAATGACACGGCCACAAACCTAACTGCCACTAATGCCACTTCCACAAACCTCTATATTTCTGGCACGCTTAACCTTCCAAACAACTCCGTTACCGACGCAATGGTTGTAGATACGATTACGGCTTCTAATTATTTACCGCTGGCTGGGGGCACTTTGACTGGCCCGCTCTTCTTTACGACCGCAAGTGGCACTGCCATGACATCCACAGTCTTTTTGGCTACCTCAATCACATCTACCAACGCCTTCTTTACAACACTAGCCGCTACCAATTTCAGCCCGGCTAATGTTAATACAACTAATTTAACAAGCACCAATGCCAACTTAACCAGTATCACTTTTAGTACAGCGGTGGGTACTTCGGTAACCACCACTAACTTAAATGTGAGCGGTGTATTGTCTTTGCCTTCAAATTCAGTCACCGATGCGATGGTCGTGGACACCATCACCGCATCAAACTATTTGCCAACATCCGCCTCAACAAGTTTGGCTTACCTTGGACTTGATTATCCGGCTACAGCCACCAGCACATTCCTAGCAATCACAGCCTCCACCTCTTTACCTAACCTAACTCAAGTAGGCACTTTAGCAAATCTGCTATTTACCAATACAACCGGTACAAACATCAATATTACCGGCCAAGTCTCATTACCAAACAACTCCATTACCGACGCAATGGTTGTTGATACGCTTACAGCTTCAAATTACTTACCGCTTGCCGGGGGGACATTAACTGGTCCACTGTACTTCACAAGCGCTTCAGGTACCGCGGCAACTTCAACCAACGCAATTTTTGTAAATGCGACTTCTACAAATCTGTATATATCCGGAACGACCAATCTTGGCAATACAACCATTTCTAATTTAACAGCGACTAACGCTACCTCAACTAACTTGTACATCTCTGGAACTGTCAACCTTCCGTCCAACTCCATCACCGACGCGATGGTAGTTGATACTATTACCGCTTCAAATTACTTACCGCTGGCAGGGGGTACCTTAACTGGGCCTTTGTACTTTACTTCTGCATCTGGCACAGCCATGACCTCAACCGTATTTTTGGCAACGTCGGTTACTTCAACCAATGCATTCTTTACAACATTAGCTGCCACTAACTTTAGTCCGGCTAACATTAATACTACAAACTTAACCAGCACCAACGCAAATCTAACCAGCATAACCTTTAGCACTGCCGTAGGAACTTCAGTTACCACCACCAATTTAAATGTGAGCGGTGTATTGTCCTTACCTTTAAACTCCGTTACTGATGCCATGGTCGTGGATACAATCACTGCCTCAAATTATCTACCGCTTGCAGGCGGCACACTCACCGGCCCACTGTACTTTACTACCGCTTCCGGCACCGCTATGACTTCAACTGTGTTCCTTGCAACGTCGGTTACATCAACTAATGCGTCTTTCACTTCACTTGTATCAACAAATGATACAGTCACAAATCTAACCGCCACAAATGCAACTACTACCAATTTGTATGTCTCCGGCGTACTCAATCTTCCAAGCAATTCAGTTACGGATGCTATGATTGTGGACACTGTTACCGCCAGCAATTACTTGCCACTTGCAGGCGGCACACTCACCGGCCCGCTTTACTTTACATCTGCCTCCGGCACCGCGGTAACCTCAACAATAGTATTAGCTACATCGGTTACTTCCACCAATGCTTTCTTCACGACTTTAGCAGCCACTAATTTTTCACCAGCAAATATTAACACAACAAATGTTACTACTACTAACTTGGCGGTAACTGGAGTTTTATCTTTACCAAGTAATTCTGTAACAGATGCGATGGTTGTTGATACTATCACTGCTTCAAATTATCTCCCGTTAGCCGGGGGCACCTTAACTGGGCCGTTATATTTCACCTCTGCCAGTGGCACGGCCGTAACTTCAACCAATGCAATTTTTGTAAATGCCACTTCCACCAACTTGTATGTATCAGGAATTACGAATTTAGGTAATACAACAATTTCTAATTTAACAGCAACTAACGCTACATCAACTAACCTTTATGTAAGCGGTGTGCTAAATCTTCCAAACAATTCCATCACCGACGCCATGGTGGTAGATACACTAACTGCTTCTAACTACTTACCACTATCCGGTGGAACCCTAACTGGCGGCTTAACATTTACCACCGCTTCCGGCACAGCCATGACTTCAACGGTTTTCCTTGCCACCAGCATCACATCCACTAACGCATCGTTTACTAACTTATCTGCCAGCAGCTTCAGCCCCGCGAACATCAACACAACAAACCTTACAAGCACCAACGCAAATCTCACAAGCATTACTTTTGGTACAGCAGTTGGAACATCTGTAACCACCACGAATTTAAATGTTTCTGGTGTTCTTAGTTTACCAAATAACTCAGTTACTGACGCAATGGTTGTAGATACGCTTACTGCCTCAAATTATTTACCTCTGGCTGGAGGGACACTGACAGGCAATCTTAACTTTACAAATGCTAGCGGCACGATGGTAACTTCTACAAATATCTTGGCCACCAACGCAACTTCCACCAACCTTTTCGCCACCGGATTAACATTTACAAATGCTAATGGAACTTCCCTTACATCAACCAACGCTTTTTTCACTAATCTTGTTGCCACGACACTCAACATCTCGGCCAGCTCCACGTTTAGAACGTCAAGCATTGCCGGTGGATTTTTTCAAACAGACTTTGCTGATTGTAGCGCTGAAAACCAAACCGTAAATTATAATGCTACAACCGGTAAATTTACTTGTTTAGCAGATGATACTAGTGGCGGTGGAAGCGGGGGAGTAAATACTTCAACTGCCAATTACTTTACATTCTACTTAACCGGAACAACGGTAACCGGCACGCCGCTTATGCAGTTTAGTAATGGCGCTATTACGGTTACGACCAATACTAGTTTTACAGCTGTAACCGCGACAAGTGTTACCACTACAAACTTGGCTGTAACAAGCGCCTTATCGTTGCCCTCTAACTCCGTCACCGACGCGATGGTCGTGGATACAATTACCGCATCCAATTATTTGCCACTCGCTGGCGGCACACTCACCGGTCCGCTCTTCTTTACTTCAGCCTCCGGCACAGCCATGACATCTACTGTTTTCTTGGCAACATCTATTACTTCAACTAACGCATCGTTTACTAACTTATCTGCCAGCAGCTTCAGCCCCGCAAACATCAACACAACCAACCTAACAAGTACCAATGCCAATCTAACTAGCATTACCTTTGGTACAGCAGTGGGAACTTCGGTTACTACCACCAACTTAAATGTGAGCGGTGTTCTTTCTCTTCCTTCCAACTCCGTCACCGATGCAATGGTCGTAGACACCATCACCGCCTCTAATTACTTGCCACTTGCCGGAGGCACCTTGACCGGCCCTCTATACTTCACATCTGCGAGCGGCACAGCCGTAACTTCCACGAGTGCAATTTTTGTAAATGCTTCCACCACCAATTTGTATGTGAGTGGTGTTTTGAACCTGCCAAGCAACTCCGTCACCGATGCAATGATTCCTGACACAATTACAGCTTCAAACTACCTACTATTAACTGGCGGCACATTGTCTGGGGCATTTGGATTTACCACTGCTACTGGTACTTCTGTCACATCCACTAACGCATTCTTTACCAATCTGGCTACAAGTAATTTCAGTCCTGCAAACATAAACACGACTAATCTAACTTCAACCAACGCCAACTTAACCAGCATTACCTTTACTAATGCTGTGGGTACGTCCGTTACGACCACTAACTTATCAGTCTCAACTAATTTATCTCTGCCAAATAATTCCATTACAGATGCAATGGTTGTTGACACAATCACTGCGTCCAATTATCTCGCATTAAGTGGTGGCACCCTAACGGGTTCGTTATATTTCACCAGCGCTTCTGGTACCGCGGTAACCTCAACCAACATTCTTGCTACAAACGCCACCACAACCAACTTAAATGTTTCCGGTGTTCTTTCTCTTCCTTCTAACTCTGTCACCGATGCAATGGTTGTGGCTGGTCTAACTATAGATAGTGGTACCATTAACAATACCCCGATCGGCATCACTGGTGCTTCTACCGCAATCTTTACCAATGTAACTTCTTCTAATGCCACTTCTACCAATCTATATGTATCCGGCACTACTAATCTTGGTAACACAACAATTTCTAATTTAACTGCAACAAATGCCACTTCAACTAACTTGTATGTCAGTGGTGCATTGAATTTACCTTCCAACTCAGTCACCGATGCGATGGTTGTAGACACTCTTACAGCTTCAAATTACCTGCCACTAGCAGGTGGAACGTTAACTGGTCCGTTATTCTTCACCTCCGCTTCGGGTACAGCCATGACCTCAACTATATTTTTAGCAACTTCTATTACTTCAACTAACGCATCGTTTACTAACCTATCTGCCAGCAGCTTTAGCCCGGCAAACATCAACACAACTAACCTCACGAGTACCAACGCTAATTTAACAAGTATCACCTTTGGCACAGCGGTTGGTACTTCGGTTACTACCACCAACTTAAATGTGAGCGGAGTGTTGTCATTACCCTCTAACTCCGTCACCGATGCGATGGTTGTAGACACCATTACCGCGTCAAACTATCTTCCGCTCGCCGGTGGCACATTAACAGGGCCTTTGTACTTTACTTCTGCATCGGGCACCGCTATGACTTCCACCGTCTTCCTCGCTACTTCAGTAACTTCTACCAATGCCTTCTTTACAACTTTAGTTTCAACCAATGATACAGTCACAAATCTAACCGCTACCAACGCCACCTCAACCAATCTTTATGTATCAGGCGTTTTAAGCCTCCCAAATAATTCTGTAACTGACGCGATGGTAGTTGATACTATTACTGCAAGCAATTATTTACCATTAGCAGGCGGAACCCTCACTGGCGGCTTAACATTTACCACTGCTTCTGGCACAGCTATGACTTCAACGGTTTTCCTTGCCACCAGCATCACATCCACCAATGCATCGTTCACTAATTTATCTGCCAGCAGCTTTAGCCCGGCAAACATCAACACCACTAACCTCACGAGCACCAACGCAAATCTCACAAGCATTACCTTTACTACAGCGGTTGGTACTTCTGTTACCACCACCAATTTAAATGTTAGTGGCGTCTTATCATTACCATCCAATTCAGTTACCGATGCGATGGTTGTAGATACAATCACGGCATCTAACTATTTACCGCTTGCAGGCGGCACACTCACCGGCCCGCTTTACTTCACCAGCGCCAGTGGCACAGCCGTAACTTCTACCAATGCGATTTTTGTAAATGCAACCTCCACGAACTTATATGTCTCTGGGGCTTTAAACCTTCCAAGCAACTCAGTCACCGATGCCATGATCCCTGACACTATTACCGCCTCCAACTATCTATTGCTTACCGGCGGCACGCTATCGGGCGCTTTCGGATTTACGACTGCGACTGGTACGAGTGTTACTTCGACAAATATTGCCGCTACTTTAATTGGTCCGGCAGCAGGGGATGCTGGCGCTATCACTATTGGTGCGGCAGCAGGCACTGGCCTTATTACTGTTGGCAATTCCACAGTCGCGCAAACATTGTCGCTGGGCATTGGCACATCATCCACAATTAATGTAGGCACGGGGGTAGGCACTACGACCATTAATATTGGCACAGGTGGCGCCGCCGGCGGTGTCAGAATCGGCGCCACTAATGTTTCTACTACCATTTTAGGCGGTCTATCTGTCGTCGGCATTGGCGTTACCACCACCAACTTGTATGTTTCTGGCGCGCTTAACTTACCATCAAATTCAGTTACGGATGCCATGGTTGTAGACACCATCACTGCTTCTAATTATTTACCTCTAGCTGGCGGCACTCTTACTGGTCCGTTATATTTTACTTCTGCTTCTGGTACTTCCATGACTTCTACCAACGCAATTTTTGTAAATGCAACCTCCACCAATTTGTATGTTTCCGGCGCGCTTAACTTGCCCAACAACTCCGTCACCGACGCCATGGTGGTAGATACAATCACAGCTTCAAACTATCTGCCACTAGCCGGAGGCACGTTAACTGGCGGATTAACATTTACCACCGCCTCTGGTACAGCCATGACATCTACGGTGTTCCTTGCAACATCTATTACCTCTACCAACGCATCATTTACTAATTTATCTGCCAGCAGCTTCAGCCCCGCAAACATCAACACAACTAATCTCACCAGCACTAATGCCAACTTAACCAGTATTACATTTGGTACAGCCGTGGGAACTTCAGTTACTACCACCAATTTAAATGTGAGCGGTGTATTGTCATTGCCTTCAAATTCCGTCACCGATGCCATGGTCGTGGATACTATCACTGCCTCTAATTATCTTCCGCTCGCTGGGGGAACGCTCACCGGCCCGCTCTTCTTTACTACCGCTTCCGGCACAGCCATGACTTCAACTGTGTTCCTTGCAACATCGGTTACATCAACTAATGCGTCTTTCACTACACTTGTATCAACCAATGATACAGTTACTAACCTAACTGCCACTAACGCCACCTCAACTAATCTGTATGTAAGTGGTGTGCTCAACCTGCCTTCCAACTCAATTACCGATGCCATGGTTGTAGATACAATCATTGCTTCAAATTATTTACCATTAGCAGGAGGAACCTTGACCGGCCCGCTGTACTTTACATCTGCCTCGGGTACCGCGGTTACTTCAACGAATCTTCTTGCGACTAACGCAACAACCACCAATTTGTATGTAAGTGGTGTTTTGAATTTACCAAGTAATTCTGTCACCGATGCAATGGTCGTCGACACCATTACCGCTTCCAATTATTTACTCCTCACTGGCGGCACACTTTCGGGCGCTTTCGGATTCACCACCGCTACCGGCACAAGTGTCACATCCACCAACGCATTCTTTACTACATTAGCTACCACAAATTTCAGCCCTTCAAATATTTCCACCACCAATGTTACCACCACCAACCTTAATGTCACTGGCGCCTTAACACTTCCATCCAACTCCGTCACCGACGCCATGGTAGTTGATACGATAACCGCTTCCAACTACCTTCCACTAGCCGGAGGAACACTAACTGGTCCGTTATTCTTTACCTCGGCTTCTGGTACTTCCATGACTTCTACCAATGCGATTTTTGTAAATGCTTCTACCACCAATTTGTATGTTTCTGGCGTGCTGAATCTTCCTTCCAACTCAATTACCGATGCGATGGTAGTTGACACCATCACTGCTTCTAATTATTTACCTCTAGCCGGTGGCACGTTAACTGGCGCTCTGTACTTTACCTCGGCTTCGGGTACGACAATGACTTCAACCAACCTCTATGTTGCTTCGGTGGCCCCAGCTGATGGTGCGACGGGCGCTATCACTATTGGTGCTTCAGCAGGCACTGGCCTTATTACCCTTGGTAATTCATCAGTTGCGCAAACTGTATCTCTTGGTATTGGCACCTCAAGCACAATTAACATTGGTACTGGCGCCGGCACCACTACCATTGCTATTGGTACCGGTGGTGCAACTGGCACTATCCGCTTAGGCGCAGCTGGGGTTCTCACCAGAGTGCTTGGCGGATTTGACGTTACCGGCAGCGGCGCGACAACCACCAACTTGTATGTGTCAGCTAGCTCCACATTTAGAACATCCACTGTTGAAGGCGGCTTCTTCCAGACCAGCTTTACAGATTGCAGTGGTGAAGGATCAACAGTTAACTATAACGCCACCACAGGTAAATTCACCTGTTTAACAGATGGCGGTGGAACAAGCACTGCTACAACTACCTGGGATTTCTCTGATTTGAATGTATATCTTGTTACCTCTACTTCAAAAGTAGGTATTGGAACTAATGTTCCTTCTACTTCACTACATATTGTTTCAACTACCGAACAATTACGTTTAGGTTATAATTCAACCAACTACGCATCATTTACCGTTGCTTCAAACGGCGGCTTAACTATCACGCCATCTGGTAATGCCACCACCACTATTCCTTATCTTGTAAGTACTTCAGCAACATCCACGAACCTCTATATTTCCGGCACACTCAGTCTGCCAAACAACTCAATCACCGACGCCATGGTCGTAGACACTGTAACCGCATCAAATTACTTACCTCTTGCCGGCGGCACTCTTACTGGCCCGTTATATTTCACCGTGGCTTCGGGTACGACAATGACTTCTACTAACCTCTATGTTGCTTCGGTGGCCCCAGCTGATGGTGCGACGGGCGCTATCACTATTGGTGCGGCAGCAGGCACTGGCCTTATTACTGTTGGCAATTCCACAGTCGCGCAAACATTGTCGCTGGGCATTGGCACATCATCCACAATTAATGTAGGCACGGGGGTAGGCACTACGACCATTAATATTGGCACAGGTGGCGCCGCCGGCGGTGTCAGAATCGGCGCCACTAATGTTTCTACTACCATTTTAGGCGGTCTATCTGTCGTCGGCATTGGCGCCACCACCACCAACTTGTATGTTTCTGGTTCTCTCAACTTGCCATCCAACTCAATTACCGATGCCATGGTTGTAGCTGGCTTAACTATAGATAGCGGCACCATCAATAACACTCCAATCGGAGCCAGCGGTGCATCCACGGCTATCTTTACTAATGTAACTTCTTCTAACGCCACCTCAACCAATTTGTATATTTCCTCTCTTGCTAATTTTGCCGCTTCCAGTACCATGCGCACCACAACTATTAACGGCGGATTCTTTATGGATAGTTTCACTGATTGTAGCGCTGACAGTCAGACCGTAAATTATAATGCCACCACCGGTAAATTTACCTGTTTAACAGACAGTGGTGGCAGCTCAGCTTATACGAGTCCAATTACCGTAACTGATGGAACTACTACTTCAAGTTTACGAGCGGACGGATTGTTTATTGCCACGTCTACAAGTAATTTAATGGGATTATTCTTTGCAAACAGCGCTGGCAGTATTAGCACATCGGGAACATTGCGAGTCTTTGCTACGAGCACGTTTACTACCGGTACCTTTAGTAGAAGCATTGGTATTGGCACAACCACTCCTACGCAGGCTTTAAGTGTGGTGGGCAACATTTCTAATATTCTGGATGGAAGCGGCCCAATGTCCGAAATTTCTTCTATTACTATCGGATCAACGCCGACCGGTGTAAGCGTAGCCGGCAAGTATGCGTATGTTGTAGCGCAAGGCACTGAAAGTTTATACATTGTAGATATATCTGATCCAAGAAACCCAGTTCAAGTTGGCACGGCTGCTTTGGGCACGCAACCATTTGGTATTTATGTGGCTGGCCGATATGCGTATGTTACGCTTTTTGGCGCGGCTTCCGTAATTACAGTTGATATTTCCAATCCGGTCGCGGCCAGAAAAATTGCTACCACCACCGTAGGCGCAAACCCGAGAGCAGTTTATGTTGCAGGCAAATATGCCTATGTAGCAAATCGTACCGACAATAATATTTCTGTTTTGGATATTTCTAATCCGCTCGCGCCGATTCAAATTGCCACGACAGATGTTGGCGGCAATCCATTCGCTATTTATGGTCAAGGCCGATATGTTTATACGGCCAACAATGCCGAAGCTAGCATTTCTGTTGTAGACGTATCCAATCCCTATGTACCGCTTCAGGTAAGTACCGCTGCCGTAGGCGTTGCGCCGAACGGTATTTATGTTTCAGGCAAGTTTGCTTATGTAACCAATTTTAATGATGCAACGATGTCTATCGTAGATATTTCTAATCCAGCTAGCCCGGTACAAGTTGGTACCAGCAGCACTGGTGTAAATCCAAATGGCATATTTGTCTCCGGTCGTTATGCGTATGTAGCCAACGAAACTTCGTCTACCGTATCTATTATAGATGTATCCAGTTCTACCAAACCAACGCTGATAAAAAATGTAACTGCGGGTAATGGTTCTGCCTCTATATATGTCTCTGGACGCTATGCTTATACGGGCAATGTCAATGGTTCCAGCATGTCGGTATTAGACTTATCTGGTACGGAAGTAACCAGTCTTATTGCCCATAGCGCTGAATTTGGAAACTTGCAATCCCTAAATGATGTAATTGCTCAAGGAAATATTATAGCCGGAACTTCGTTGTTGGTTGGGGCCGGCGGGATTCAAACCAATGGCGCTTTGTCTGTATTTGCATCTTCCACAAACGCTACTTCTTCTATATTTAGAGTGGTGCCGCGCACCGGCGGGGCCACCAGTGGTTTGCAAGTATTTGGCAATGGTACTGTAACTTTGGCTACCACCACCATTAGTAGTTCTACTATGACCACCGCTAATATTACTACTTTAAATGTTACCACATGTAACGGTTGTGGCGCCGCCCCAGGCGGAAGCGGCACCACCACCTGGACATTCTCTGGCTTAAATGTATATCTTGTTACTTCTACTTCACAAGTTGGTATCGGAACAAATGTCCCTTCTACCACGCTTCATGTCGTATCAACCACCGAACAGTTACGTTTAGGTTACAATTCAACCAATTATGCATCGTTTACCGTGGCTTCAAATGGCGGCTTAACTATTTCTCCGTCTGGTAATGCCACTACGACTATTCCTCGTTTAATGAGCACGTCGGTTACGACTACAAACTTTAGCGTCAGCAGTTTGTCTGCTTTGAGCAACTTAACATTTGCTTCCGCCACCGGTACCAATTTTAACATTACCAATTTAACGACCCTTTCCACCACTACGATTGCTGGTCTTACCTTATCTACAGTAACTAGTTGTGACGGAGCCGATCAAGCTCTTTATACCGATACAAATGGCGTAGTTGGCTGTCATACTGTTGTTGGCGGAGGCACGGCAGGCGGCGGAGTTAACACATCAACCGCCAACTATTTTGCTTATTATTTAACCGGCACTGGTGTTACCGGCACGCCGTTTATGCGAATTTCCGGTAATACTATTGCTTTCACTACTAATACTACATTTACAACTTCAACGATAAATAGTACCACGATCACTAATGCTAACATTACGAATTTAATCGTGGGAAGTTGTACCGGTTGTGGCGGTAATAGCACTTCTACGTTTGATATTTTTGTATCTTCAACGGCCGGTAATGGTACATGGACTGCGCCTGCGGGGGTTGATTATGCGCAAGTGATTGTTACGGGTGGTGGGGGTGCTGGTGGTAGTGCGGATGGTGATGGAACAAACGAAGGTGGTGCAGGTGGCGGTGGCGCGGGTGGAACGTCTATAGAAATGTTTACTGCATCTGAGTTAGGGGCTAATCAAACAATCGTTGTTGGTGCTGCTGGCGCAGCCGCAGCCGCAGCTGGCGGGGGTAGTGGTGGTGCAGGTGGTACAACAACTTTTGGTGCGCCAAATTTGGTTGGAGCCAATCCAGGTCAAGGTGGAACAGGGTATAGTAACGGCGCTATTCCGCCAGTTGATATTGCGGGGGGCGCTGGAGGGGCAGCAACAACAAGTGGTGATGTTAATTTAAATGGAGCCGCTGGCCATGATGGATTTGCAGGTGTTGTAGAAATGTCAGAGGGCGGCATCGGAGGCGCAAGCTATTGGGGTGGTGGTGGTACAGGTGGTCAGGCATCAGGAGCTGAAGCAGAAGCAGGTACTGCCGCAACGGCCTATGGAGCTGGTGGTGGCGGTGCTGCAAGTGTTGATGAGTCAACTGGTGCTGCCGGAGGCAACGGCGCTAGCGGTGTTATCGTTGTCATCTCCTACAACTCCACCGGTGGTGACCTTGCCGAATGGTATGAAGCCACGGAAGATGTAGTACCTGGTGATTTGGTATCTATTAGCAGCAGTTCTTTGGAATACGAATCATACCAACTTGGTTTGTCCAAAACATCTATTTTAGAAAAAGCAAAACCGGGAAGCCCGGTGGTTGGTGTTGTTTCTACCATCCCGTTTGATGTAATGGGTGGAGATTTACTTGGAGCAAGTAGAAATGCTAAACCAATCGCTTTGGCTGGGCGTGTACCGGTAAATGTTTCTAATGAAAATGGTCCAGTTAAAGCCGGAGATATGCTAACAATTTCTTCAGTTGCTGGCGTGGCTATGCGCGCCACCAAATCCGGAGTTACGATTGGTCGCGCTTTGCAAGATGCGGAATGTGTAGCCGGTCTGTTGTGTAAAGTGATGGTTTTGGTAAATACATCATACTTCAACGGTATTGCAATGAAAAAAGTAATGGCCCAAGAAGGTTTGGATTTGGACACAATTCCTGCCGGACTTGATGTTGGCCGCGCCGTGCTTACCAAAATGATTGCCGATAAACAAAGTTTCACCGCATCTACTTCAGTCTCGGAAATTTATACCGACAGAGTTATGGCCGGACTGGAAATTATCACCCCGCGAGTGGTTACGCAAAACATAAATGTTGATACGATTAGCAGTTTGTCCGGCTCTGGAATAGGATTAACATTAGCAGGCGGAGAATTATTTAGTATTTTTGCCGCCACCACCACTTCCAGCACGGAAATATCAAGCACCACTCCGTTTGTTTCCTCTACTCCGGTTATTACCTTTGATAATCTGGGCAACGGCTTCTTTGCCGGCAAATTAACTGCCAACGAAATTAGTGCTAATCAGATTTTTGGCTTAAATATCATAACCGACAAATTATCGTCACTTGCCGATACGGTGAGTGAGATGAGCGCCTCCAGCACCACTTCTACATTAATAGTGGAAGGGCTAGAAACAAATGCTTTGGAAGTAGAAGGGCTGGCCGCATTCTTAAATGGTCTGAAGGTGGCGGGGTTAAGCATGTTTAACGGAGACGTTACAGTTGTAGGAAAATTGTTTGTAACCGACATTGAAAATCCGCTCATCAATTCCATAACTTCAAGCTTGCAAACCATTGCGCAAGAATTAAATAACACTACTACAACCCTTAATAATTTGGCCACGCAACTGGCCGAGAATGAAACTCTGTTAAATACTTTGTTTGCTTCCAGCACCGCCACCAGCTCTGCCAGTTCGCTTGACCTTGGCATGTTTGCCCAAAGTACCGGTTTGCAGTTTGAAAATATGGTCAGCTTCAAGGGTGGTTTGCAAGTAGATTCTATTAGTTCAATTTCCGGCGCAACCACATTTATGGGCGACAGTATCTTCTTTGGTCGGCCGTACTTTAACGCGGATAGCGGTGGTTTTGTAGTAATGTCTTCGGGCACACAGTTTGCCGAGGTAGTGTTTGAGCGTGAATATTTGGCGCAGCCGGTAATTAGTGTTTCTATTTCTCTGGAAGCTTCCAGCACTGCCCCAACTTCTACCGAAGATCTGGAAGAACGTATTTTTGCCGAAGATATTCGTTATCTGGTCACCAAAAAGAGCGCAACCGGCTTTACTATCAAGCTAAACAAACCAGCGCCCGGCGATATTGTATTCAGCTGGATAGCGTTAGCTGTTAAAGATGCCAAAATTGTGATTTCCACTTCCACACTACCCATTGTCATTCCCGTAGAAATGGAAATCCAATCAACAACACCCGCCGTCATTCCGATTGAAACAGAGGAATTCGTTGAGCCAATAGTTAGTAACACCACCACAACTCCAATTGTCGTCATTCCGACTACAGCAGAGGAACCCCTTACATCAACATCAACTCCGGCACTCCTGCCTAGCGTTGAGCCGCCCTTGGTTACGAGTGTGACAGAACCGGAAACAACTGCTTCAACCACCGAAAATTAGTACCATAATTTTTAGCTGACAGAGTATCCCCACCCCAGATTTGTGGCAAGGGATATTTTTTGGTAGAGTATTTCAACACAAATAGTATTGTAATTAGGTTATTTAAAGTTTATCTAAATTTTAACCCCAGTATTGTATACTTTAACTAGAATAAATGTTTGGAAAAGTCGTTAAATTATCGCCAGATAAAATAAGAACAAGATAAGACAGGAAAAGATATGGGGAAAGAAAAGTTAAGAAAAATTTGGGGCGGGCTAGCCGTAGTATCAGTTTTTGCTACCGGTTTTATTTTTGGCAAATTGGAATCTATAAAATCAACCGTGGCTATTCAACCGGGAGCAGCAAAAGAAGAGCGCGGAGCAGACTATACAAAACAATGGAATTTTATTAATCCACTGTTGGATTGCGGCAGCTTAGAAAGTGTTTCAAATCAAAATATTATGCAGATGAAGAAAGATATTAATGATTTTATTGATACGCAAAAAATACGAGGTACTAGCAAAGTTTCTGTATATTTCCGAGATTTAAATAACGGTCCTTGGTTGGGTATAAATGAAAGAGACGAGTTTAATCCCGGCAGTTTGCTAAAGGTGCCGATGATGATGAGAATACTTAAAGATATGGAAATAGACCCTTCAATTTTAGAGCAGAAGGTTTTGATAAAAGAGCAGGCAAATCCGCTGGTTCAGTACTATAAACCGGAAGTTACATTGGAAACAGGAAAGCAATTTACAGTTTCCGAATTAATTTCCAATATGATTGTTTATTCCAATAATGATGCCACCAAAGCGATTGAGCAGTTTATTGGCCCAGACCGGTTGTATAAAACGTACGAAGAGCTGGGTGTTAAAAAGCCTGTTGATGGAAACTATACTATTTCGGTCCGCGGTTATGCTTCTTTTTTCCGTGTTTTGTACAACGCTTCTTATCTGAATGATAATTATTCAGAGCAGGCATTGAAGTTATTGGCGGCCAGTACCTTTGATAAAGGCTTAAAAGCCGGTGTGCCAACCTCTACCGTGGTCGCGCACAAATTTGGCGAACGCAAAGTAAATTCCATCACCAAACAGCTTCACGACTGCGGCATAGTGTATCACCCAGACAAACCATATATCTTATGCGTCATGACTCGCGGCGATGATTTTGATAAGCTATCTTCGGTAATAGCGGAAATATCCAGAGTAGTATATAATAGAGTTAGTCAGGAAAATAATTAAACCTAGATTCTTCTTTACGCGTCTCCCGCAGTTGTGATATACTTCTAATGAAGTGGGAGATAAAATAAAAAGGTCGTTTAAAATTTTTTTATTTAAAATAATTAATAAGTTTTATTTTTTAGTATGGCGACAAATAATTTAAAATTGGTCTCGGTAGTGTTAGGAGTTTTAGTAGTTGCCTTGGCTGGCACAAGCGCGGTTTTATATCAAAAGGTTCGCAAATTAAACGTTGACCCGCAGAAAGCAAGCCAAGAAGAAAGTCAAAAAGTAATAGAAGCGGTTGGAAAATTGGTCTTACTGCCAGAGGGTGAAGCTCCAACAATCGCCACCGTAACTGATCCGGACAAATTAAAAGCCGAACAAGCCTTTTTCGCTAAAGCTGCTGCCGGTGACAAAGTATTAATCTATACCCAAGCGCTGAAAGCCATCATGTATCGTCCAAGCGAAAATAAAATCATTGAAATTGCTCCGCTTGTAATCGGCAACCCAAATCCAGCCCCGGCCCCCGCCCCAGCTTCAACCAGCGGAAACCCGTAATTCTTCTTAAAAAGCCATAACTTGTCGTATGGCTATCAAACGATTGCCAATATTATTAGCGTTACTCTGGTTGTTTGCCGCAACGGTAGTTTTGGCGCAAGAATTTAGCTCTTCTAACTTTGTAAATTCAAACCCGATTGTCAGTCTTAGTGGCGGCAAATCAACTTCCACAAATTTTCAATTATTTAGCGGATCAGGACAAATTATTATTGGAGAAAATTCCAGCACAGCTTTCGCGAGCCATGCTGGTTTTTTTTATTTTCCTTTTGTGTCTACTCCGGTTATTACGGCCACGGCTGGTGATACCCAAGTAGCCTTAACTTGGACTTCAGCGGTAGGAGAATTAGGATTTAATATAACCGCTTATTCGGTCGGCCAATCTACCAATTCAGGCGGGCCATATACATTTACAAATGTTGGTAATGTGCTGGCCTCAACCAGAACAGGACTCACCAACGGCACAACCTATTATTTTGTGGTTAGAGCCTTGGATTTTTTAGGTGATCCGGTTGTTACTTCCACCCAAGTTTCAGCTGCGCCCGCAGCCGCGCCTAGCAGTGGCGGAGGCGGAGGGGGCGGCGGTGGTGGAGGTGGGGGCGGCGGAGGAGTTTTACCTTCACAAACTACCGTAATTTTTTCCGGGCGAGCCTACCCGCGCAGTACTATAACTTTGTTAAAAGACGCGCAAGTGGCGGCTTCTACCGTAGCCGGAGCGGATGCGAATTTTCAAATAACCCTATCATCCCTTTCAGCGGGAAATTATATATTTTCTCTCTATAGCGAAGACGACAAGGGGAACCGTTCCAGTCTGCTTAGTTTTCCGGTTGGCGTAACGTCCGGAGCAACTACTAATGTTAGCGGAATTTTTATCGCTCCAACCATTAACGTGGATAAAAGCCAGGTCAAAAAAGGGGATAACATTGCGATTTTTGGTCAGAGTACTCCTAATGCCGATATTACGATTGTGGTTAATTCCGAAAATGAACTTTTTGCTAAAACTAAAAGTGATACGAGCGGTGCATATTTATACAACTTTGATACCACGCCTTTGGAACTAGGCGAACATCTTACCAAATCCAAAGCCGCCGTCAGTAATGAGCTTAGCAGTTTCGGGAAATCCGTAAGTTTTAATGTTGGCAACAAAACTGTTATAAGAACCGAAAATCAAGCTGTAAAAGGCGACTTAAATAATGATGGCAGGGTAAACTTGATAGATTTTTCTATCGGCGCTTTTTGGTATCGGCGCTTCCTAAGTGAATCATTTAAGCCCATGGAAATAGAACAGCTTAATGGGGATGGCAAAATGGACTTAGTAGATTTAAGCATCATGGCTTATTATTGGACCGGGTAGTGAAAAATGAATTATGAAGAATGAACTAAAAACTAGAAACAAAATTTTAAATTTTATACTGGTATTTTTGTTATTCATAATTTTAAATATATCTTTTATTTCTAAAGTTTTTGCTTCACAGTTTTATTTTGAATCATCAACTCATCAAATGCGGGTGGGCAATAACTTTACTATAAATCTAATATTAGACACGCAAGGCCAAAAAATAAATGCGCTGGAAGGCAAAGTTATTTTTCCCGACAACGTTTTGAGGTTAAAAGAAATAAGAGATGGAAATTCCATTGTTAATTTTTGGGCAAAACCCTTGGTTTTAACTGATATTATAAACAATAATACTTTAGAGTTTGCGGGCATTATTCCGGGCGGTTTTAACAGCGAAACAGGCAAGGGCCTAATCTTTTCTTTTGTTTTTGAAACAACAAAGGTTGTTTCTTCCAGCGCTATTGTCATAGCGGACGCCAGGGCTTTGTTAAATGACGGCAAAGGTACAGCCGACAATGTTTCGTCCACTAACTTTAATTTTTTAGTATCAAGCAGCGCTCCTCCGTCCGCGCCGGTTCCCGCCATTAAAGACGAGGAGCCTCCGGAGGATTTTCCTATTTATTTAGCCGATGATAAAATTGTTTATGGGGGCAAATGGTTTGCGGTTTTTGCCACGCAAGATAAAAAATCCGGCATAAATCACTATGAGTTGGCCGAAAGTAAAAATGGTGTAGGCAGCGAATACGAAAAATTAAATTGGCAGACCGCCGTTAGCCCGCATCTTTTGCAAGATCAAAAATTACAAAGTTATATCTATGTAAAGGCGGTTGATAATAAAAATAACGAACGAATTTCGGTTTTGCCGCCGCGCAACACAGTTTCGTATTATGAAAATTTGTGGTTTCGGGGTATAATAATATTATTACTATTCTTTTTTGGGGGGATTCTATGGCGGATCAGAAAATACCGTACTTCAACTTAGTAAAAAGGACAATATATTTTTTGTCTTTTTTTAGTTGTTTTTTTGTTGTTGCGAGCGCTTCCGCCGCCACTCTTTATTTATCTCCAAACTCCGGTTCAAAACAAGTTGGCAAAACATTTACGGTTTCAGTTTATGTGTCCAGCGCCGACCAGTCCATGAACGCGGCCTCTGGAGAACTAGAGGTGCCAACAGACAAACTAGAAGTAGTCTCTATTTCTAAATCAGGTTCAATTTTTTCTCTCTGGGCCCAGGAGCCTTCTTTTTCAGCTGGCAGTGTACGGTTTGAAGGAGTCGTACTAAACCCCGGTTTCAAAGGTTCAAGCGGAAAATTAGTTACCTTTACCCTGCGAGCCAAGGCTGCGGGTGAAGCGGATGTGCGATTTTCCAGTGGTTCGGTGCTCGCCAATGATGGCCAAGGCACCAATATTTTAACGGGTATGGGCTCGGCCAAGTTTACGGTAGGATCCTCTGGCCAGACTCCGCCGGAAGAAATTTCTCAACCAGTAGAAACTGCAGGTGTGCCGGCCGCCCCCAAAGTTACTTCGTCCAATTGTCCTGATGCGGAAGGGGCCTGTGCGGGCAATAATCCCGCCTTTTCTTGGGTTTTGCCGGCGGGTATAACTGGTGTAAGTATCCTGGCCGATCGCAATTATAATTCCAACCCCGGTACCAGATCGGATGGCGTCATGCGCACTCATACCTATACCGATGTTGAAGATGGCATGTGGTATTTTCATATCCGACTCAGAAATTCGTATGGTTGGGGAGCGGTTACGCACTATAAATTCCAAATAGATACAAAAAAGCCGGATCATTTTGATTTGTCATTATATGAGCCGGTAAATCCGCTTAATCCGCGAGCAAAATTATTCGTAGACGCCAAAGATTCCGGTTCGGGAATAAAAAAGTATGAAATAAAAATAGATAGCGAAGAAGCGCAAACTTGGATAGACAATGGCAGGCATATATTCCAAACCGAACCGTTAGCCCCGGGCAAACACGCGATCGTGGCCAAAGCTATTGATGCGGCGGGAAATTACTTAACAGCGTCTTTGGAAATACTCGTAAACCCGATTGAAGCTCCAAAGATACTTGAATACCCCGAAGAAATTTCTACCGGTGAAACGCTGATAATAAAAGGTCAAAGCTACCCCGAGGTAAAAATTACCCTATATATTCAAAAAGAAGGCGGAGAAATTATCCAGCAGTCGGCCAGAACCGACAGTAATGGAAAGTTTAAGATTATAGTTGCGGGTAAATTAAGCGATGGCGTATATTCAGTTTGGGCTGAAGCTGAAAATGACAGCGGCGCTAAGAGTAACCCAAGCGAGAAGCTAGGTGTGGTTGTTTCAGAGAGACCAATACTCAAGATCGGTTCTCTCATCGTAAGTTATTTATCCGTGGTCGTCTCATTGCTCGCTATAACCGCGTTATTATCAGCACTCGCCTGGTATGGCTGGTATAAACTTCGTAAACTTACAGGTAGAGTGCAGCAGGAGGTAAAAGTAGTTGAAAAAAATATACATCAGGCATTTGACATGCTACGAGAAAATACCCGTAAACAGATTGCCACTCTGGAAAAAGTAAAATTAAAACGAGAATTGACTATAGAAGAATCAAAAATTTTATCTCAACTCAAAAATAATTTGAACGCGGCGGAAAAATTTATCAATAAAGGCATTGAAAAGATTGAACGAGAATTAAAATAATTACTCTAAAATTAGGCAAAAGCGCGTCATTATCTTGGCGCGTTTTAGTTTGTGTGATACTATTATATGGATATGAAAATACCTTCTGTTTTAAAGAAATTCGCGTTATTTATTAGTATTTTTTTACTTGGCATCAATCCGGTTTTGGCTGAAACCGATGTTGGCTATTTTCCAAGCGCTACCAGTACCGTAAGTTCTTTTGCAACGAGTACCGCCGCAGAAATTGTTATCGGTGAAGAAGCTGTGGTGCCAAGTCGCCCGCTTATTCCAGAACCGACAATTCGGGTGGGCTTGTATAAAACAAACAATGCCATACAATTTACCTCAGAATTCCCATACGAAGTATGGGTGGGCGGTGTGTCACGAGGTATTATTGCCCCAGAAGATGTGGCCGAAATAAGTTATACAGAAGGTTTGTATATTTTAAAAAGCGAAAGCGTGGAGTTTGGTTCCTCTGATTATTTCCGACTGGTTCCATCAGATCCAAGTAATTTTTTTGTCCTGGCAAATTATAACCGTCCTGTGGCTGGTCGCGCCAAAATCAACTTTAATGTTTATCGCGGCACTTTGGAATATAGGTATTCTCCCAAAAGCAAACTGCCATTTATTATAAATGAATTGCCTTTGGACTTATATGTAAAAGGCATTGCCGAAACTCACGACAGCGCGCCCACCGAATATATAAAGGCATTGTCAGTCGCCGCGCGCTCGTATGCGTATGCGCTGATTAGCAAAAATCCGCCAACTGAAAAAAGAATGTTTGATGTCTATGCCACCACGGTGGATCAATTATATTTGGGTTATAACTCCGAATTATATATGCCGAAATTTGTGGAAGCAGCTGCGGCTACGGCTGGCGAACTCGTAACTTACAAAAGTAATCCGGTTATCACCTTTTATTTTAGCCGCTCAAACGGAAGCACCAAAAATGGCGGTAAAGACAGGCCTTGGCTAAAGAGCGTAGTGGCCAAGTATGATAAAGGTAAAAAAATGCTCGGACATGGTATTGGCATGAGCAATAGCGATGCGCAACAGAGAGCGCTAAAAGATAATTGGAGCTATAAAGAAATTTTAGAACACTATTATACCAGCACAACCGTAGAAAAGGTGTTTTAGTTTTGCTTCTGGTGGAATTTTCTATCTTCAGCCGTCAGATGCAAAATTTCTTCTCGCAACTGGTCTGGATTAGAGACGTTTTTAAAGGTAAATTTTGGTACCGTGGCGGCCGTTTGCAGAATTATATTTCCGTAATGAAAAATAGATGGGAAAACTCCGTGAACCTCGGAACTGGCATCTTGAATTTGGTATAAATCAACCTCGGAAATTGTTCGGTGGAATAATCCTTTCTGCTCCATATCCAGAAGCCGGTCATTGGTTACGATCCATAAATCCAAATGGAACGTAACAAAGTGCGTATAAAAAAATAAAAAGCAGGATAAATAATAAATACTTCCTCCAAGCACTACGATCGTCCATCCGGTTCGGGTTTGAAAATAGGATAAAAGAGATGATTCGGAAACCAGCCAGTATAAGCCAAGGGGCGCTGCCAGAAGCAGCAAAGAAAAAATCACATAGGGCACAAAGGTTATGGGATGGCGGCGGCAGGTACGAACTATTTTTTCGTATGATTTTTGGTTAATGATGTTGCTTAGTGACATATTAAAAGTTTAGAAATTCGTTATTGTTGCCGCCAGGCTGGAATAAATTGCTAAAATTGCTTAAGTTCAGAGTAAATAATGGTTGTTGCCAATCTGTGCCTCGCAAAAAATACCAAGTGCCGTAAAAAGTTAAAACCGTTAAAATTATAACCAGCAGGGTTACAACAAAACTGTTAAAGTTGGTTGTGCCAGTTAAAAATATATGCCAAAAATTGATTATGAAGAATGTGAAAAAAACGAGCAAAAAAATCGCATACACGATAAGTAGAGTATAAAGAGGTATAACGAGCATAGAGTTAATTATAATAAAGTTTGATTTTTAGGAGCGTCATAGCCCAAATGAATATAGGCCGCGGGCGTGGCTTTGCGTCCGCGCGGTGTGCGTTCAAGAAATCCCATTTGGAGTAAAAATGGTTCGTAAATCGTTTCAATGGTATCCATTTCTTCACTAATTGCCGCGGCCAAGGTATTTAACCCAGCCGGGCCGCCAGAAAATTTTTCTATCAGGGTTTGTAATAATCTTCGGTCTGTTTCATCCAACCCCAGTTCGTCTATGGCCAGCATGCCCAGCGCTTCGCTGGCAATTTTTTTATTTACTACACCGTCGTGTTTTACTTCGGCAAAGTCGCGCACGCGTTTGAGCAGACGGTTGGCAATACGCGGGGTACGGCGAGAACGCTCGGCTACAAGCATGGTGGCTTCCGGTTCTATATTCATATTTAAAATTTTGGCATTACGCGCCAAAATAGTTTCTATATCTTCATGATTATAAAAATCCAAATGAAAGGTGTGGCCAAAACGATCGCGGAGCGGCGCCGAAATCATGCCGATTTTGGTGGTGGCGCCAATAAGCGTAAATTTGGCGAGCGGCATACGAATCGTGCGCGCTGCCGGGCCTTTGCCAATAATAATGTCTAGTGAGTAGTCTTCCAGAGCCGGATACAACACTTCTTCAATAGTTTTATTCAACCTATGTATTTCATCTATAAATAAAATTTCTCCGTTTTGTAAGTTAGATAAAATTGCGGCCAAGTCTCCAACTTTTTCCAGAGCTGGCCCGGAAGTAATTTTGATATTATTGTTCATTTCTCTGGCAATAATATTGGCCAAAGTGGTTTTGCCAAGCCCCGGGTTGCCATAGAGAAGTATATGCTCTAGCATCTCACCACGTTTAACGGCCGCTTGCATAGAAATTCCCAAGTTTTGTTTTATTTGCGGCTGGCCGATAAAATCTTCTAGTTTTTGCGGACGCAACGTAATATCCAAAGCTACCTCTTCGGTGTCGGCTTCGGGGGCGGTTATTCTAGAGAGTTCATTGTCCAAAATTTCTTCTTGCATTCTTCAATTATATGTTAAAGAGTAACGATTGACAAGCAGACTTTTTGCATTTATTGTTAAAGTATTCTGCAAAAAATCCAGCAAAGGAACAAAGCAATGGATACCGTTCGGTCTGAACTCCCTAACGAGATGACGCTCGGCGGCGAGACCTTTGACAACCTCATCTTCCTCCAGGGAGACGAGGAGTCTGTCCTCGGCCACACCATGGTCGAACGGGCAAAGGAGATGAATGCCCACAACGGCAAGAGTGAACGGGATTATATCCTCGCTTACCAGGACGAGATCCCGCCTGCGCTCCGCGGCGAGGTCGTCTTCGTCTTCACGGACGATCCGCATCCGGACAACCCCGAGAGTGTGCACTACGTCTACTGGAGCAAAGACAACGACCGTTGGGTCGAGAAATGGATCTGGCTCGACTGCCAATGGGACGGCAAGTATCGGGTCCCCCGTCACAGGTCGTAGTTGTCGGCAAATACAACCCTCGTTCGGCGTTCACTGTCAAAAGTGAATGTCCGGGCGAGGTGCTTTTTATTTAAATTAAAATTTTTAATTATAGTTTTTGTAAATAAACTAATTTATCTTGTGGATAACTAATGAAAGTAATTTTAGATACATTTTATTTTCTCTCAGTTGAGAGCAAATCCAGCATCTAGTACCGCATTTGGCACAATTTTTTTATAAATGGTATAATGAATTTCCACTCCTTTTTACTATATATAGTGCCTTAAATTAATTTATGCTACTATATGGGCTAAAGGGGTTTAAACCATTTTTTAACAAAAATAGTATGCAAAACGCCTTGGCGACCAAAACTTTTGTCCTTGATAATGACTTTAAATACTCCCCAGAGGGGCTTCGTTTCCCTAGGCTTTTTACCAAAGACGGCGTCAGTCCTTATGACATGTTTGAGTACGAACTGCGTTCTTCCGTTATCCGTGAACCAAACGGCAAGGTAGTGTTTGAGATGAATGAAGTTGAGGTGCCTAAGACCTGGACCCAGGTAGCCACAGATATTTTGGCGCAGAAATATTTCCGCAAAGCCGGTGTGCCTCAATATGACGCCAGCGGCAAAGCCGTAATGGATGCGGAAGGAAAGCCGGTGCTTGGCCCTGAACACAGTATGAAGCAAGTAGCCCACCGTTTGGCCGGCACTTGGCGTTATTGGGGTGAAAAGTACGGTTATTTTGCTACCCCAGAAGACGCGCAAATATTTTATGAAGAGCTTGTTTTCATGCTTATTTCCCAGCGTGTGGCTCCAAACTCTCCACAGTGGTTTAATACCGGTTTGTATTGGGCCTATGGCATAAACGGCCCGGCTCAGGGCCATTATTATGTTGATCCGGATAATGGAGTTCTTACTGCTTCCACAGACGCCTATACTCATCCGCAGCCCCATGCTTGTTTTATCCAATCCATCAAAGACGATTTGGTAAACGAAGGCGGTATTATGGATTTGTGGATTCGCGAAGCCAGATTATTTAAGTATGGCAGCGGCACTGGTACCAACTTTTCCAACTTGCGCGGGACCGGAGAAAAACTTTCCGGCGGCGGCACCTCTTCCGGCCTCATGAGCTTCCTAAAAATCGGCGACCGCGCTGCTGGCGCCATTAAATCCGGCGGCACTACTCGCCGCGCTGCCAAAATGGTAGTACTCAATATTGACCACCCAGATATAGAAGAATTTATTGATTGGAAAGTAAAGGAAGAAAGAAAAGTTGCAGCTCTTATTGCCGGCGGATATGAATCTTCATATGAAGGCGAAGCCTACCAAACTGTTTCCGGACAAAACTCAAATAATTCCGTGCGTGTTACCCAAGAATTTTTGGAAGCTTTAGAAAATGAATCCGATTGGAATTTAGTTGGCCGCGTAAAGAAAGAAGTTATCAAAACCGTAAAAGCCCGTCAGTTGTGGGACAAAATTGCCAGTGCCGCTTGGGCTTGCGCCGATCCGGGCGTACAATTTGATACAACTATCAATGATTGGCATACCAGCCCAAAGTCCGGTCGCATCAATGCTTCCAATCCATGCAGCGAATATATGTTTTTGGATGATACGGCCTGCAATCTGGCTTCCATAAATCTTTCCCATTATTATAATACCGATAACTTTAGTTTTGATGTTGAAGCCTTTGCTTATACCACCAGAGTTTGGACGGTAGTGCTTGAAGTCAGTATTTTGATGGCCCAATTTCCAAGTAAGGAGATCGCGCAAAACAGTTATCTATTCCGTACGCTTGGTTTGGGTTATGCCGCGATCGGTAGCGTACTTATGACCGCCGGTATTCCCTATGATTCTCCGGAAGCAATGGCATTTGCCGCTTCAGTTACGGCCATTATGACGGCTGAGTCGTATGCAACTTCGGCTGAAATGGCCAAGTTCCTGGGCACGTTTGCCGGGTACGATCTGAATAAAGAAGACATGTTGCGTGTCATACGCAATCATAGACGTGCGGCTTTTAATGCTCCAGACGATGAATACGAAAATCTTTCAGTTAAGCCTATGGCTATCAGCCCAGAACATGCTCCCGCATATTTAGTGGCCGCTGCCAGAGAATATTGGAATAAAGCATTAGAAATGGGAGAAAAGTATGGATACCGTAATGCCCAAACTACTTTGCTCGCTCCAACCGGTACGATCGCGCTCTTAATGGATTGCGCAACCACAGGTGTAGAACCGGATTTTGCTTTGGTAAAATTCAAAAAATTAGCCGGCGGCGGATACTTCAAAATTGTAAATGAATCTGTGCCGGTCGCGCTGCATGTGCTCGGTTATACCGAGAATCAAATCGATGATATTATTGGTTATTTGCGAGGACATGCGACGCTCAAAAATGCTCCGCATATCAATCATGAAAGTTTGAAAGACAAGGGCCTGACTAACCAGGAGTTAGAAAAGATAGAAAAATCTTTGGCCGGCGTGTTTGAGCTGGCATTTGCGTTCAATGTGTGGACGCTCGGTGAGGAATGTCTGCAACGGTTGGGCTTTAGCAGCGAGCAGTATAACGATCCGAACTTTAACTTATTATCTGCTCTTGGATTTACGGCGGAACAGATTGCAACTGCTAATGAATTTGTTTGTGGCGCGATGACCATTGAAGGCGCTCCGCATTTGCGCAAAGAACATTACGCCGTGTTTGATACAGCTAATAAAAACGGCAAGAAAGGCCAACGCTATATTCATTTCTTGGGCCATATCCGCATGATGGCGGCGGTACAGCCGTTTTTATCCGGTGCAATTTCCAAAACTATTAACATGCCGCATGAAGCTACGCTTGATGATGTAAAAACCGCGTATGTTGCTTCCTGGAAATTGGGTCTAAAAGCCATGGCTTTGTACCGTGACGGATCAAAATTATCACAACCGCTCTCGGCAAAATCTGATAAGAAAAAGACCGAAGACGCTAAAGCTGAAACAAAAGTTGAAGAAAAAGTAGTGGTGGAAGAAATAAAGACCACCGTAAAAGAAGAGACTCATAAGACCTATAGTTTATCAAGCGAAAATGAAGCGGTGATAAATCAAATGGTAGCCGAAGCGCAGGCTTTGATTAAGTATAATCATGATGGATCCGTCCAGGGCAACCGCATTTATGTGCACGGCGAACAGCGTAAGATGCCATACAAGCGCGGCGGTATTACCATTAAAGCCAAAATCGCCGGCCAAACACTGTTCCTGCGCACCGGTGAATATCCGGACGGCAGACTCGGAGAAATATTTATTGATATGCATAAAGAAGGCGCGGCTTTCCGCAGCATGCTCAACCTTTTTGCGATATCAATTTCCACAGGTTTGCAGTATGGCGTACCTTTGGAAGAATATGTAGACAAGTTTACCTTTACTCGCTTTGAACCAAGCGGTATTACCGATCATCCAAATATTAAATTTTGTACTTCCATAATTGATTTTGTGTTCAGATTATTAGGCATGGAATATTTGGGGCGCACGGATTTTGTCCAGGTAAAACCAACCGGCATTCAAAAAAATAAAGCTCAACAGATGGAACAGCTCGCGGCCAAATTGGGCGGACAACATGTGATGCCGCTGGCCGATAAATCCGAAACGAATACTGCTCAGGCCACTTTGCCAACTATGGCAAAAGAAGAATCTGGCCATGACGTTGGCACCGATGCAATGGGTAAGCAATTATCCGGCATGATGGGTGATGCGCCACCTTGCGGAACCTGCGGACATATTACGATAAGAAATGGCGCTTGCTATAAGTGTTTAAATTGCGGTAGTACCACCGGCTGCTCTTAAAATTAAAGTAGAAATCTGATTATGAAGATAGAAACAACTCGCCCCCCATGCCCGTCGGGGCGAGTTGTTGTTTAGAGAATAGATTCCATATATGAAAATATATACTAAAACCGGAGATAAAGGTGAAACATCGCTCTTAGGCGGAAAAAGAGTGAGTAAAAGCTGTTTGGAAATGCAGGTGATAGGTGAAATAGACGAACTTAACGCTGCCTTGGGCGTAGTGGTAGCACTACTTAATAAAAATCAAGATGAAGAGATAAGCAAAATTGGAAATTTTATCCAACAAATTCAGCGGGATTTATTTAAAGTAGGAGCAGAGCTTGCCGCCCTACAAGGGCCGCTTGAAGATACAATAGAAAAAATAGATGCCACGCGCGTGACAGAAATGGAAGTTTTTATTGATAAATTTTGGAGTAAGTTGCCGCCGCTTAGAAATTTCATTCTTCCGGGCGGAAGTTTGGCCGGTGCGCAGCTTCATATGGCCCGCACGATTTGCCGCCGTGCCGAAAGACAGCTGGTAGATTTTAATAAAATCACGCCTATTCGCGCGGAATTAAATATTTATTTAAATCGTCTCAGTGATTTTTTGTTTGCCGCCGCGCGATACGTTAATTCTAGTGAAGGGGTAGAAGAAATAATAGTGTAGCTTGGCCCTTGATTTTTTGAGAAACGGGTGATAGAATTTTTGTAGTTTACAAACGCCCAGGTGGTGAAATTGGTAGACACAAGGGACTTAAAATCCCTCGCCGAAAGGCATGCGGGTTCGATTCCCGCCCTGGGCACCAACACTTATTCTTTAATTTATAATTATGAAACAGTTAGACCCAAAAGCCGTGTGGTTGTTTTTCTTCCAATCATGCTTTGGCTGTTGTCTGCCGTTTGCATTTTTGGCTTTTTATTTCGGTCTTTCCGGATCATTTCTTGCGGTTTTTGCCGGTTTATTTAAGATGTCTTCGCAACAGAACTCTACGGTGAATTTTGACTATAGTGCCAGTACGAGCACTGTATGGGTCATATTAGGGCCATTGTTATTTTTTATATTATATTTAGTAGCATGCTTTGTTTGGGCAAAACTAACCGTTCATTTTTATCGTTATGAACTTGTGGATGCCGGTTTTCGCAAAGAGAGCGGTATTATCACTAAAAAGTACGTTACGATTCCGTATGACCGTATTCAAAATGTAGATATCCATAGAAGTTTGTTTGCGCGCATGTTTGGGCTTTCTAGCCTTATGATTCAAACTGCCGGCGCGAGCGCGGTGTATGGTGCCAGAGGTGGGGCGATGGGCATGAGCGCCGAAGGGTTTTTGCCGGGTATTTCCAAAGAAGTGGCCGAACAGTTGCGAGATGAACTTATTAGCAGGGCTGGTCAAACAAAAAATAAAGGTTTATAATAATACAAATTTAATTTATTCATAAAGGAGACACTGATTTTTTCAGTGTCTTATAATAATATAAATTATATGGGCAAAAGCCCATATATACTCATTCATTCGGAATTAAATTAAAAACATTTAATTTAATCCTCTCATTCATTTCGTATATGCGATCAAAAGTAGCGGGGTTTTTGGCCGGGTTTTCTGTGTTGGCATTGTTGGCGGTTGTTGTTAGTAGTGTTTCAACCCCATCTACTCAAGCGGCCGTCAGCGGACTGGTTACGTATTTAAAATTTGATAATAATTCTTTGGATTCAGTCGGTCCTAATGATTTTACTTTACGAGGTACAGCTTCATACAGCACGCAAGTTGCGCCAGTAACCAGCAGCGTCGCTTCTTTATATATAGACGGCGGGATTGAATCCCAAGCTTTGGGCGGCAGCAGTCTATTCAATGGTTGGGCCGGAGGCAGTATTTCGTTTTGGATGAGAATAAGCAGCGCCGATGCAAATACTTGGGCAAACAACACAGATCATGACTTATTTTTTAAATATCAAGTTCTTCACAGCCGAGTATTTAAGGACGCTACCGGCCAGTTAAAATTCATGACCACGCATAGTAATGGCACTCCATTTGGTACTTGGATCACGTCTTCTGCTTCCATTCCTACTGACACGTGGATTCATATTGCTACTACCCATACTGGCACTACCGCTTCTATTTATTTTAATGGTCAACCGGTTGGTACTGGCAGCACCGGAAAAACTTTGGGAGTAGTCAGCCCCGACATTTTTGAGATTTCTTCTTATGATGGTCGTTTTGCCGGATATATAGACGAGTTTCAAGTTTATAACCGAGCTATCACCCAAGCTGAAGTTGCGGAACTTGCCAGCGTTACAACTACTCCTCCGGTACAGACATTTACGGTTACTTCTTCAGCCGGAACTGGCGGAACAATTTCGCCAGTCGGCGCAGTTAGTATAAATAGCGGCGCAAACCAAACTTTTACGGTGAGTGCGAGTGGTGGATACCAAATTGCTCAAGTATTAGTAGACGGTGTAAATCAAGGCGCAGTTTCCAGCTATACTTTTACAAATGTTGTGACAAATCATACAATTTCCGCCAGTTTCTCCCAAGTTCCCACCACAACCTATACCATTTCCTCAACTGCCGATGCTGGCGGTACGATTTCGCCTTCCGGCGCAGTCAGTGTAAATAGCGGTGCAAACCAAATTTTTACGGTATCGGCAAACAGCGGTTATCAAATCTCTAGCGTGCTTGTTGATGGTGTATCACAAGGCGCAGTATCAAGTTATACATTTACAAATGTTGTGGCCAACCACACAATCAGTGCCAGTTTTTCTCTGGCCCCTACCACAACCTATACAATTACCTCTACGGCCGGAGCGGGCGGATCAATTTCTCCATCAGGGACAGTAGCTGTAAGCAGCGGTGCTAACCAAGCATTTAACATCACCCCTAACAGCGGTTACCAGATTGCCACGGTGGTGGTAGACGGTGTAAATCAAGGCGCGCTGGCCAGTTATACATTTACAAATGTTACAGCTAACCACGCAATTAGCGCCACATTCTCTCAAATTACCTATACAATCTCGGCTTCAGCCGGCGCTGGTGGCAGTATTTCTCCAAGTGGCACGGTGGTAGTTCCTTTCGGAGGCAGCCAAACATTTACCATCGTTCCCAACAGCGGCTATCAAATTTCCAATGTGCTGGTAAATGGCAGTTCAGTTGGCGCAGTTTCCAATTATTCTTTTAGCAATGTAAATTCCAACCAAACAATTGCAGCCAGCTTCGTTTCCACATCCACTCCTGCCGAAGGCACATTCCAGATAAACAATAATTTTATTACCGGTCTTACCAATCCTACCGCTATGGCGTTTGCACCGGATGGCAGATTATTTGTTACCGAACAGGCTGGCGCGGTGAGAATTATTACTCCCGAAGGCCAATTATTAGCAACTCCATTTTTGGTAACTACCAACATGCGCAGCGATGAAGAGCGCGGATTACTAGGCATTGCGTTTGATCCAAATTTCACCACCAACAATTACATTTATATTTTCTATACGGAGAATTCGTTGGGCGCGCGTTTAAGTAGATTTACTGCGAATGGAAATGTTGTTGTCCCAGGCAGCGAGTTAATATTGCTTGAATACTATAACATTTCCGGCAACCACCGCGGCGGGGATATTCATTTTGGTCCGGATGGAAAATTATATTTATCACTTGGGGATGCCGGCGAGCCGCTCAGTTCTCAATCAGTTACAGACTACAACGGAAAAATTTTGCGCTTAAATAGTGATGGCACAATTCCATCAGACAACCCAGCCAGCTTTGTTGATACTTCCGGAAATGTTCTTACTCCAGCCGGACAATATCGCGCTATTTGGGCATTTGGTTTGCGCAATCCATATCGTTTTTCTTTCAATTCGCTTACCGGCAAGATGCACATCAATGATGTGGGCGCTGGTCTGTGGGAAGAAGTAAACGTGGGCAATGCCGGTATAAATTATGGCTGGCCAACTTGTGAAGGTATGTGCAGCAACACCTATGCTCGCAACCCAATTTATGTTCACGAACGAGGTATTGAGGGCTGCGCTATTACCGGCGGCGCCTTCTACACCGGCAGCCAGTTCCCAGCTTCATATCAAAATGATTATTTCGTTATAGATTATTGTGCCACCTGGCTCAGATATTTGGATTCGGCAAATAATGCTTCCGCCACCTTTGAGTTGCCCGTACCTCAATATTCTGTTGATTTGAAAACCGCTCCAGATGGCAGTCTTTTGGTGGCTGGTCATGGTTCGGGTATAATTTCTAAAATTACCTTTGTTGCTAGTAGTACCAACCGTAATCCAACAGCGGTCGCAACCGCAACTCCAACTTCCGGCCCAACACCTCTGTCTGTATATTTAGATGGCTCTGGTTCCACTGATCCGGACAATGACCAGCTCACATATCTATGGGATTTTGGTGATGGCGCCACCAGCACGAGCGTTACTTCCACTCACACCTATATTGCCAGTGGCAATTACACTACCAGACTTACCGTGGCCGATGGCCATGGCGGCGTTCATTCGGTTACTCTAAACATTATGGTCGGTTCCGCGCCAACAGCAAATATTATTTTGCCTGTGGTAGGAACCCTATATACTGCCGGTGATACGATTAATTTCTCTGGAGAAGCTACCGACCCCGATGATGGCGTGTTGCCAGCCAGCGCGTATAGCTGGACAGTTGTATTCCACCACGATACTCATACGCATCCGCACCTTGGTCCGGTTACCAGTACCACTTCAAGCGCATTTACGATTCCAACCTTTGGCCATACCGAAGACAATGTATGGTATAGAATTAACTTAACCGTCACCGACTCAAGCGGGCTGCAAAATACCGTAAGCCGAGATGTACTGCCTAGAAAAGCAAATATAACTCTGGCTGCAAGCGTCCCAGGCACGCAAGTGTTACTTGATGGTTCGCCTCAAATTACACCATTCACATTTGTAGGCGTAGCCGGTGTGCAAAGAACCATTGGTTTAAATTCTCCGCAAACAGTTAGCGGACAAGGATATGAGTTCAGCTCTTGGTCAGATGGAGGTGTCAAAGATCATATGATAGTCACTCCGGCTCTAGATACTACTTACACCGTAAACATGGTAACGCAAACCACCCCAACTTTGCCATCACCTACACTTTATTGGAAATTCAATAATAATGTTGTTGAATCAATGTTAGGAGTTACAACTGTAGGCAGGGGAACTATTGTCTATAGCACAAATACCGCTCCGATTGCTGCTACCAATACTGCATCGTTGTCTTTCAATGGGGCAGTTAATACATACTTGGCCACCGACGGATCCCAAATTATTAATGGTTGGAATCAAGCCACGGTATCTAACTGGGTAAGAATCACGAGCACCACATACAATTCATGGTCAACTGCCAGCTACCACGCCTTGCTCTTCAAATACAGAATCTTACAAACCAGGCTGCAAAAGACTTCAACTGGTTTGAAATTTGTAGCTACTCACAGCGACGGCACTCCGTTTGTCACACATATATACTCTAGCAGCACCATTCCGCTCAATACTTGGGTAAACTTGGTCTCTGTTCACCAGGGTACAAATGTAACGCTATATATCAATGGCCAGTTGGCGGGAAGCGGCAGCACCGGCAAGAATTTGGGCGGCACCAGCACCGATGGCATGGATATAATCGGTCATGGCGGAAATTACTCCGGCTTATTTGATGATTTGCGATTATATAACACCGCGTTTTCTCTAGAGCAAGTTCAACAACTGCCCCTGCAATAAAAAACTTTAAGACAAAGTTTTAAAATATCCTCCGACGTAATGTCGGAGGATATTTTTTATAATTAATTTCATGATATACTATAGTAATGTTTAGAATATATAAGTTTAAAAATAAGCGCCGTTTAAACAGCCGCGGCAGTACACTGCTCGAAGCGCTCGTAAGTTTGGCGATTATCGCAGTTTTTTTTGTATTATTTCAGGCAGCCGCCACCGCCGTAATTTTAAATCGCAATGTTAAGCATCAAGATTTGGCTTTGCGTATTGCCCAGAGCCAATTAGAAAATATGCGCGCTTTGGGATATGCTGGCTTGCCCTCAAGCAGCGCGTTTAGCGACGCGCAACTCTCGTCTCTGCCAGAAGCCAGCGCCAGCACGACTGTTAGCCAATACAACGACAGAACCAAACAGGTATTAGTAGAAGTGTCTTGGCAAGAACCGGGCGCGCAAAAACGCCACACTGTTTCGCTTACTACTTTAATTAGCCAAGGGGGCCTATGATTAATTTTTTTAATAAAAAAAATTCAAACAAAGGCGTAACGCTCATAGAAACTTTAATTTCCATCGGCCTCTTTGTTTTAATCTCACTAGCGTTATTCGGAGTGTATGAAGCGTTTGGAAAAATTTTCAATTTAAGCGGCGCCCATTTGGCGTCTGTGGGCGGCGCGCGGACTTCGCTTACCGATGTTTCCAATTTAACCGCGCAAGCCTATCGCGTTCTCTCAAGCCGCACTATAAATAGCGTAAATTACGCTTCCGGTTCCTCAACTTTGGTTTTGCAAATCCCGGCCATTGATTCTACCGGCAAGACTATAAATGACACGTGGGATTATGCCGCTTTTTATGTCAGCAGCACAAATTTTTATCGCTATCTAGAAACAAACGCCGCCAGCGCGCGTATCGGCGGATTAAAATTATTAAGCAATGTAATTGTGGGTGTAAATTTTAGCTATGATAGTGTGGATTTTACACAGGTAAAAAAAGTGACCGCGACCGTAACCACTACGGCGACGGAAAATAGAGCGCAGGTGCAGAGTCGTGCCAGCGAACAGATTTTTTTAAAAAATTACTAATTATTTTGTGGTTAAAATTTTTAAAATGAATCAATCAGGGCAGATCATTTTGTTCGCTATGGTTTTTATGGCGATACTTTTAATGTTGTCCGTTAGTTTGATAGGTCTAACCAATGTTCATTCTCGCGCCGAGCGGCAAACCGTATCTCGCGCCGGGGCGCTTGCCATTGCGGAAGCCGGCCTTGACCAAGCGATGTATCAGCTTAATCAGGATGCAAATTTTAGCGGTGAAAGTAATATTACACTAGGCGATGGCAGCTTTAGCACCACCATTTCCACTGTAGATTCAAATCGTAAGCAAATAGTTTCTACGGGCAGAATTATTTACCAAAATGGAGCCGTGGCCGAGCGTATTGTAAGCGCTATCGCTACGATTGATTTAACTGTAGTCAATTTTCAATTTGGCGTGCAGTCCGGTTATGGCGGGCTAAGTATGGGAAACAACTCCCAAGTTAACGGCAATGTATATGTCAGCGGCAACATTAGCGGTTCGGGCGTAATTACCGGTGATGCGTCGGTGGCGGCCGGTTCATCTGCCGCGCCGGATCAGAATTTCCAAACCCAAAACAGCGATTTTTTATTTGGCAATGAGAGCGCGCGCAAGGATGTTGCTCAGAGTTTTATTCCTAGCGCTACCAATATTATTACCAAAATAAAAGTTTATTTGAAAAAAAATGGTAATCCCGGAAATTTAACAATTAGAATAGTTTCTGATAATAACGGCCAGCCATCCAAAACCGAACTGGCGAGCGGCGCTATCTCTGCCTCTACCATTACCGGCAGCTATGCATTTATTGAAGGCGCTTTTACATCCAACCCTACATTGATCGGCGGGCAAAAATATTGGTTAATGCTTTCTTCGGGATCAAATAGCAACCATTATTACATTTGGGGTATGGATAACACCGATAGTTATGCCGGTAATACCGGCAAATATAGCACTAACTGGAATGCCTCTACCCCGGTTTGGAACGCTGTAGGCGGGGATTTGAATTTTCAAACTATTATGGGCGGCGTGGCCACTTCTTTGGACGGCGTAACGGTAAACGGCACGGTACGAGCGCCAGCCATTACCAGCTGTACTATTGGCGGGAGTGCCTATTACCAAACCACCAACACTTGTTCAGTTTCCGGCGTTTCTTACCCGAGCAGCACCCCTCCAGCTCCGCAAGCCATGCCAATTTCGCAGGCCCAAATTACCAATTGGGAAGATGCGGCCGCAGCCGGCGGCACAATTAACAGTTTAACATTGGATGGCAGTAGCGCCACGCTCGGCCCGGTTAAAATTAACGGTAATTTAACCATAATAAATAACAGCACCGTGTGGTTGGCTGGCCCGGTTTGGGTGGCCGGAAATATTATAGTAGATAATAATTCGGCTATTCGCGGCAGCGCGTCGTTAGGCAGCGGCGGCACGGTTTTAATAGCGGACGATCCTGCAAGTTCAACCGTAAATGGCAAAATAACCCTTAACAATAACGCGTTAGTGACGGGCAATAGCAATCCCGGCAATTATCTAATGTTAATAAGCAATTATTCCGGCACCGGCATGGCTATTGAATTAAACAACAATGTCTCCAGTAGTATTTATTATGCTCCCAACGGCACTATTGAAGTAGAAAATAACGCCGCGCCGCTTCAATTAACCGCCAATTTAATTCGTTTGGAAAATAACGCCGTTATTAATTACCAAACCGGCCTCCAAAGTGCCAGCTTTAGCAGCGGGCCCGGCGGCTCGTGGGCTTTTCAGGCCGGCAGCTATGCGATTGTAAAATGATTTTTTAAGGATTGAAAAGAGTTTGATGTTTTGATACAATCAAAACAGTATAAATTTATTGAACTAGATTAATTTTGTATGTCTAAAATCCGTAAACTCGTAATTCCCGTCGCCGGCCTAGGCACCAGATTTTTGCCCGCCACCAAAGCCCAGCCCAAAGAAATGTTGCCGGTCGTAGACAAACCGATTATTCAATACGTGGTTGAAGATGCGGTCAAATCCGGCATCACCGACATTATTATGGTAACCGGCCCCAGCAAACGGGCCGTAGAAGATCACTTCAGTCCCAACTACGAACTGATAAATTTGCTCAAAAAACAAGGCAAAGAAGATGTTGCCGAAGAAGTAAAGAAAATTGCTGATCTGGCCAATTTTATTTTCATTAGACAAAAAGGACCTTATGGAAACGGTACGCCTGTTTTATGCGCCAAAGATATTATCGGTGATGAGCCGTTTGCAGTCATGTGGGGGGATGAATTTTTTTATGCGCCGCACAAACCACAACTAAAACAACTTATAGAAGTATATGAAAAGTATGGCGATCCGGTTATTACTACTTGTAAAGTAAGCAAGGCGGATACTAAAAAGTATGGGATTATTGACGCGAAAGAGGTAGAAGAAAATATATATCAAGTAAAAAATATCGTAGAAAAACCCGGGCCGGAAAAAGCGCCATCTAACCTGGCAATCCTTGGTGGTTTTGTTTTAACACCGGATATTTTTGAAGCCTTAGAAAAAACGAAATTGGGCAAAGATGGAGAGTTGTGGCTGGCAGATGCCCATACCAAAGTTTTGAAGAAGCGGCCTTATTATGCCTGTTTAGTTGATGGCACATATTATGATACCGGTTCAAAACTTGGCTATCTTAAAGCCAATGTTGATTTTGCTTTACGTGATAAAAAATTAGCAGATGATTTTAGAGATTATCTAAAGAGTGTGATATAATACTAAGCGTAAACTCGAAATCCGAAGCACGAAATTCGAAACAAATCACGAATTTAAAGCCTTTGTTTTGTCCATTGGCCTATGTCTAAAAAACTATTCTTCATTTTAAGCTTTATCCTAGTTTTACCCTTGGCCGGTTTGGGTTGTAAGGGCTTGTCAAAAGAAGAACAAACGGCTACCCAGCGTGTAACCCTGGAGTATTGGACAGTGTTTGATGATGTGGATGCCCTGCAAGCGCAGATAGACAAGTATAAGGCGGATAGGCCATATTTAACCATAAACTTAAAACAACTTCGCGTTGACGAAATCTATCCGCGTCTTTTGGAGGCTTTAGCCGAAGATCGCGGGCCGGATATAATTTCCGTGCGGAATCGCTGGATGACTTTTTATAAACCAAAACTGGCGGCCATGCCGGGAAGTGTTTCTGATACCACCGTGCGCGTAGAAAAAACCACGCTCGGCACCAAGACCACGGTCAGTACCGTAAATCAAAATTTACTAACGCCCAATCAATTGGAAAAGGAATATGTGCAGGCGGTTAAAAATGACGTAATCATGGATAATCAAATCTACGGTTTGCCCCTTTCACTTGAAAATATGGCGCTTTATTATAATAAAGATTTGTTAGATAGAGCCAATATTGCCGAACCGCCAAAAACTTGGGAAGATTTTCAAGAAGCCGTTAAAAAAATAACCAAATTTGATAGAACCTCGGGTAATATTGTGCAGGCCGGCACCGCCTTGGGTACGGGCAACAATATTTCCGGATTTGAAGATATTGTATATATACTTTTTAAACAAAGCAGCGTTAATCTTATTAAAGACGGTCGGGTGAATTTTTCTACTCGCGATCAGGCAAATCCAGCCATTTCAGTCATGAATTTTTATACGGATTTTGCCAATTCTTCGCGTGATACCTATACCTGGAACGAAGATATGGCAATGTCGCTGGATAAATTTATTAATGGTTCTTTAGCCTTTTTCTTTGGGTACAGCTATCACTATCCGGTCATCAAAGCCCGCGCCCCGCAGTTAAATATGGCGGTGCTGCCAATGCTGCAGCTCAATCCCGAACAGCCGGTGAATGTCGCAAATTATTGGGTGCAAGCAGTTACCGATAAATCAAAACATAAGAACGAAGCTTGGGCGCTGCTCAATTACTTGGCTCACTCCAAAGTCACCAAAGATTACCTAGACCAATCCGGTCGTCCGGCGGCTTTACGCGCCTATATTGCCGGCCAGCTTGATAATGACCAGTTGTATCCGTTTGCTTCGCAAGTGCTTATTTCCGATAGTTGGTATAAAGGAAAAGATTACGACGCGACGGTAAAAGCTATGGCAGATATGACTCATGAATGGCTCTTGCCGGCTCCGGAAGGCAGAGAATTACAATGGAAACAGGAAGTATTAAATAGAGCGGCGGCAAAGATAAATCAGACATTTTAGTATGCCGAAATTTGTAAAAATTATATTTGTTTTTCTACTTTGGACTTCGGTATTTTTTAATGCCGCTCAGGTTTTAGCGCAAACTGGGGATAGTAAATTTATTCCGCAGTGTGCTCTAGATAATCCCACAGGCGATCCCGCCACCGAAGGTGAATGCCGCAGTGTAAGTGTTTATGTTATTTTACTGTTGAATGTTGTTAATTATTTATTTGGCATTGTCGGCGCGCTTGCTTTATTATTTTTTATTTACGGCGGCTTTACGCTTATTTTATCACGAGGCAATGCCGAGCAAACCAAAAAAGGCACGGAAATTATTACGGCGGCCATTATCGGTTTGGTAGTGGTTTTTGGCGCGTATATGCTGGTACGTTTCTTGGGTACGGCCGTGGGGTTAAAGGGCGGGTATGGACTTAAATAAAATTATATCTATGGATATAAACTAATTCGTTCGGAAGTGATTGAGCAAGCTCATCACTTCACTCACTCATTTCGATTATGAAATTTTTGAAAACAAATACAATCCTATTTATTGCTGTGCTTGGAATTGTTTTTTTAAATTTTAAAGTTGCCAGTGTCAGCGCTTTTGAGGAGTATAGCTGCTCAAGAGAAGCCGATACATGCTCAAAAATAGCCGCTGATCCTTACGAAAGGGCAAGGGGGGCGGAGTGTAGTACCCGCCAAACCGCCGCCTGTATAACAGTAATAGAAAGTTTATATTACGACGCGAGGATGGAATGTAATTTTTTTTGTGGAAAACCAAAGCCGATTTGTAATTATGAAGACCATACTCGTTGCCCCCTTGGGCCTATCCCATCAGGTTGTAAGCTAAGCAAAAATCCTTGTCCAGAACCCTTTGGCTGTGTTACTAACGGAAATTGTGAAGATATACAGGCGTTTGATCATGCTGACGCCGTGAAAAAATGTCAATATGGAGAAGCGCTCGCAACCAAATGTCCGCCATTAAAAAAATGGAGATGTTTTCAAGGAGAGCAATGTGAAACTATAGAGGCGGTAAATTATCAAGCAGCCAACTATTTTTGCCAAAGCTCTTGTCCCACCTGTGACTTAGCCGAAGATGCTTGTCCGCCGACCGGTACAAATATAGGCGAATTACAAGATACGAGCTCAGAAGTCCTTAACCCGGCAAATATCCGTACGCCCGCAGCCTTAATTAGGCGTGTTATAAATTTACTGATGGCTTTTATCGGTTCCATAACCCTGGTTTTATACGTATTTGCGGGTATTTTGTGGATGACCGCCAGTGGTTCCAGTGAACGGATAGATAAAGCCAAACAAATATTAGTATGGACAACGCTCGGCATAACGGTGATGCTGTTTAGCTATATCCTTGTTAATTTCTTGTTTAGTGTTGTGCCAAAATAAACTTATGATGAAAAAAATATTTTTAATATCTAACCTGATTTCCGTCTTAATTTTCGGAATGTTTGGTATTTTTGGAGTAGTATCTGCCCAAGGAATCACCATTGGCTGTTGTTTTAATAAATCAAGCCAGCAAAAAATTCAAAGTCTGCGATCAGATTGTACCGGTTCGCAGGAAGTATGGACAGCTGGCCTTTGTCAGACACAGACGCCAGGCCAAACGCCAAACGCCGGTTGTACCATAGAGAATGGTCGTGAAATTTGTAAATTAGAAAATCCTATTGGCACGGGGCAAAAAGGCACAACGGAAGCTTCGGTAATTATTGCCACTGTAATTAAAGCAGCCTTAGGAATTATCGGAGCTATAACCTTGCTCATGTTTGTGTACGGCGGTTTTCAGTGGCTTACGTCGGCTGGTAATGCGGAAAAAGTCACGGCTGGTACGCAAACCATGATTTGGGCGGTGATTGGCGTGGCACTGGTCTTGGGAAGCTACATACTATTGTCCACCTTCTTAAATTTTTTAACTAGGAATGGCTAAAAAGGTGTGGTATACTATTTTTATAAATTGTTACGATATATATGACCATTCTTTCTTATGGAAAGGGGGTGAAAATATGATGAAATTGAAACAAGTGCTTGCTATGTTAGGCACGCTTACAATGCTCGCCCCGGCCGTAGTAATGGCTCAGACTCCGGATGTAACCCCAAATGATTTGGGAATTCAATATGGAGAAGCCACAGGTTTGGGACAAAAAGATATCCGCGTTACCGTAGCTAGTATTATTCGTACAGCTATGGGACTTCTCGGTATCGTAGCCGTAGTTATCATTCTTATCGGTGGTTTTAAATGGATGACCGCCGGTGGTAATGATGAACAAACAGGTGAAGCTAAACAATGGATATTTTCCGGTATTATTGGTTTGGCTATTATCTTGTCTGCCTACGCTTTGGCAACGTACGTTGTCAACAGTTTGGTATCAGCTACTACAGGACCATAATTATTATAATTATACAGAGAAAAAACGCGCTTGTTTGGCTGGTTTAAGTCGGGCAAGCGCGATTTCTCTGGGTTAGCTGTCATTCCGACCGAAGTGGAGGAATCCCTTAAACAAAGTACTTGTTATAACCAGGTATAAGGGATCCCTCGGCTACGCTCGGGATGACAAAATCGTACGCTTAAAATATATGTTTAAAAAAATATTTCTACTTGTAGCGGTAATCGGAGTAGTGTTGCCGATTTTTGTGTTTGCCGAAGATTTTGGTTTACAAGACGCAGCCAGAAATACAGAGTTAATCGGCAGTCGTACAAATGTAAATGCCAACCAAGCGCTGCCGGAATTAATTGGTACGATTGTCGGAGTGGTTCTGTCTTTTGTGGGCGCCATATTTTTCCTCCTTATTTTATATGCCGGTCTGTTGTGGATGATGGCTTTTGGCAATAGCGAACGAGTAGATAGAGCTAAAAGTATTGTGGAGCATGCCGCCATAGGCCTTATTATTGTGCTTGCGGCCTACGCAATATCCAGGTTTGTCTTTGGCGCCTTAACAAGTACCGACAATAATGCCCCGGCACCGACGGCGGCTACAGTAAATTGTCCGTTTATTACGGAGGCGGTTGAATGTAATAATCAATACGATAATGAAACTGGCGTTCCTTTATGTAGATGGGTAGGGACAGTACAAAGTGGTAATTGTGAAAGGAATATTTAAATCTAACATAGCGTATGAAAAAATTTATTTTAACAGCTGCTATAGCCCTAACCATGATGCTGCCCATATTTGTCTCGGCCCAGGGGTTAAAAGACGCCGGTAAAATTTTAGGCAATATCGGCGGTGAAAGCGGTGAACGACTTGGCGTGTCCGGAGATTTGGCCACCAGTATAGCAACTGTCATTAAAGCGGTGCTCGCTTTGGTAGGCACCATATTTTTGGTCATGACCATTTACGCGGGTATAATGTGGATGACCGCTCAAGGGAATGAAGAAACGGTGACAAAAGCCATGGGAGTTTTAAAAGCTGCGGTAATAGGTTTGGTAATTGTTATGTCTGCTTACGCTATTACCTATTTTGTAACAAGCAGGTTGGGAGCGGCTGGCGGCAATAATCAACAAAATGTTAATGAGTTTTGTGTACAAAATCCGCTGGATCCAAGCTGTGCACAATAATTTAACCATACTTATGATAAAAAAATTTTTCCTTATTTCCGTTTTGGCGCTCAATATTTTTTTTACGCCGGTTAGCGCCGCTTTGGCTCAAACTGATCTTTCTCAAGATATCGCAAACAAAAGCGGTTATGGACAAGCGGGGGCCTCAACTCTTTCAGAAACTGTGGGTAAAATTATTAAAGCCGTGTTAGGAGTTTTAGGCATACTATTTCTCGTCCTTACCGTGTACGCTGGATTTTTATGGATGACCGCGGCCGGCAATGATGAACAGGTAACGAAAGCCATGGGGATTTTAAAAACTTCAATTGTAGGTTTGATTATTATTTTAGTCTCCTACAGTCTTACATATTTTATTTTAGGCGAAGTATTTAAAGCTACGATGTAAATGATTATAATATGAAAAAAATACTTACACTGGCATTTTTTCTCACCTCTATATTCTGTGTTTTATATTCCACACCGGTAGGTGCCCAATCTTCAAGCTCAAATCCTCGCCAAGATGCCTTTGATCAGTTACGCGCTGCCGGCGGTTCAAGCGGGGCAGATTTTAATAATCCTAACAATCCTACCGATCCGCGTACACTGGCAGCTAGGATTATTAACATAGTACTTGGAGTAATTGGCACGATATTTCTCGCGCTCATTGTCTACGCCGGATTTTTATGGATGACCGCAGCCGGCAATGATGAGCAGATAGGTAAAGCCAAAAGTTTGCTCTATAATGGCGCCATTGGATTAGCTGTAATTTTAGCAGCCTATTCTATTACTTATTTTGTTACGAAAGCTCTTGTAACAAGTACGACCGGAGGAAATAATCAGGGCCAAAATTATAATGATTATTGTGTGCAAAATCCATTAGACCCAAATTGCGCGCGATAGAAGTGCCGATCAATTTTTAAAAATATATTCCAAAATAATCTTACTCGGATCAGGGTAAGATTTTTTGTGTATCATATCAGGTTTAGAAAGTATAAGTTCTATTTTACTCACCAAATCATCGCTTGAGTGTGCCTGCATACCGTACTGGTTTTTTTCCAAATATGCCGTATTATAATCTTCTTGTCCGGGAATCGGATTGATAATAATAATTGGCTTTTGCAAAAATAACGCTTCAGAAATGGTGAGTCCGCCGGCCTTGCTTATAATCACATCGGCAATTCTCATAAGCTCATCTACATTTTCAACATTTTTGAGTAGAATAAAGTTATGCTGCCCACCGGGCTTTAACTCGCTTAATTTATTAAATGTTTTTTCATTATTTTTTCCGGAAATCGCGATAATATTGAGAGGCCGGTTAAAATTATGGCTAAAAATATGTCGTACCGCCTGCTCCGGTTTTATATTTCCGCTAGAAATCGGCATTAGTAATATAATAGGCCAATTATTATGAATATTAAATTTGGTTCTTAACTCTCGAGTGTTTTTTTCTTCAAAGAAGCTGGGGTGAATGGGAATGCCGCTAGCGACAGAGTTGATGCCGATTTTTGCTAAATCATTTTTTACTTCTTCTGTGGGTACGAATAAGTTTTTATTTCTTGGGGAGAGCCAAATTTTATGAGCATAATAATCGGTTACTACCGCAGCAAAAGGAGCGGTATTTTTTTTAGGCAAAATAAATTGAGGTAAGTAGTGAGTGGAAATTATGAGGTCTGCCCGGTAATCATCTATCTGTTTTATAAATTTTCTGCTTCCTATAGCCATAATCGGGGCCAGGATTTTGAATAGTTTTTGCACAAACCAATGATCCGTTACATGGTAGACAATTTTATAAGATAGGGGAATCAATTTAGAAAAGAAACTATAAAAAGACACTACATATATGTAGGCGATGCCGTCCAAATGGTTGGCCATATCAAGATGGGCTATTTGGGAATCTGGGTAAAGTCTTTCGCAGGTAAGCCGAAGCGCTTCAGCGGCCCGAAAATGCCCGGATCCGGTGGAGCACGATACAATAAGTATCTTTTTACCTTCTGGCATACCTTAAACTTTTAATTTGGGGTGGCCTACGGGAGTTGAACCCGTGTTGCGAGATCCACAATCTCACGTAATAACCGTTATACCAAGGCCACCATCACTGGCATTTAACCGCCAAGCCTGCCTACGTGTGCTAGTTTAACACTCCGTTTGTGGCACGCTTAGCGTGCCACCTACGACGCTGGGCGTCGTGTCCTCAGTAGGAATCGAACCTACGTATCCAACTTAGAAGGCTGGTGTTCTATCCACTGAACTATGAGGACGAAAAAAGCAAAACTATTCTACCTTATTTTTACAGATAAATCAAGGTATGGTATAATTATCACTATAATACAGTTATTATAGGTATGGTTAGAAAATTTTTTTTGGTTTTTATATTGTTCTTCGCGCTTTTTAGCATGGCAGCTCCGGTTGCCGCCCAATTTGGGCTGCAAGCAACCGCCAACAAAGCTCAGTACGAAGAAACCAATATTTATTCTGTAATTAGTACGGTTATAAGCATGGTACTCTCATTTACCGGCATAGTTTTTTTGGCCGTTATGTTTTATGCCGGACTCCGGTGGATGACTGCCCGTGGGAATGAAGAATTTGCCACCAAGGCCAAGGATGCGATGTTTGCCGCTACCATTGGTTTTATTCTGGTTGTGGCTGCCTATGGAATTTCAACCTTTGTCTTTAATAATCTTCTAAAATAGACGCTGTATAGCTTAGCTTCTGTGGGGTTGACTTTTTTTGAGTTTTGGGATAAGCTTACAGGCGTATTTAATAAACCCCATTTTTGGGGGCGGACTGCCAAGAAACATACTCCTGGCTAGCTCGTTAAGCAACATTTTTGTATGCTAGACAAAAAGAAAAAACAACAGATAATCAAGAAGTTCCAGTTACACGAGGGTGACACTGGTTCCAACGAAGTTCAGATTGCCATTTTAGCAGCTGAGATTGAGGAACTTGCGGGTCATTTGAAAACCCACGCCAAAGACCATTCTTCTCGCCGAGGTTTGCTCCGCAAGGTAAGCAGCCGCCGCAACTTGATGCGTTATTTGAAAAAAGAAAACCCAAAGAGTTACGAAGAATTGGTGAAAAAACTTAAAATCAAGCCAGCTAGAGTAATCTCCAAACCGGATGGTTCTACCGTGGAAGTTGAAGATGATTTGAGCGACGAAGATTTAATGAAGCAAAACCATGAGTCAGGTAATTAATAAAAAAAGAAACACGCTTAAACACCCCGACCAGAGAGTAGGGGTGTTTATTGATGTACAGAATATGTACTACAGCGCCAAAAATTTATTTGGCGCCAAAGTTAATTTTGGCAATATTGTAAAGGAAGCCACCGCCGGTCGTAAACTTATCCGCGCGATTGCCTATGTTGTGAGCACCGAAAGCAAGGAAGAACAGCCGTTTTTTGATGCGTTGTATAATTTAGGCATAGAAACCAAAGACAAACCACTGCAAATTTTCTTAGGCGGCGAAAAAAAAGCCGACTGGGATGTGGGGTTGGCTGTAGATGCCATTAGATTTTCTTCCGCTCTGGATGCGATAGTGCTCGTAAGCGGCGACGGCGATTATGTACCGCTCGTAGATTATTTAAGAGGCCAAGGCAAACAAGTGGAAGTAATGTCATTTGGCGGTACAGCTTCGGGAAAGCTAATAGAAGAAGCCGATGATTTTATAGACTTGAGTCAGGACAAAGCAAAGTTTCTAATTGCAGATAAAAGATACCAGCCAGTAAAGAAAACGATATTTCCACCAAAGAAACCGGCTTTTCCACCAAAAAAGATTTAAAAAATTAATTTAATAATGAAGTTGGTTTGAGGACACATAGACCATATTTGGTCTGTAGCTCTCAAATCATCTTCGCCGCGCTTAGCGTGGTTATTGTTCCGTTTAGCGGAACAGAAAGTATCAAAGCGTTGCTTTGGTTAAAAAATATATGGCAGTAAAAAAATGGGCCATGGAATGGGGCGGCAGAACGCTCTCTGTGGAAACAGGTAAGTTGGCTTTACAGGCCAATGCTTCGTGTGTGGTCAGTTATGGCGACACTGTATTTTTGGCGACAGCCACCATGAGTAAAAATACTCGTGACGGCATAGATTTTTTCCCGCTCATGGTTAACTTTGAGGAGAAATTATATGCGGCCGGAAAAATAAAAGGCAGCCGTTTTATAAAACGTGAAGGCCGACCAAGCGATGACGCGATTTTATCGGGCCGTTTGGTAGATCGCGCTATTCGCCCGCTCTTTGATGAAAGCATTCGCAATGATGTGCAGGTAATTTTGACCGCGCTTTCTTTTGACGGCGAAGTTGATTCACAAATTCCGGCTATGGTCGCCGCTTCCATTGCCCTTTCACTTTCCTCTATTCCGTGGAATGGTCCGATTGGCGGCGTGCGCATCGGCTCCGTAGATGGCAAGTGGAAAATCAATCCGACTATTGCCGAGCGAGCTCTAAGCAGCGTGGATATTGTGGTGGCCGGCACTCCGGAAAAAGTTATTATGGTAGAAGCTGGTTGTAAAGAAACCAATGAAGGCGATGTGATTGATGCGATGAAATTTGGCGCGAGTGAAATGGGGCCTCTCTTGGATTTTATCAAAAAAATTCAAGCTGAAGCCGGACAAGCAAAAAATGTTTTATCTGACAGTGATAATGAAAAACAAATTGCTTTACAAAAAGCGGAAAAAGAAGCTGATGAACTAGTTGCCAGTCACGTGGAAGACTGGATTTTTGACGCGCCAAAAATAGACCGCCGTGAGCGCGTAACCCTGGTTAATAAATTCACCGACGCAATTAAAGAAATGCTAGTCGCAAAAGAAACAGACGAAGCGATCATGAAAATTGTGCTGGGCCGCGTAAAAATTTACGTGGAAAAATATATCACCGAACAAATTTTAAATAAAAATCAGCGTCTGGATGGCCGCGGTATTACCGATGTGCGCGCGCTTTCCGCCGAAGTTGGCTTACTGCCTCGCACCCACGGCACCGGTATGTTTATGCGTGGTGATACTCAAGTATTATCTGTAGTTACGTTGGGCGCTCCTGGCGATGTACAGACTTTGGATACCATGGAAGAAGAAGGAACCAAACGCTACATGCATCACTATAGTGATACTCCAGCTACCTATGGCGAAACTGGGCCGCTACGCGGACCGGGCAACAGAGCTATTGGTCACGGCGCTTTGGCTGAACGCGCACTAGAACCAATGCTTCCTCCGGAAACAGAATTTCCATATGCTATGCGCGTGGTGTCCGAAGTGCTCGGATCAAACGGCTCCAGTTCTATGGCTTCGGTTTGCGGTTCTACCCTGGCTCTTATGGATGCGGGCGTGCCTATTAAAAAACCGGTTGCTGGTATTGCGATGGGTCTTGCTAGTGATAAAAGCGGCAAGTGGAAAGTTATTACTGACTTGCAAGATGTGGAAGACGGCCCGGGCGGCATGGACTTCAAGATTGCCGGTACCAGTGATGGCATCACAGCCATGCAAATGGATACCAAAACCGAAGGGTTAAGCTGGGAAATTGTTGAACAAACTTTTGCGCAGTCCAGAGAAGCTAGATTAAAAATCTTAGGTTTCATGGGCAATATTATTTCTGCTCCTCGCGCCGAAATGTCCAAATATGCTCCTCGCATTGTTACTATCAATATCAATCCGGACAAGATTCGCGATGTGATTGGTCCGGGCGGCAAGATGATCAATAAAATTATTGCTGAAACCGGCGTGTCTATTGATATTGAAGACGATGGCCGTGTGTTTGTTACTTCTTCCGATGCGGTTGGCATGGAAAAAGCCGTTAAATGGGTTAAAGAATTGACTCATGAAGTAACCGCCGGCGAAGTCTATGAAGGCACGGTTGTGCGCATAGAAGATTTTGGCGCGTTTGTACAGGTGCTCCCGGGTCAAGATGGACTTGTGCATGTTAGTGAAATAGCCTGGACACGCACCAATAGCCCTGGAGATGTGTTGAATCTAGGTGATAAGGTAAAAGTGGTTGTAAAGGAAATAGATAGTATGGGACGTATTAATTTAAGTATGAAGCAATTATTACCAAAACCAGAGGGCTATGTAGACCAGCCAAGATTTGAAAGACCTCCACGCAGCGGCGGTGGGCATGGTGGAAGCAGAGGCGGACATGGCGGCGGCAGAGGAAGATAAGCTAATGAATAAAAAAACAATCCCGACT
>CAZUFD010000005.1:0-3534 GCA_964619625.1 uncultured Gammaproteobacteria bacterium | reverse complement strand
GGACATGGCGGCGGCAGAGGAAGATAAGCTAATGAATAAAAAAACAATCCCGACTACACGGGGTTGTTTTTTTTTATATTTCATGATATTAATAATAGTCCATGCCGCGGTGGTGAAATTGGTAGACACGCCAGCCTTAGGAGCTGGTTCTCGCAAGGGAATGAGAGTTCGAGTCTCTCCCGCGGCACTTGAAGAGCGACCCCCTTAGGGGGTTGGCAGCTGAAGGATTGAAAAACGAAGCGAAATCGCATGATTATATCGGCGAATGTCGCCTGTCGTGGCCAGAGGGCCGGATCTTTCTTTCGGCACCAAATCGGTTAATTATTGGAGATGCACTGAGCAAATCCGTTTGTTTGTTTTTCTTACTGTATGAAACACTTGTTTAAAAGTCTTAGTTTTGTGCTCTTTCTAACAATTTTCTTGTATTTCGTATCTTCCCCTATACGGGCAGCGGCAGAGAGTAGTTCGGCCACAAGCGTAAACAATATCTTATTGCTGCAGCAATATCTGAAACAAAAAGGATATTTTCCAGCTGGAAATGAGCCCACGGGTGAGTTTGACGCGATGACGCTCAGGGCAATAGTAGATTGGCAAAAATCAAATCGTGTGTCGGCTGCGGATCTGTGGCAAATTCTTAACAGAATGAAATCATCCGGGCCAGTAACTCAACCAACAACCCCTCCAGTTACCCCGCCGGCTTCTCCGACAGTTCCGTCTGTCCCGCCAGCCGCGCCTACGCATACCCCCGCCACACCTACACCGCCCGCGCCAACGCCCACTCCCAAACCATCTCCTTCCGTTCCGGTTGTTTCAAGCAAAGCCAAAGCTGCCTTGCCTCTCTATATCTACCCTTCGCCAAATGAAGAAAATTGGGAAAAGGCCTTTGATGGCGCCAGTCAGATAGATTTTATTATCGCCAATGTTTATAATGGTCCGGGTACGGAGAAAAAAACCAGCTGGACAAACATGATAAACAAAGCGGTTGCCAAAGGCATTAAAGTGTATGGGTATGTATCTACCGATTACACGCGAGTAAATGGAGCGACTGCAGATAAGGACGTGTTTTTGTGGTTCAAATTCTATCCTCAGATTAGCGGTTTCTTCTTTGACGAGACATCTTCCGGCGCAGATAAGCTGCCGTATTACAAAGCCCGCTACGATTATGTGAAGAAAATAAATTCTAATCTTAAGGTGGTAATTAATCCGGGCACAAATACGGACGAAGGGTACATGAATGTGTCAGATGTTAATGTTATATTTGAAAGTCCATATAGCAACTGGCTCACCAAACGAGTACCGGCCTGGGTGCAACATTATCCAAAAGAAAGGTTCTACGCCATAGTATATGAAGTGCCCACGGAAACGAAAATGAAAGAAGTTGTGCGTGCAGCCAAAGAAAGAAATTTTGGAAAGATTTTTATTACCAGCGCTGACAGTCCATCCGATCCGCTGCCTTCATACTTCCAAGCAGAGCTGGCAGAGATCGCGAAATAAGAACTCAGCAGATTGTTAAAGTTTGGGTAAATGGTATAATTGAACGCGTTATATTTATTGATAGAGTATTATGGAAAAAACTGAAGATACTATATTTATAGCGTTAGAATACGACAAAAATTTACCCAAACTTGATCTGCATGGGATCAAGCCGGAAGAAATAGAAAAAGAAGTATTTAATTTTTTGTTGGAACAAATAAATAAAGGAGATTATAAGGCGCAGATTATTTACGGTCGTGGCGGTTCGGGAGTTTTAAGAGACAAGACTATAGAATTTCTTAAGAAAAATATGGCCCAAACGAACCCAGCCCAAAGACTCGTAAAAGCCTGGAAAGAGTCGGTTTTGACGGGGGCAGGCGGGAGGTGCCTGGTTTTGCTAGATTTAGCCTAATTTCCTCCACTGATTATCCCCATAAACGGCTCTTGACAGATTTTTTTATCTCAGCTATAATCGTCTGTACATATAAAGTCTTGATTTATTCAAGAACCACGTCCACAGGATTGAATACAAAAATGTATCGCTTGGACCTCTGGGTAAAATTTTTTCTACAATGTTAAAACATTATAAATTTTTACTCTAGGTACCAAGTGGAAACATCTCAAATTTGAGACCGCTTGAAGGCGGTCGTTGTGTTTTTAGCAGCGATGAGATGAAAGCGAGCAAAGCGAAGCTTGAATCCATCTGGCTGATTATCCCTTTAGGGGATAAAAAGAAGAGAAAATTATTTCAAACGAAGCGAGAAATTTAAAATAAATTTTTCACTTTGATTGAAATGAAAGTTTCGGTTGAAATTCGCGAACGTTGACAATTCATTGGTCAATTCAACAATAATAGGGTAGGTAGTCCTCAACCATGAGTTTGAGGAACTTAAATATATTAGGCTACGGTTTAATATAAAGTTAAAACTACACAAAACACGATTGATCCACGCAGGAATTTCAATAGGCCTGCAATGTGGAGAAGCACTTTTTAGTGCTTTAGTCGTGCGCAATTAAATAAGAGTGTATGGTGAATGCCTTGACACCAAAAGACGAAGAAGGACGTTGCAGAGTGCGAAAAGCCTCGGCGAGCTCTCAAGCAAGCTTTGACCCGAGGATGTCCGAATGGGGAAACCCGGTTCCAACGCAAGTTGGAATCATCTTATACTGAATTCATAGGTGTAAGAAGAAGACCTGGCGAAGTGAAACATCTCAGTAGCCAGAGGAAAATAAATCGAAGAGATTCCCTTAGTAGTGGCGAGCGAAAAGGGAAAAGTCTAAACTATATAAATGTTTTTATGGTAATAGGTTGGTCTTCGGATTAACTTTGAACTGTGGATTAAAGGACAGACCGTTGTTTATATAGGGTAATAAGACAGTAGTGTCCACTTTCTGTATGTGGAGTGAAAAATTGATTTTTAGTAAAATGTTCTGGAACGAACAACCAAAGAAGGTAACAGTCCTGTATATAAAAAGAATCAATTATCATCGCTGCTGTTCTTGAGTAGGGCGAAACTCGTGAAATTTCGTCTGAAATCGGGCCGACTATGGTCTAAGACTAAATACTTTTGGTGATCGATAGTGGACAAGTACCACGAGGGAAAGGTGAAAAGTAGCCCGGAGAGGGCGATGAAATAGTATCTGAAACCGTACACTTACAAAGAGCTAGAGCCCGCAAGGGTGATAGTGTTCCTATTGAAGAATGAGCCTGCGAGTATGTTGTGTGTCGCAATGCTTAAGCCCCTCTGGGGCGGAGGCGCAGCGAAAGCGAGTCTTAACGGGCGCTCAGTGGCACGCATATAACCCGAAACCGGGTGAGCTATCCATGACCAGGATGAACCTTTTAGAAATAAGAGGGGAGGTCCGAACTCACGAGCCGTGCAACACTCGGAGATGAGTTGTGGATGGGAGAGAAATTCTAATCGAACTCGGTGATAGCTGGTTCTCCTCGAAATATATCTAGGTATAGCCTTACGTGTTCCTGCTGGTGGTAGATCACTGGATGAGAATTGGGTCCTTCGGGATACCGTTTTCAATCAAACTCCGAATGCCAACAGCTAA
>CAZUFD010000004.1:36873-63314 GCA_964619625.1 uncultured Gammaproteobacteria bacterium | reverse complement strand
CTTGCGAGTTATAAATATTGAACCTGGATATTTCCGAGCGAATGAATTTATATGGGCTTTAGCCCATACTTTTCGCTTGGCCGTCTGGTCGCCACGACATTACCGCTCTTGGTAATAATAATCGTATGCTCAAAATGAGCGCTTAAGGACCCATCAGCCATAACTATTGTCCAACCATCATCAGCCGTAGTTACTCTCCAACCACCCAATGATAACATTGGCTCTACGGCAATTACCATGCCTTCTTTTAAGACCACATAATCCAAATTACGATCATAATAGTTTGGAATTCTTGGATCTTCGTGCACTTCGTGTCCGACACCGTGTCCGACCAAATCCCTAACGATTCCATACTTTCCTTGTGATTTAACGTAATCTTCTACGGCTTTGCCAATATCAGCTACGGTATTGCCGGGTTTAATAGCCTTAATACCTTCTTCCAGCGATTCTTGGGTCACACGCAATAATTCTCTGGTCTTTGGCGCAACTTTGCCAATCGGAACGGTAACAGCGGTATCCGTATAATATCCCCTGCTTTTACCAGGAATCGGCGCTGGCCATTCCATACCAATATCAATCGTAAAAATATCGCCATCTTTTAAAATTACACCCTTTTTAGGAATTGCATGCACTAGTTCTTCATTGAGCGAAGCGCAAATTGTGGCCGGAAAAGCCGTATCAGCATATTTGGTTCTATATCCTTTAAACGCGGGGCGACCACCGGCTTCAACAATCATTTTTTCTGCGGCCTTATCAATATCAATAATGGCCACGCCCGGACGGCACATCTTGGCCAAGTCTTCCAAAATACGGCCCATAATTTTGCCGTTCTGTTTTATGAGTTTTATTTCTTCCGGAGTTTTAATTAACATATAATATTAATTTAATGCTTTTTCAATACCTTTTTCCACCTCTTCAATGGACGGGCTGCCATCTATGGTTTTTAAAATTCCTAATTCTTTATAAAAATTTATTATCGGTTGCAGCGCTTTATTGCCTTGTTTTTCAATTCGTTGTTTTACCACCTCTACATTATCATCTGTACGGGTAATTAGCTCTCCGGAACATTTCTGACAAACCGAGTACGATTTACTTTCACCTGCCGGAATAATTTCTCCGCATCTACTGCAAATCCTGCGAGTGGACAGTCTTTTAAAGGATTCTTCATCTGCCAAAGCTACTTCTAACACTAAAACTTCTTGGTCTAAACCTTTTTTCTCAAAAAAATCCTGGAACCCTTTGGCCTGATCAAGATTTCTAATAGCCCCATCTAAGACCACGCCCTTTCCGGAAGCCATTTCATTTTCAATGTTACTAAAAACCAACTGGTAAATTAAATCATCGGAAACCAAATTACCTGCTTTCATTTGTTCTTGCGCCGCCTTTTCTATCGGATTTAAATCTGATTTCACAAGCAAAGACCTTAATAAATCACCGCTGGATATGTGGGTATAATTAAATTTTTCCGCTATTCTTTTAGCCTGTGTCCCCTTGCCCGATCCGGGCGGACCCATCATGATAATAATTTTTTTCATATGCGAAACGAATGAGAAAATATTTAGCTTGCTAAAATATTTTCGAGTGAGTGAGTATATATGGGCTTTAGCCCATATAAGCGACATAAGTCAGGCAATTACTTTATTTAGTCTTAAATTTAAACCAAAAAAGGCTTTTCAGCCTTCTTAGTTTAACAGTTTAGGGCTATTCTTTCAACCTTAGACAGTATCGTAGGCATGCATGGTTAATTGTGAATTTATCTGTTTGGAAGTTTCAATCGCTACGGAAACCACGATGAGCAGACTAGTGCCGCCGATAGCCAAATTGGTCGTGCCCATAAAATATTGGGCTAAAAGCGGCAAAACCGCGATTACTCCCAAAAATAGGGCGCCGGTAAGATTTATGCGGTTCATGGTCTGGCCCAAATATTTTTCGGTTTCAGTACCCGGGCGAATACCAGGAATAAATCCGCCTTGTTTTTGCAGATTTTCGGCCATTTTTTGAGGATGGAAGATAACACCGGTATAGAAATAAGTAAAACCAAAAACCAATAAGAAGTAAACAACGCCGTAGAATAATTGGTTTTGGAAAATAGAGATAACACTGGTCGCGGCACTGGCAATCCAAGCCGTATTTGCTCGTACAAAAAACTGAGCGACAAGAGGCGGAAATACCATAAGCGACACGGCAAAAATGATTGGGATTACGCCGGACATATTTACGCGTAGTGGTAAATGGGTGGTATTGCCTCCATACATTTGGTTACCGCGCACTTGTTTAGCGTAATTTACCGGAATGTTTCTCTGGCCTTCGTTAATGAAAACAACGCCTACAACCGTAAGTACGGCCAAAGCTGCAAATAAAACAAATATATAAAAGTCAGAGGAATTATAATTGATAAGGAAATTACGCACAGCTCCCGGGAAGCTGGATACGATACCGGCAAAGATAAGTAAAGAGATGCCATTGCCCACCTTTTTTTCGGAAATCAGTTCACCGATCCACATCAAAAACATTGTGCCAGCTGTAATTGTCATCAAAATGGTTGCCAAACGGAAAAATGACAAATCGGTAATAATTGGCAAAGCCGATCTGTTTAACAATTGAACCATGGCATAGGATTGAACCAAGGCCAGTGGAAACGCCAAAAGTCTGGTGTAATTATTTATCTTTTGCTGTCCGGATTCACCTTCTTTGGAAAGTTCTTCCAGTTTCGGCACAATCATCGTGAGCAATTGGAAGATAATAGATGAAGTGATATAAGGTCCGACACCTAACATGACAATAGAAAAATTCTTCATGGTGCCGCCAGAGAACACGTCAAGCAAACCAAAGATTTGATTGCCGGCCAAAAACTGGCGTAAATTGTCTAAATTTACTCCCGGAACCGGAATATGAGCTACAAGTCTAAAAATTACCAAGAGCCCTAAAACAAATAGAATTTTATTTCTAATGTCTTTGATTTTCCAAATTTGCTGAAGTGTTGCCCACATACATTAATGATTGATGGGGTAAATTAAATTTTGAAGTTCCCTATTTGATAATAGTACCATTATTTTACCTCTCCGCCCACAGCCTTAATTTTGGCAGCTGCGCCGGCAGTGCAAACAATACCCTCAAGTACTAATTTTTTGGTAAGCTCTCCGGTTGATAGCACTTTCGCAGACTTGGCAACTTCATTTATCAGGTCTTTTTCTTTTAGGGAAGCAAGATTTACTACATCACCGTCTTTGAATTTATTTTCCAGATCTGACAAGTACACCTCGGCTGGTTTGTTCTGTAAGCTGGAAAAACCACGCAATTTAGGAGTGGATTGCAATTGAAATTTAAAGCCTCGGCGTACAGTGCCGGCACTTCCGCCGGAACGAGCAGTCTGGCCTTTGCCGCCGCGACCAGCGGTGGTACCAAGTCCTGATGCACTACCTCTACCGACTACTTTCGGAGCGAATTTTGAGCCTTTGGCAGGGCGAATAGTGTGAATGTGTAAAGACATATGTAAAGTTTATCTATTTAGGCTTCTTTTACTACAGGAGCTTCTTTCGCTTCAACAGCTTTCTTATTTGATTTCTTGAACAATTGCAGCGCGTTGAAAGTAGCTTTTACAATCGTGATTTTATTTTTTGTTTTTCCTAAAATTTTAGAAGAAATATTAGGTATACCGGCAAGTTCAAGCATCGCGCGTGTGGCGCCACCGGCAATAATACCGGATCCTTTAGGCGCAGGTTTTAAAAATACGGTTGCGGCCTTGAATTTACAGACCACGGCGTGTGGAATAGTTTCATTGATAATAGGTACGGTAATCATATTCTTTTTGGCTTGATGCACGGCTTTTTCTACACCCAATTGTACATCCTTGCCTTTAGCCAAACCAAAACCAACTCGGCCACGACGATCGCCCAAAATAACACCGGCGCGAAAACTCATATGTTTTCCACCTTTAGTTACACGGGTTACGCGACTCAAATCCAAAACATACTGATCAAATTCAGGTTTTTCTCGTTGTTTGTCGCCTCTTCTTCCCATTGGTTTACTCATATGTTGATTTGCTCAATTTAAAAATTGTTTAAAAAACTAAACCGCCTTCTCTGGCGCCTTCAGCCAAGGCTTGCACGCGACCATGGTATTTATAACCACCGCGATCAAATTTCACTTTGGCAATACCTTTAGCTTTGGCTTTTTCAGCCAGCACCTTGCCGAGCAAATAGCTAACTGCCACTTTGCCGCTTCGGTTTTCAGCTTTCTTCTCTTTTACTTCTTTGGCGGTCGCATAACACAAAGTTTTACCACTTGCATCATCTACAAGCTGCGCAACCATGCCTTTTAAACTGCGAAAAACAGACAAACGTGGTTCAGAAGCTGTGCCAACCAAAACCTTACGGATTCTGATGTGTCTTACTTGACGCAGTTTACTTTTATTTTTTTCAGATAATCTTTTCATATTAATTATTTACTAAATATTTTTAGGCGGCGCCTTTGGCAGCTGTCTTGCCGGCCTTGCGACGGATAACCTCGGTTGTATATTTAATACCTTTGCCTTTATATGGTTCCGGCTTCTTAATACCGCGCACTTGGGCTGCCATTTCACCCACCATCTGTTTGTCTGCGCCCTCAATTGTGATAAGATTTTTATCTACGGAAAATTTAATTCCTGGAGTTGGTTTTACTTCTACCGGATGCGAGAAGCCGACTTCGAGCATTAAATTCTGTCCTTTCATTGCCGCTTTATAACCAACGCCGTTAATTTCAAGTTCTTTTTTGAAACCTTCAGTTACACCCTTTACCATATTAAACATTAAACTGGAGAAGGTGCCCCATAAAGCGCGATCCTGCTTATTGTTTTCATTTACAACCTGAGTAGTGATTTCATTTTTATCACAAACTACCACTACGCGCGGATGCACGGCAAGCTTTAATTCACCTTTTGGGCCTTTAACCACAACTTGATTCTTTTCAAGTACAGCTGTTACGCCCGCAGGTATGGTAATCTTTTTTTTGCCTATTCTAGACATACATGTTTACTTAATCGCTTATGGCTTATAAAGCCTGCAGCTTCTTAATATACTTCGCAGATTAATTCTCCTCCCACTTCGTGTTTTCTGGCTTCGGAATTTGTAAGCAGCCCTTTAGGAGTTGATAAAACCGCCACGCCAAAACCGCTCAACACTCTTTCTATATCATCTTTCTTAATATAGCGTCTGTGGCCTGGTTTGCTGATTCGTTTAATATGGGTAATTGCCGGCATACCACTATTATACTGCAAAGTAAGCAATATATATGGATGAACATCTTTCTTTTCTTCGGCTTTTTTTAAATATCCTTCTCTAACCAAAATATCTGCAATGCCAAGTTTGATTTTTGAGTATGGCAAACTTACCTCTTTTTTGTGCACTAAGTAGGCATTGCGTATACGGGTTAACATGTCAGCGATAGGATCCGTCATCATAATATTTAAAAATTAGATTACCAGCTTGATTTACGTACGCCAGGAATTTTGCCCTGGTTGGCTAATTCACGGAAACAGATTCGGCACAGCCCAAATTCTCCCATATAGCCGTGGACACGACCGCATTTCCAACAGCGTCTAACAATTCTGGTGGTAAATTTAGGTTTTCTGTTTGATTTTGCAATTTGTGATTGAGTAGCCATAGTTTAAATCTTCAAGCTTATTTTACAAAGGGAAATCCAAGCTTGCTCAGCAAGGCTTTACCTTCGGCTTTATTTTTTACATTTGTATTAATAATAATTTGTAAACCGTGCATTTTTTCCAATTCTTCGGATTTTATTTCCGGGAAAGCCAAGTGCTCTTTAAAGCCTACGGTGTAATTTCCGTTTTTATCAAAACTCTTTTCGGACAAACCTCTAAAGTCGCGTACGCGAGGAAAGGTAATGGAAACTAATTTTTCCAAGAATTGATACATCTTTGTACCGCGCAAGGTTACGGCCACGCCAATTTCCATGCCTTCACGGGTTTTAAAATTGGAAATTGATTTCTTTGCCTTGGTACGAATCGGTTTTTGACCGCTAATTTTGGACAAAGTGCTTTCAACATTTTCTATAAAACGAGGCTCTTTAACAAAACGGCCAATACCAGCATTAATAACTACCTTTTTAATTTTTGGTACTTGCATCACGTTCTTAAGACCCAGCTCTTTTTTAAGCTCTGGCACAATTTCTTTTTTATATTTTTCGTATAAATTAACTTTCATACTAGTCAATTAGTTCTTTACATTTGCGGCAAATGCGTTTTTTATCAGCGCCATCCATTTTATAACCAACTCTGGTTTCTTTATTACATCTTGGACATACGAGCGCAACTTTACTTATATGAAACGGTCCGGCAAGCTCTATCTTTTGGCCTTTTTCGCCTTTCTTATTGGCTTTCATGTTTTTCTTCATGATGTTTACGCCTTCCACCACTACTTTTTCTTCTTTTGGAAAAACCTGAATAACTTTACCGGTTTTACCGGCATCTTTTCCGCTTAATACTTTTACATTGTCGTTAGTTTTTATTTTCATAAAATATTTGAGCTTACAAAACTTCCGGAGCTAAAGAAATAATCTTTTGAAAACCTTTACCGCGCAATTCTCTGGCAACCGGTCCCAAGATGCGAGTTCCTTTTGGTTCTTTTGATTTTCTATCTATAATAATAGCAGCATTTTCATCAAAACGAATATAGGTACCGTCTGGTCTGCGAGTATGCTTTCGTAGTCTGGCAATAACCACATGCACCACTTCGCCTTTTTTAACCAGTCCGTGCGGCGCAGCCTCTTTTACGGAGCAAGTAACAATATCGCCAATGATAGCGTATCTTTTTTTATAGCCACCCAAAACACGGATGCACTGCAATTTTTTGGCTCCGGTATTATCGGCTACTTTGAGCATTGAGCGATGTTGAATCATATGCGTTATCTTAAACTTCTGAACTTAGAATTTATTTTTTAACTGCTTCTAATCTCCACTTTTTGGTTTTAGAAATTGGTCGGCATTCTACAAAAGCTACCTTGTCTCCCACTTTGGCTTCGCCTTTTTCATCATGTACCGGGTACCTTTTGCTTACTTTATAATTTTTATTATATTTTTCATGCATTCTCATGGTATCAACCCTAACAATTACAGTTTTATTCATGGCTGTAGACACTACGGTTCCTTCAAAACTTCTGGTTGCGGATTGTGTTTGATTATTTAACATATTTATTATTTATCTTTTCTGGACAACTCTTTTAACGCCAAGTTGATCCGGGCAATGGTTTTTTTAACCATACCGACCTTATGAACTTGTTTTAGCTGTCGGCCATGCGCTTGAAAAAGCAAACTGCGAAGCTCATTTCTGTTTTCAGAAAGCAATTCTTCCAACTCTTTTTTGCTTTTATTTTTTAATTCTTCCCATTGCATACATTAGTGCTTAGTAACAAACTTGGTGCGAACACTGATCTTGAACGCCGCATCTCTTATCGCTTCTCTGGCAGTTGCTTCTGGCAAACCGCCCATTTCAAACATTACCGTGCCTGGTTTTACGACAGCTACATAATGATCCGGGGCGCCTTTACCGCCACCCATTGGGGTCTCGTTGCCTTTTTTAGTAATCGGTTTGTCTGGAAATATGCGAATCCAAATTTTTCCGCCTTTTTTTACATAGCGAGTAAGCACGCGGCGGATAGCTTCAATCTGACGGCTGCTTACCCATCCATGTTCTTGACTCTTGATGCCATAATCTCCGAACGCCACGAAGTTGTTGCGCGTAGCAACACCCAATTGTCTGCGGCGGCCCTTATGCCATTTTCTATGTAATACTTTTTTTGGTAACAACATATTATTATGTAACTAATCTTTCACGCCTGTTTACTTAGTTCTTTTAGCAGGGTGCTTTTCTTCTTTTTTAGTCTCTTCTTCTTTTTTGGCGAATTTATCTCTGCGGCTGAATGCTTCACCTTTATATATCCAGACTTTAACGCCGATTTTTCCATATAAAGTTTGGGCTTCGGCGAGCGCGTAATCAACATCGCTGCGCAAAGTAATAAGTGACATTTTTCCAGCGCTTAATTTTTCAGTACGGGCAATTTCTACGCCGTTTAAGCGGCCGCTCATGCAGATTTTTACTCCTTGACCTCCGGCGCTCATGACGCGTTCTATGACTTGTTTCATGACACGGCGGAATGGAAAACGTTTTTCAATATCGGTAGCTGCGTTCTGCGCCACAATTTGAGCGGACAAAGCCGGCTGACGCACTTCCAAAACATTAATTTTAACTTTTAATTTTTGCTGTAAAATCTTTTTTTCAATTTGCTTGGATAAATCTCCCAAGCCCTGGCCGCCGCGGCCAATAATTGTGCCTGGTTTTCCGGACAAAATATACACCGTCATTTCCTTTGGCGTTCTTTCAATACTAATACTATCAATCAAAGAATCTTTTAATTTCTTGGTTAAGAATTCCCGAACAGCTACTTCCTGTTTTAAAAACAAAGGCAGCTGATCGTTTTTGGCAAACCATTTTGAATCCCAGGAATAGATAGTCGGTATTCTGTGAATTTTTGGGTGTACTTTATGTCCCATACGTGAAATAATTATTTAGAACTTTCTTTAACTTTTTCTTTTTTGGTTTTTTTATCAAATACTGCTAAAACCAAATTAATATGGCTGGTACGTTCTCTAATCGGCGTAGCGCGACCATGCGCTTTTGGCATTGATCTCTTTAGCACCGGACCGCCATCCACATAAATTTGCGAAACTTTCAAATCTTCCATAGCCAAAGAGTGATTATGTTTGGCATTGGCAACAGCGGAGTTAAGCAGCTTCAAAACTGGACGAGCCGCTCTTTTTGGCAATACGGACAAAATATCAAGGGCTTGTGATACCTTTTTACCACGGATCATATCAGCCACAAGACGAACCTTGCGAGGCCCCATTCTCAAAAATCTCAATTTTGCTGTTACTTCAGTCATATTATTTTATTCGTATTTCACTTATTTTTTCTTTTCTGGACTAGCGGCTGCCGGTTTAGCGCTAGCTGCGGCTGCAGCGGCGCCTTCTTGATCTTTGGCCATTTTACCGCCATGTCGGACAAATTTTTTGGTCGGAGCAAATTCACCCAAGCGATGACCTACCATATTTTCTTCTACCAGTACGGTCAAAAAATCTTTACCATTGTGAACTAAAAAAGTTTGAGCCACCATTTCCGGAGAAATCACGCAGGCTCTGGACCAGGTCTTTATTGGTTGTCTTTTACCGCTGGCCTTTACTTTCAACACCTTATTTAATACTCTCGGATCAACGTAAGGGCCTTTTTTTAAACTTCTTGACATACAATTAGTGCCTTATATTATACGGATTTAACTTTACGTGATTTAACCACAAATTTATCGCTCCATTTTCCTGGTTTGCGAGTCTTCACACCCATTGCAGGTTTACCATAAATGGTTTGTGGGCCTCGTTTCTGACCAATTGGGTTATGACCCTCACCACCACCATGCGGGTGATCAACAGGATTCATGTTCTTACCGTTTACACGAGGACGAATACCGCGCATGCGGTTGCGGCCAGCCTTACCCCAGCGAATCAAACCGTAATCCGGATTACCCATGGAGCCAACGGTAGCTGCGCATTCTTTTAGTACTTTTCTCACTTCTCCGGATGGCAATTTTACCAAAACATAGTCGTCTTCTTTACCAACTATTTGAGCTGCTAAACCGGCACCGCGTACTAACTGTCCACCCTTACCCGGAGTTAATTCAAGATTGTGGATGAACATACCAACCGGAATAAACTCTAGCGGCATACGGTTGCCAACTTTAGCTTCAATAGCTTTTTGAGAAGACATGATAGTGCTGCCAACGTTTAAATCTTGCGGAGCGAGTACGTAGGATTTTGCACCATCAGTATATTGTACCAAAGCAATACGTGGGCCGCGATTTGGATCGTATTCAATAGCTGTAACCGTAGCTTCTACATCAAATTTTGCTAATTTAAAATCTACTAAACGATAGAATTTCTTTACACCGCTGCCCTGGTGTCTGACAGTAATCACACCCTGGTTATTGCGGCCGGAATTTGGAGTCAAGAAAACAACCAAAGATTTCTCCGGTTTCTTTTTGGTGATATCAGAAAAAGTCTCCACACTTGAGTGGCGTCTTCCATCGCTTGTTGGTTTGTAAATCTTAATCGGCATATATATTATTAAACTCCAGTGTGAATATCTATGGTCTTGCCTTTTGGCAAGGTCACAATCGCTTTTTTATAATCACTGCGGCGTCCCAAGGATCTGCCAAATCTAACGGCACGTCCTTCCACATTGGCTACATTTACTTGAATTGGGGCTACACCATAAATTTCAGCGACCGCAGATTTAATCTGATTTTTGTTAGCTAACTTATTTACTAAAAAACTATATTTACTATTGCTTTCGGCAATCGCGCTTTTTTCCGTAACCAGCGGCTTTACCAGTACTTTAAATGCGGCGCTACCGGCAGATACTTTCACCGTGGATTTTACCGGCTTAGCCTCATGATCTTTATGATCGTGTTCTTTTTTCTTTTTTGGGGCTTTCGGTTTTTCTTCGGCCACAACCACAGCTTGTGATTTTTTCTCACCAGCTTTATGCAACTGTTCTTTATCTTTCTTATGTAACCAATTATTGATTAGGCCCATATATTATTTTAATTCTAAGCTTTATTTAGGGTTGCTTCCAACTTTTCTATACCTGATTTACTCGCAAGCACGACTGATTTTGATAATACATCCATAACATTTACGTCTTCAACACGGGCAGTTTTCACTGATTTCAAATTTCTGGTCATGCGCAAAACCGTATCATTTTTACCAGGGGTGAGCACCAAAAATGATTTTGCCTTGGCTGGCAATGATCCCAAAAATTTAACAAATAGTTTTGTCTTCGGTTCGGCAAAATTAAAATCTTCAAACACCCAGAGCGCTTTATTTTCAGCACGATCGGTCAAACACATTCTAAGCGCGGCCTGTCTGGTTTTTTTATTGATCTTTGTTTTATAGTTGCGAATGGAAAGCGGACCAAATGTCACGCCGCCGCCCTTCCAAATTGGCGAACGGATAGAACCGTGACGGGCGCGGCCAGTGCCTTTTTGCTGCCAAGGCTTCTTGCCGCCACCTCTGACCTCACCTCTATTTTTGGTGTCAGCCCATGGTTCTCGTTGGTTATTTTGCAAAGCCACAAATACTTCATGCACAATCTCCGGCTTTACCTTTACGCCAAAAACACTTTCAGAAAGATTCATCTCGCCGGTTTCTTTACCTTCTAAATTGTAGACTTTTACTTTCGTCATATAAATTATACGGATTGATTTTCGTTATTTGTTGTTTCAGCTGTTACTTCAGCCACTGGTTCGGCTTGCACTTCTTCAACTGGAGCTACAGGGGCAGTTTGAATTTTCAATTCACCATCAGCGCTAATAAGCAGTAATGCATTGCGTCCGCCCGGCACAGCGCCTTTGATAAACAATTCATTAGTTTCAGGATGAACTTCAACAATTTCCAAATTTTTTATAGTAACTCTGTCACCGCCCATGCGGCCGCCCATTCTCATGCCTTTGAAAACTCTTTGCACGCCGCCGGCGCCAATGGAACCAGGCATGCGCAAATTGTCTTTATGACCATGAGAAGCGGGTCCACCTCGGAAATGATGGCGTTTTACCACGCCGGCAAAACCTTTACCTTTGGATTCTCCCACTACTAAAACTTTATCACCAGTAGTAAATGTTTCTACCGTAATCGTATCGCCTCTTTTTACTTCGGAATTAGTTTCAATCTTAAAATCTCTTAGGTTTCTAACTTTACTTAAATCTTTTAAATGACCCACCTGTGGTTGAGCTAATCTGACTTCTTTAGCTTCACCAAAACCAATCTGAACGGCCTTGGTTCCATTCTTTGAATCAACTCTCACTTCAGTAATTTGGCAAGGGCCGGCTTGTACTTTTGTAACTGGTACTACCATCCCACTTGGCAAAAACACTTGAGTCATGCCTATTTTTTTACCTAAAATGAATTTCATACTACCGTAATTTCAAGCTTTGCTTATTTAAAAAACTAGAAACAACAACCTGCTTTTTCCGCTAAAATTAGCGTTAAAAAACATGTTTTTGTTTCTAGCCTTATCTACTTTTCTACCCTATACAACACAGGGCTTTACTTAGATTGGCCTTATGTGAATTTATTTTGAAATAATTTTCTCCTTGTTTTTTGAGGCCTGATAAATGTTTTGCTATGCATCTTATTTACTAGGCCAAAATCAACAATTTTGTTATCCGGATTTTACTATATTTTTTTATACCTGTCAAGGGCGGGCAGAATAAATGTACCGCCTTACATTTTTATCTCGATGTCTACACCGGCTGGAACTTGCAAACTCATGAGCGCATCTACGGTTTTGGCGGTCGGATTTAAGATATCAATCAAACGTTTGTGAACGCGCATTTCGTATTGTTCGCGGGCATCTTTATGCACAAAAGTGGAGCGGTTTACGGTAAATTTGGTCTTTTCAGTAGGCAAAGGAATTGGGCCAACGATTTGGGCGCCATGACGCTCGGCTGTCTCAATGATATTTTTGGTGGCCTGATCTATAATTTTATTATCATAAGCACGAATCTTAATTCTAATTCGGCTAATAGTTTCCTCCACGGTTTTTTTGTGCTGAGTATCTTTCATAAGGAACGAGATAACCCCGCCCCAACTAAGCGTCGGGGCGGGGCATCAACAATTATTTTAAGATTTTAGTTACTACACCAGCGCCTACGGTTTTACCACCCTCGCGGATAGCAAAATTCATCTTGTCTTCCATCGCTACTGGAGTAATTAATTTAACAGTAAAGCTAATAGTGTCGCCTGGCATAACCATTTCAGTGCCAGCTGCGAGTTCTACTTCACCGGTTACATCCGTAGTTCTGATATAGAACTGTGGTTTATAACCTTTGAAGAATGGTTTATGTCTGCCACCTTCATCTTTGGTCAAGATATATACTTGAGCTTCAAAATCAGTGTGAGGAGTGATAGTGCCTGGTTTGGCGATAACCATACCACGTTCTACATCTTCCTTCTTGGTACCGCGGAGCAACAAACCAACGTTGTCGCCAGCCTGACCTTCTTTAAGCTGTTTGTTAAACATTTCCACACCGGTAACAACAGTCTTTTGAGTATCTTTGATACCTACGATTTCAGCTTCGTCATTGATGTGAACAATACCTCTTTCCATACGACCGGTTACTACCGTACCGCGGCCTTCAATGGAGAATACGTCTTCAATCGGCATGAGGAATGGTTTGTCAGTATCACGCACTGGTTGAGGAATATATTCATCAACTGCTTTCATTAAGTCCATTATTGGTTTAGCAGCAGCTTCGTCGGTTGGGTTTTGCAAAGCTTGCAAAGCGGAACCACGGATGATAGGGGTGGTGTCGCCAGGGAATTCGTATTTCTTTAAGAGATCGCGAACTTCGGCTTCTACGAGGTCGATAAGTTCTGGATCGGAAACCTGATCAACTTTGTTTAAGAAAACAACGATATAAGGTACGCCTACCTGACGAGCAAGCAAGATGTGCTCACGAGTCTGAGGCATCGGACCGTCAGCGGCAGAAACTACAAGAATAGCGCCGTCCATTTGAGCAGCGCCGGTAATCATGTTTTTAACATAGTCAGCGTGACCTGGACAGTCAACGTGAGCATAGTGTCTGTTATCAGTTTCGTATTCTACGTGAGCGGTAGAAATGGTAATACCACGAGCTTTTGACTCTGGAGATTTATCCAAATCATCAACGCCCTTATTTGAAGCGGCTCCACCACGGCTGCGCAAAACTGACAAAATAGCTGCGGTTAGCGTAGTTTTACCATGGTCAACGTGACCAATAGTACCAATATTTACGTGTGGCTTGTTTCTAATAAACTCAGCCATAAGTTTAATCCTTATACGGCACTATTACCGAGTGGTCGGAATAGATTTTTTGTCCAGCCGTTATGTCCCAAAGGGATCCCTTTGGGATTTATGTTAAAATTATTAAAATTTTGCTAATTATTCAATAAAATTGAATAGCGTGAGCATTGTAGCAGATAAATAAAAAAATTGCAAGGGGACAAATTGTGGATAGGAAATGGTTTTTTGCCCTTTTTTACCCCCCCTACTCTACCGGTTCTAAGTAGAACTTCTCTTCTCCTTCTTCTGAAGCAATGTCGCTCGCTGATTCTTCCGGACCAACAGTAGCGCCATAATCGGGAGCTACAGCTTTGTTTTCTCGCGGTTTTTCAGGCTCAATCTTAGCTGGTTGCGCTGGTACCGGTTTTTCTACGACCTTATCAATTGTTTCCAGTCGTTCTCTATCATTATAGGCGCGCCAGACGGCCACATCTCTATTAATCTTCTCCATCAATTCTTCTTCGGTTAATTTTTCTATCCCTTCAGAATTTTCCAGCATCTTTTCATAAGCGCCAAGATCCATAAGCATCATGACTGCATCTGATTCGGTATCCATAATTACCGCTTTTTCGCCGGTTCTCCTTACTAATCTTACCACCCTGTTGATCTGAGAATTTTGCATACATCAATATATTTAGAACTTCTATCAAACATCCGTCCGCCCGGAGCGGAAACTTTTTAATATTTTACCATTAAAAATTTTAAAGTCAACCCCGAAGCAAACGCCAAAACCAGGGATGTTTTACTTATACCGCAATGCCTCTAAAGGGTCCATGCCCGCGGCGCGGCGGGCTGGAAAAATACCGGACAAGAATCCGATAAAAACTGAGAGAAAAATAATGATAAGCAAGAATGAAACCGGATACACAAATAGGTCGGTTTTGGCGCCGCCAAATTTTGCCGCCAGACTATTAATTGCAAAATTAAAAATCTGGCCGCCCATTATACCGATGGCCGTACCAACCAACCCGCCTAAAAATCCGATGATGACCGACTCGGATAAAAATAAGTTGCGTAAATTACTCCGGCTTGCCCCGAGCGCTCTCATAATACCAATTTCATTGGTACGCTCAAGCAGCGTTACCGTCATGGTATTAAACATGCCGATGGAAGAAACAACGAGCGCCACGGCGCCGAAAAGCCCCAAAACAATTTGAATAACCCGGAAAATTTTATTGGCCTGATCAATGGTTTCTGAAAGCGACTGTGTTTGATAGCCTTTTGCAATAACCTCTTCTTTTATAAATGGCAAATCATTGCTGCTATTTGCTTTTACTCGGGCTTGTTCGTAGCTGCTAACTTTTAAATAACCGGTCGTTTCTTTGAGCGGTAAAAAAACATAGCTCTCTTGGTTGTCTTCTATAATCCCTTTTATCGTATATTTAACAGGGATATCAACAATCTCAAGCTGTTCCTGACCCAAAGTAGTTTTACTGTTAAAAATTTTTAAATTAACCTGCTTTCCTAAAACTAAGTTGGGATCCGTAATGCCAAATAGCTGGAGCACCGCTTCGGATATCAGTATTTGATTTTGGTCATTTTCTTCATACAGACTGCCAAATTTCACCACCGTACCAGAATAAGAAAAATAGGGAGAATCCACAGCTCTCATTTCTACAGTTCCATTGATACCATCTAGCGACACCTGGCCGGTAAATTTAGCGAGCGGCGCGACATCGGCAACATTTGAAATTTTAGAAATATCGGATATGGCAGTGTCGTCTAGGATAATCACATCCGTACTTGGAGTAATAACCAAGCTTAACAGCGCCTGGTTAAAAACAATTTTCTCTAAAATAACATTTTGCAATCCATACCCGAGCGAAACCAAAAATAACACCGCCGATATACCTACGCTGATACCCAAAACAGTCAGCCAGGTACGAGATGGATTGGTCCTAAACATTCTAGTTGATAAGGAAAAGAGATCAGCTGACTTCATATGCTTGAGCCAAAATAATTTCAAGCCGCTCGGATAAATGTTCGGCCGTAAGGGGATTTAACCCAACGCCCCCTTCGGCAAACGGCTTGTCTAGCAGCACGCTAAATTGCGCCGCGCTCATTGTGCCAAGCAAACGATCGTTAATGCCTTTTTCCAAAAGCTCTATTTGCCCTTCCTTTAGAGTACCACGGTATTCTTCCAATAAAAACCTCCGAAGCATATCAACTAACTTTGCATTTTTTTCCGGATCCTTGCTAATTTTTAGATGCTGTAAAAATTCCTTAACTTCTTTTAGAACCGAAGAAATTTTGCGCACAAATCTAATGGCCGTGCCTCTATACAAACCAACACCGCCATCACTATATGACATATTTAAACGCTCAAAAAACTGATGTTCGCTCAACTCTCCTGCGAGCATTTCTTCCATGCATTTTTCCAAGCGGTCCAATTGACTCACTGTAAATTCATCAGTTAAATAATTGGTTACGCTCCAGGCCTTAAGCTGCGGCACAGTCATAAAATTATGCGCGCGCGCCATTTTTTCAAGTTCTCCGAGCGGCGTATCTTGGCCTTGGTTCTGCGGCGTCTCATTTTGCTTGGCATGCATTGGTTGCGGATTGGCGTTTTTTACCACCTTTTCCAATTTTGCATCCTTGAAATAATATATACGATCGGCAAATGGCAGGTAGCTTGGGTCGTGGGTAACTAAAATAACGGTTTTTTTATCTTTTTTATTAATATCCCAAAGCGTCTCCATTACGATCCTAGCCGATTCACTATCCAAGTTTCCTACCGGCTCGTCGGCTAGCAGCACAACTGGATCATTTACAAGCGACCGACAAATAGCTACGCGTTGCTGCTGACCGCCGGAGAGCGATGCCGGTAAATTTTTGGCTCTGGTCTCTATACCAAACCGAGCGAGCAACGTGTGCGCTTTCGCCTTTCTGGCTTCTTGGTCGGCTTCAATAAAAACCTGGGGCAGGGTGATATTATCCAAAACATTTAATGAGTATATCAGGTTAAAATTTTGAAATACGATGCCAAAAAACTGAGAATCCATGTTTCGTTTTTCAGCTTCCGAAAAAGAGGCGCTGTCCTTGCCTTTTATATATAATTTGCCTTCGCTTAATTTCTGCAGTCCCAAAATCGTATAGAGCAAGGTTGATTTACCGCAACCGGATGGCCCGAAAAAAATTAAATACTCTTCCGGAAATACTTCTATACTAATATCATTAAGCGCAATATACTGATTATCTTGGCCCTTATTATATATAACTTTAATATTTTCTGTTTTGATAATTGGCTCCATGGAAAATAATTTAGATTGGCCATACCGCTAGATTCCAATATTTTTGGTCCAGCCGAATACTGATTGAAAATTATTGATAATAATATCAATGATAGTTTCTTTTTCTTGCGGCGTCAGGATTGAGAATACTTCGGATTTGGCCATATTGCCAGCCAAGTCTTTGGATTCTACCCAATATTTATAGACCGTACCAGGTTTAAATTTCGTTACCACAACAATATGTCTGGTATTTAAGGCCGTGTCCAAAGGTAATGATATTATATTATCACCGGATAATCCTTCTTGATAGAATACTTGCGAGGTGGCCGGTTCATCGGTTTCCCAAGAAATAATTGTCTGCACTTTAGAATCTCTACCGGGGTATAACGTGGAATCTGAAGAGAGTTTGGAAATGGTTGGCTGAGCTTTATCAAGCGAAGTAGAGAATGTTATCGGCAAGCTGGAAACTTCGTTGTTAAATTCATCCTTAGCTTTTATAACCAATGTATAATTTATTCCGCCTTCAAGCGACTTCAGAGTAACCTCGTGGTTGATGAGTAAACTTGCGTCTCCTTGGGTTAAGGATTGGCCGGATCTGGCATTCTTATATTCTACGGTACCGGCTGTCGGAACATTAGTTTTCCAGCCCACCACTACCATGGATTGAGTATTCGTAGGTCTGGTAACTCGTATATCGGAAATCGCCGGCAACTCGCCCGAAGTTCGGAATGTAAAATCAGCGCTAGAGGCTTCTGGGCCAATTAAACCGCGGGATACCACTTTAAAGTGATACAGAATACCCGGATCAAGGCCGGTTAATTCCACTCTATGAGCAAGCCCAAATTCATCGGGGTTTACGGCAGCATTTGTGTACGGACTGCGATCAGCAGGTTTATAATCACCGTCTTTGGCAAAGTTGACTTCGGAAGTTGATTTTTTATCCGTAGACCAGGTAATAATTGCCGTGGTGCCTTTTACCTCCACGGTTGGCTTAATACCGACAATGGTCGGCGCATCTATGACTTTACTGGCCATTTCAAGCAATGCTTGAATAAATTTATCTTCCGGAATATCTTTAAGCAGCGGATTGGACGCTATATCTTTCAAAAATTGCTGCAGAGATCGGCTTGAGGCTTTTTGCAAAGATTCTGATATAAATTGTGTTTCTGGAGGCAACTCGCTATCTTCGGTGCTTGTAGCAGTAGTAGTTGTAGTAGCGGTTGAAGTTGCTTGCGTACCATCAGCATTTAGGGTGGTAAATATCTGATCTTGCGACTCGGAACGATTGCCGGCCGCATCATAGGTAACTGCTTTCAAATGATACGTTTGTCCGGGTTTCAAATTAAACAATTTTACATTATGTTGAGATGATAATAATTGTTCATCATTTCCAACCAAGATTCCATACTGGACTGTTGAACCATAACGTATTAAAGAATTTCCCTCTTCATTTGTGCTCCAAGATACGCTTGCTGAAATTGGCGTAATATCAGTAATGCTAAGATTTACAATAGACGGCGGATCCCTATCCACAAACGCCCCACTTCCGCCGCCGCCAATAATCGTAACTGGCGCCGCCAGCGTCGTAAAGCTATAACCCGTGCCGCCGTTATTATCCGTACTAGTATTACTGGAAGCATCTGCAGATCTGATACGGAAATAATAGGTGGTATTTGCCGTTAATCCGGTAAGCGTAATTGAATGTCCGGTATTAAGGGTGGAACTTGAAACCGTAGCGCCATAGACGCCGGAAGTTGTATCATAGTTAATTTCCGAAGTGGCGGCTTCATTGGTAATCCAAGTAATAATTGAAGAAGTATTATTAACTAAAATTGTAACATTAGAAATCGTCGGAGCGGTCGTATCGGCCACAGTTACAAACCTCCACCCATTGCCGCTATTATCATCAAGTCCGGCATTCCCAGACGAGTCTGTGGATCTGACTCGGAAATAATACGTCGTATTACCGCTTAAGCCGGTTAAAGACACGGAGTGTGAAGTAATCGATGTGGTATTAGAACCGGCAATATTATTATATGCAGATGCAGTGAGGCCATATTCCACAATAGAACTGGCGTTTTCGTTTGTTGACCAGGTAATTGTAACTCCCGTAAGCGTCACGCTGGAAGTAGCAACGCTCGTAATTGTCGGCGCCGTCGCATCTGGAGCTGCAGTTGTGGTTATTACCTGATCGGTGGAAGAGGTTAAATTATTATTTTTATCTCTTGATAAAATTTTGAAGTGGTACAGCGTAGATGAAGCCAGACCGGAGACCGTAACTAAATGCTGAGTAGTATAGGTAGAGTCAAGCGTGGTCGTAGACCCATAGTTTGTAGATGTACCATATATTATTTGAGAGTCAGCGATCTCATTTGTAACCCATGTAACATTTGAAGAATTATTGCTGGTGGTAGTGGCAATGGAAGAAATGGTCGGCGCCGTCGTATCAAGCGTGGTGGCTAAATTATAATACTCATAAACACCGTTAACTAAATTTTTATCCGTGGAAGTTACTTGGGAGGCGTTTACAGATTGAACATAAAAATAATATCGCGTACCGCCGGTCAGTCCGGTGAGGGTTATATCATGCGATGTGCCAAGCGCGGAAGAACTCGTAGAAATTGCGTTTGATAAATTGGTGGAAGTGGAATAGTACACGGTGCTATCGGCATTTTCCGAAGTATTCCAAACGATTCTCGCAGACGTATTATAAACTTCCGAAGCTGAAACACCGGTAATAGTTGAGCCATTGGGCGTTCTGAATATATATCCATTACCACCATTATTTTCGGTGGTGGAAGCACTTGCTGCGGTAACGGATTTTACATTAAAGTAATAGGTGGTATTTGGCGTGAGTCCTCCCAAGACTACGGTATGAGGGCCTATGGATCCGGAAGAGCTGTCTACCATAGTGCCAACCGTCACTGAATTATCGGTAAAATTACCTGCCGTGGTGGAGAATCCAACAATGGAATTGGACAGCACATCCGTATTCCAAGTAATGGTGACTGAAGAAGGTGTTGGTGAAGAGGTTGCCACGCTGGTAATTATAGGCGGACCGGCGCCGCCACCGCCTTCACCCGCATCTTGATCACCATTAGCGCGGCCGTTTACAATAGAAGAAAATATAGAAACATTCCCCGAAGAATCCGTTGATTTCACTTTATAATAATAAAGCGTATTAGAATTTACAGTACTATCGGCAATGTAATTGTTAGCAATCGTAGTATTGGTGGCCACCGCCGTCCACGTTGATTGATCCAAAGATCTAAATACTATGTAATTGGCAAAGCCAGGACTGGGAGTTGTGATTACTTTCCACGCTACAAAAAGACGATAATCTGTGGTGCCATTTACCACGTTGGAAATATCTTGAACTATGGTACTGCTCGGTGTTTCCGGAGTGGTGGCGCTAAAAATACTAGATGTGTTATTAAACCCATCTTTAAATTGCACATATACTGTGGCTGGATTTGAAGTTAAGGTAATTGTGGTTGTGGAGTTAAACGTTGACCAGCTTGAAACATCGGAAAGCGTGCTATTTAACGACACTTTCATATATAGAGTTGAACTGTCTACAGCAGTAAGTGTAACCAAAGCCGGTGTTTGCGAACCGTCCACCACAATCGCGCCCGAGGCTGGCGTGACCGTATCTAATTGAAACGTATTTGAAATCGTACTCGTAGTATTATTTGCCGCCTCATTATCATTTAATGTTACGCGAATTCTACTGGCCGCAACACTTAAACCTGTCGGCGGAGTCCAAGTAACACTACTTGTAGTCCAATTTACATCGTCTACAGCCACAGTATTTGCACCCGAAGAAAGTTGGCTAGACGGAATGCTTTGATACGCACCAGCCGCATCTAAATATTCAAAGGTAGAGCTCACATACCCAGGATTTACTGTGCCAGTATCTGTATCTGAGTCACGTACTTGATAAGTAATAGATACCGTACCACTGGCCATTTGACTGGAAGAAGCATTTTGTATTTCCGGACTGGCATTAACTACATAGGTGGTAGTAACGCCGATAAGCGTAGGAGTAAAGGCGCGATTTGTAGTTTCTAAATAAACTTTATACTGGAAATACCGATCGGCCGATCCGTCACGCATGGTGGAAGAAGTATTTTCTCCGGTATTGGTGGTGAAGTATGTCGTGCTGACACCGCTTGGGCCAACGAAGTCAGCTGTACTAAGACTGGAAGTACTGGAACCGGTACGCAGTTGGAATTTAATTGTGGTACTGGTGGGCTCCACCCGATTCCAAGCAACACTGGCCAGCACGTTGGTTGGATCTCCCGCGTCGTACATAGAAGAAGTAAGAGAGCTGGAGGTTGCATAAGAAGAATAAGAAAATGTAACATTATCTAGTGATGGCGTGGCACTGGTACTAGATGTGCCTAAATACGCTTTATAACGCCAATACCTTTTATTAAGAAAAGATGATGGGAATGAAGTAGAGCCATTATTTATAAAATAAGTAGCAGTTGTTCCATCCGGACCAACATAACTCCATGTACTGTTGTCATTATTGGCTGCCAGCTGAAACCTAATCGCGTCATTGCCAATTCCGGACGGAGTAGTGCTAGTCCAAGATAGATTTTTCATTTCGGCCACGCCCAAATCCATAGCCGCCGAAATAAAAGTACCGGTGGTATTATAAATGGTTTCGGTCATGGTGTATTTAAACAGTTCGTTGTCCTGATTGGCGGTGAAAAAATAAAATGATTCATCGCCTGATCTTAGATATGCGGTTTTATTTGGCGCACCGTAACCGCCAGAATGAGCTGCGGTTGTATGGTAACCTGTCCAACTATTGCCGGAAATAGAATACCTCCATACCCGCACGGCGCCACAACAATCCCACTCACCTGTCGCGTATATAACATCGCCTCCCGAAGGATGAACTAACGTTGAACCATAATCTGGGTTTACCGAAGAAGCATCTGCCATAGTTGACCAAGAATTACCGCTGATGGAATATCTTAGAAAACTATTATTAGTTAAAAGATAGATATAATCACTGCCATCATCATGTAAAACACTGGCATTGTTACCAGTAAGACTTACAGAAGAAGAGGCCATATGAGACCATGAATTTCCAGAAATGGAGTAACGATAAAAAGCGGTGCTGTTGCCAGTAACCACATAGATATAATCGCCGTCCGCGTCTCTCACCGCTTGAATACCCACATCAGCCGTAACGGGCAGGGCGGTCATAGTACTCCAACTGTTTCCACTAATTGAATAGCGATAAAACGCTGTTTGGCCGGCGCCCCTAAAAAGATAAATGTAATCTTCTGTGCCATAACGTAAAGCCGCGGTTTGGGTGATACCGGTTGGCAGAGCGGCCGGAATCGCAGCCATAGACGACCAAGAATTGCCGGAAATGGAGTAGCGGTCAAAGCCCGTACCTTGGCCTCTGGCTAAATATATATAGTTATCGCTCCCATTCCAAAGCAATTGAGCACCGAAGTAAGCAAAGGTATATTCTGCAAGGTCGGTCCAAGAATTACCTGAAATAGAATAGCGGCGTAACAAATCATTTTGATTTCTTGCTTCAACAAAGTATAAATAATCAGATCCTGAACCACCCACCACCTGAGCCCCACCATGAAACCCGGGAGTACCACCACCGCTATTTGAAGAAGTAACCGTAACCCGATCTAAAGCCGAAGTTGAACCGGATAATTTAATCACCGCTGAAGCGCCGCTGCCTGAAACAGCTACCGATGAAGTAGTGCCATTACTAAAACCGCCCCCGGTCCCGCCGCCAGTGGAAGAAAATGTACCATCATCGGTAGAACTATACGTGGTACTGGCGATAGTGACAGTAGAAGTGCCGGTTGTGAATGTGTTTGTACTCGTGGAAAAATTAGTCCAGCCAGTTTGGTTGGTGGGATGTGAAATAACCGTAGCACTTGCCCCTCCGCTCCAGCTGGTTTGAACAAACGTGTAGGTCGCGGCTTGGGCAATTTGCCCAGGTTCGGGTAAAAATACATTTACCAAAATAACTATAAGTAAAATCGCAGCCGTCGCGGTGTGAAATTGTTTTTTATTAACTATTTGACGGGCGGATTTCTTGAGTTTTAGTAACAAAAAAAATCTCTTTAGTCTTTTTTTGATAAGGAGGAAGTGCAAACTAAAAAATTTTTCCCTTTTCATAAGAGCAAACTTTCTTTACAGAAGAATTATACCATAAAAAATCAAACCAAACTACCAACATATAACCATAATTTTATCATTAAATGTGGATAAAATTACTAATGTTGACCAAAACAAAAACCAACCGGTATATTGGTTGGTTTTTGCCTTATTTTTATAATTACTAAGGACGAGACAAATGAAATTTTAATTTCATTTGCGAGGCCTGACGTAATTTCAAGCTTTGCTTATAATTCCTAGAGAGCCCGCAGGTGAAAGCTTGCTTTCTTCTGGGGCAAGCGATGGAATTGCTGCCCTTTGGGCAGGAAATGCAAGCGCTATCGCAACGCTTATAATTACTAGAGCTGAGCGAAAAGAAAACTTATTTTCTTTTCCGAAGCTCGACGTAATTTCAAACGTTGCCGTGGCAACGTTTATTTCTGCGCTCCGGCAATGATTGTTTCAGCCACATTTCTTGGTACTTCGGCATAATGACCGAACTCCATGGAATAATTGGCGCGGCCCTGAGAAATACTGCGAAGCGTGGTGGCGTAACCAAACATGCTGGCCAGAGGCACAATAGCTTTAATAACTTTGATCTGGCCTCGATCAAACATTTCCTGGATTTGTCCGCGTTTTGAGTTCAAATCACCAATCACATCACCCATATAGCTTTCCGGAGTGGTGACTTCAACTTTCATGATCGGTTCCATAATGATTGGATTTGCCTTTTTACAAGCAGCTTGGAAAGCCATGGATCCGGCCATTTTGAAGGCCATTTCCGAAGAGTCCACTTCGTGGTATGAGCCGTCGTATACCGTGACTTTGATATCTACCACTGGATAGCCTGCTTGAATACCGCGAGTAAGCGAAGCTTTCACACCTTTTTCCACAGCTGGAATAAATTCTTTAGGAATGGATCCGCCTTTGGTATCATCTTCAAATTCATACCCTGCGCCCTGTTCTTTTGGCTCTACCTTAAGCCAGCAATCACCATACTGACCCTTACCACCGGACTGCTTGATATATTTACCCTGGGCTTCGGCAGACATTTTAATTGTTTCTTTATATGCTACTTGCGGCTTACCAACATTGGCTTCTACTTTAAATTCACGGCGCATGCGGTCTACCAAAATATCCAAGTGCAACTCACCCATACCCGCAATAATAGTTTGCAAGGTTTCTTCATCGGTATGCACGCGGAACGTTGGATCTTCTTCGGCCAATTTCTGCAAAGCCATACCAATTTTTTCTTGGTCAGCTTTGGTTTTTGGTTCAATCGCCATGGAGATTACCGGTTCGGCAAAAGTCGGGCGATACATGATCATTGGCTTATCTTCATCACACAACGTATCACCGGTACTTACTTCTTTCAAACCAATTGCGGCGGCGATTTCACCGGCATAAACTTCTTGCACATCCTCGCGCTGGTTGGCATGCAAACGCACAATGCGGCCTAAGCGTTCCTTGCCGCCAGTACTTGAGTTATATACATAACTACCGGCAGTTACGACACCGGAGTAAACGCGGAAGAAAATAAGTTTACCTACAAATGGGTCGGTAGCGATTTTAAATGCAAGCGCGCAGAACGGGTCTTTATCCGAAGGCAATCTGGTTTCTTCGGCTTCAGTATCCGGGTTAATACCTTTAATCGGAGGCAAATCAGTTGGCGCCGGCAAGTACGCAATCACCGCGTCAAGCATTAATTGCACGCCGATATTGGCAAGCGCCGAACCGCAAAGCACTGGATAGATAGTGCCTTTAATCACCATGCTGCGGATAGCGGCCTTAACTTCATCAATTGAAAAAGTTTCTCCGTTCAAATATTTATTCATCATTTCATCATTGGCTTCGGCTACTTTTTCCATGAGTTTGGCGCGGTATTCTTTTACCTTTTCTTTCATGTCTTCAGGAATTGGCATTTCAACAATATTTTCACCTTTAGCGCCTTCAAATTTAAAAGCCTTTTCTTCAATGATATCTATAAGTCCGGAAAAACTGCTGTCAGCACCGATTGGTAGTTGTACAGCTACGGCATTTGCGGACAATCGTTCGTTAATGGAATCAAGACTCATATAGAAATCCGCGCCGAGCTTATCCATTTTATTTATAAAAGCAACGCGAGGCACGTTGTATTTATCGGCCTGGTGCCAGACAGTTTCGGATTGTGGTTCTACACCCTGAGAAGCGTCAAACACAGCTACGGCGCCGTCTAGAACACGCAAAGATCGCTCTACTTCTACCGTAAAGTCTACGTGGCCCGGAGTATCAATGAGGTTGATGCGATGACCTTTCCAAAAACAAGTGGTGGCGGCGGAAGTAATGGTAATACCGCGTTCTTTTTCCTGTTCCATCCAGTCCATGGTCGCTTCACCTTCATGCACTTCACCAATTTTATGTTTTTTACCGGTATAAAAAAGCACGCGTTCGGAAGTGGTGGTCTTACCAGCATCAATGTGCGCCATGATACCGATATTACGAGTTTTTTCTATTGGATATTCACGAGCCATATAAAATAAAATTCTAAATACTAAAACCTAGATACTAAGTTTACTTTGCAAATCTGGCAAAGTGAGCAAAGGCTTTGTTAGCTTCAGCCATTCTGTGAACATCATCACGTTTCTTAATCGCATCACCAACACCTTGAGCGCTGTCCATAAGCACTGTGGCCAACTTATCAGCCATAGCTTGCCCTTTTTTATTTCTAGCTGCCTCCACAACCCAGCGAAAGGTTAGGGCGTTTTGTCTGCCAACGCTTACCGGCATTGGCACCTGATAATTGGCGCCACCGACTCGGCGAGAACGTACTTCCACTTGAGGCTGTACGGTTTTCATCGCTTCTTCAAAAACTTTCATCGGGTCTTTTCCGGTAGCGGCAATTTTTTCAAAGGCAGAATAAACAATAGTTTGAGCCACAGTTTTTTTGCCTCGTTCCATGATGTGATTGATGAATTTTGCGAGCACTACACTGCCGAATTTTGGATCCGGAGCTATCTCTCGTTTATAATCTTTATTTCCACCGCGCATATTATTTTAGATTAAAGTATTTATTTCTTAGCTGCCTTTGGTCTCTTGGCACCATACAAACTGCGGCCCTTGCGACGACCTTCGACGCCTTGAGCATCATATACACCTCGTA
>CAZUFD010000004.1:18024-36773 GCA_964619625.1 uncultured Gammaproteobacteria bacterium | reverse complement strand
AAACTGCGGCCCTTGCGACGACCTTCGACGCCTTGAGCATCATATACACCTCGTACGATATGATAACGTACACCTGGCAAGTCTTTTACACGACCGCCGCGAAGAAGTACGATTGAGTGTTCTTGTAAATTGTGTCCTTCTCCCGGAATATAAGCGATTACTTCCATACCATTACTCAAACGGACTTTGGCTACTTTACGAAGCGCAGAGTTTGGTTTTTTAGGAGTAGTGGTATATACCTTGGTACAAACACCTCTCTTAAAAGAAGATCCTTTGGCAAAAATAGTTTTGCGTCTGTGCAAATTGTCTACGGTAAATTGCAAAGCCGGAACTTTACTTTTGCGAACCTTGCTGGTTCTGCCTTTGCGGATAAGTTGATTAATTGTTGGCATACGTTAGTTAATAAATTCTAAATTTTAAATTTCTAAATTAAACAAAAAAACTGAACGAAAATGTGCTCAGCCACGAGTCTCTTTCTCCAGTCTTTTTGGAGAACCCCCGCAGGGGGACGTTCTGGGTATGAGTATATATGAAGATTCTAAAATAGTCAATAGGATAGCGTTCTGCGGCAAACTCACAAGCTAAATTCGTCCCAGCGCCTTCATTACTGATTCTCGCAAACCGTTGTCGCCTGTAAATTTCATATAAAACTCATCGTCTGTGGGATAGGGGTACCCGGGATTCAGCGCTAGCCAATTTTTGACGCTGTTTAGCTTTGAAATATAAAAATCTACGGGTGCGGGATTGCCAACACTATCAAACAAAATGGCTAAAGGTTTTCCGCTGCCACTTTCTATGCCTTGCAACCCATCCTGCTGTGTCTTTACATACAGAAGCCACCCAATAATATAATCCAGATTCCCTCCGCTCACCTTTAAAAAATCCGGGGCCATAGCTCTTACGACCGCCTCCCTAAGCCCGTAATTTCTGGTTATTTCTTTTATTATTATTCCGCCCACCAACTTGCCTTGTTGAGCCAAGTCTCTTACGACCACTACGGCCGCAGGATTTATTTCATTTCCGGAACTATCTGTCAAACTTCCCGGCGCGGCGCTGCGAATTAATTCAAAAATATCATCAAATGTTTTTGCTCCATCAAAAAACTTTGTTTGCTGCTCTTCCTCCCAAGGACCACGCACATGATCTCCGGCCATACATTCAATATTAAAAACTAAAAATCTGATCTTGCTTAATCCATGAGCTGCTCCGCATAGATACCGCTCGAAGTTGAAAGATCACCTTGTAATTTAAACTCCCCCGTATCGGTTTTTAACATAACTTTAAATTCCGCTTTTTTACCTGTGGATGTTGTTATTTCTATTTTTCGCTTTGTATCAACAAAAGGTTCCCCGGCTTGTTGTTTTTCTGCCAAAAAAACCCCATCATGAAATGAGAATTCCCCGACTTTTTCTCTCATCTTTGCCACTAAAGCCCGGACTTCGGGTTCTGAAAGTTCCGGCCCGCTGGTGGCTTCTATTACCATTCTTCGTAAAGCTAAATCTACGGCCGTAAAATCCTGCTCTCTCATTTTTTCCGCAACTTTTTCTTTCGCGGTGCCGCTCGCTGCTAAATCAGCGCGAGGTTTTTCAGCCTTACTACCAATCTCTCCAGCTACTTCCAGACGCGCACCAGATTCTATTGGGATCTTTATCATCGGTACAGGCTCTCTTTGTTGGCCTTTATGAGGGGATAATCCTTCCATAAAAAATTATTTTTAACTTAAATATTATATCATAAATTAGCCAAAAAGTCAATGATATTTTTGCTTAAACAATAAGAATTTAATCTATATGGGCTTCACCGCATATATTCTCATTCGCTCGGAAATATCCAGTATAAATATTTTTAGCTCGCAAGCGATCAAAAATATTTTCCTGTCTATTTCACTCACTCATTTCGATTATATTAAGATATAAACTTATTCGTTCAGAAATAATCAAGCAAGCTTGTTATCTCACTCACTCATTTCGATTATAAATCATCCAAACTGCGTAAAAAACTTCCTGGTTTTATCTTGAGCGGATTGCCTGCCCCGTACTGAGCAGCACTTGCGGCTCTAGTACCGGGGTCTTCATTTTCATAATGCACGCCCGCGGCCTCATCATCCAAAACCAGCCCATTTGAAAACAAGAGCGAATGATCTTCTATAAGATCCGAACTGATCTCGCCTAAAAACAAACTTGGACCGGCGAGCGAATCGCCCCAGCCGCCGCCGGCCATTGGATACGAAAGATGCAAATGCTTTTTCGCGCGGGTAATGGCCACATAAAACAACCTACGCTCTTCTTCCAAACCGTTTTCTTCTTGAAGCGATCTGTCGCTCGGAAAAGCGCCGGAAGCTAAGTTGATGATAAATACTGCCGACCATTCCAAACCTTTGGCCTGATGAATGGTTGAGAGTACAACTTTTGGACCTGGCTGATCTTTATTTTGATTGGCCGTGCCGCGATTAAACCCTTCTTGCAAAGTGGCTTCAGCCAAAAACTGTTCCAGCTCATTATATTTGTGCGCAAACACTTGTAACTGCGCGATATCTTCCAACCGATCTCTGCTATCTACATATTCTGATTCTAAATAATCTTTGTACGGAGAATTAATTACAGATTGTATAAGCCCAGAAGTATCGGTGCGGCTTTTGGCTAACATACTTTCCCAAATGCGCACAAAATTATTCCAGCCATTTTTGGCTTTCTCGCCTAAGACTTCTTGGCCGATGGTTTTAACATCTTCTATATTAACGGCTTTTTTTAATGCTTCAGTAATTTTACTGGCTGCCACTGCACCGATCCCCTCTTCGTGCATAAGCACACGCATCCACGCAGCTGTATCGGTTAAATTATTTAGTATTCGTAAGTATGCTAGGACATCTTTTACGTGCGCGCGTTCAAAAAATCTTAGGCCTCCACGATAATCATACGCAATCCCCGCTTTTACCAGTTCCATTTCCAAAAGTTGCGAGTGGTGGCTGGCACGAAAGAGTACCGCGATATCATTTGGCGGCACACCCTTATCTATCAGTTCTAAAATTTTACTTACGACAAATTCCGCTTCCGCGGCCTGATCCATCTGCGGATGCAAACTTGGTTTTTGTCCATTTTCTAATACAGTCTTTAATTGTTTTTTATATTGCTTAGTATTATTTACAATAACATCATTGGCTACATTCAAAATTTCCGCAGTAGAACGATAGTTGGTTGTAAGCATAAACGTTTTAGCATTCGGATAGCCCTCCCCGCCCGAGGCGGGTCCGCTCACGCCGTTTAGCGGCGATGTAGCGGAAAATTGTAAAATATTGGCAATATCTGCCGCGCGGAAAGAATAAATACTCTGCGCGTCGTCGCCTACCACGAGCAGATTGCCGTGTACACTGGCTAATTTTTTTATTATGGAAGATTGAATTTTGTTTGTGTCCTGGTATTCATCCACCAAAATATATGTAAACTGTTCGCTGTATTTTCTCAACACTTGTTCGTTATGTAAAAGAAGCAAAAAATTTACTAATAAATCATCAAAATCCATGGCGTTGGCTTCTTTCTTTTTCAAATCGTATTCATGCGCCACGCTTTTAATTTCATCGGCAAAAATCATCCACTGCGGAAATTTTAAATCCAACACATCGGTGATGGTTGTTTCCGAATTACGAGCAAAACTGATTATATTTTGCAATACTCGCGCCGAAGGAAACTTGGCTCTGCCTGTATCTTTAAACGGCTTGGCGCATAATTTTAAAATTGTCTCACTGTCATCGCTATCCAAAATCGTAAAATTACTTTTATACCCCAAAACCGGCGCGTATATTTTTAGTATTCGGTAGGCAATATGGTGAAAGGTGCCGGCCCAAGGCAAACGGCTTTCCGAACCAGTCAGCTGCTGCATACGGCGAACCATCTCATCTGCGGCTTTATTGGTAAACGTTACCAGTAATATATTTTCCGGATCTATGCCCTGTTCCAACAAATACGCTACCCGATACGTAATTACTCTGGTTTTACCGCTTCCCGCGCCAGCCAAAACTAAACACGGCCCATCGCCGTGCAATACTACTTCTAACTGTTCCTGATTTAGTTCTTTTACAAAATCAATCATACAAATTATAGGACAATGGGTATTAATTTTGGCAGCGACCATCGCACCCTCGGAAGGGCGACCGAAGGGAGTTTGGGCGCAAGAAAATTAATACCCATTGTCCTCATAAATACTACACATATTCATCCCAACTCTTAATTTTCAAATCACTCATTTTAAATTTACTAATAGCTTTTACATACCGGCGCGCGAATTCCAAATTCGTAATCAAAGAAATATTTTGATCTATGGCTTTTCTTCTGGCCAAATAACCATTACTAATACCGACTTTCTCCGTATTATTTGGAATAGCTATGACCAAATCAATCGTCTTATCAGACAAATAAGACATTACGTTGGGCTGGCTGCTCTCCGCCCATTCCAAAATTTCAGCTTGAATATTATTTTTCTGTAAAAAAGTTCCGGTGCCCTTAGTAGCATAGATCTTTATACCTATATCTTGCAAGGCGCGCGCTTCTTCCAAAAATGCCAATTTTTTATCAGCCGAGCCAATGGACAATAACACTGATTTTGGTTCCACGGTAAAACCGGTGGAAATTACACTCTTTAAAAATGCTTCGTTTAAATTATCGCCCAAACAAGCTACTTCTCCGGTAGAACTCATTTCCACCCGCGTTACCGGATCCGAACCCTTTAGCCTGGTAAAAGAAAATTGCGAGGCTTTTACTCCCACATAATCTAAATCAAAAGACGAACGGCTTAATTTTGGCACGGATTCGCCCATCATCAGTCGCGTGGCAATGTCTACAAAATTTATTTTCAACACTTTTGACACAAATGGAAAACTGCGGGAAGCGCGCAAATTACATTCAATTACTTTAATATCATTATCCTTGGCAATCAGCTGCATATTAAACGGACCGGTAATTTCTAGGGCTTTAGCTACTTCTTTAGCGATCTTCTTTATTCTTCTGGTAGTTTCCAAATAGGTTTTTTGCGGAGGAAACACCAGTGTAGCATCGCCGGAATGCACCCCGGCATTTTCCAAATGTTCGGAAATGGCATAACAAAACAGTTCGCCATTATTTGCCACACCGTCCAACTCTATTTCCCTGGCTTTAGTAATAAACTTGCTAATTACCACCGAATGTTCTTTGTTTATATCAACGGCTTTTTTGAGAAATAATTCCAAATCATCTTTGCTATAGGATATACTCATAGCCGCGCCAGAGAGCACATAACTAGGACGCACAAGCACCGGATATCCCACCCGCTCGGCAAATTCTTTGGCCGAAGCTACATCGGTAAGCTCCTTCCACTGCGGTTGATCTATGCCTAAGCCATCTAAAATTTGAGAAAATTTCTGCCGGCTTTCAGCATTATCTATTTGCATCGGCGACGTGCCCAAAATATTTACGCCGGCCTTATGTAGTTTTAAAGCCAGATTATTTGGCACCTGCCCGCCCATAGAAACCACCACCCCTATTGGTTTCTGCAGTTCGTAAATATCTAAAATCTTTTCCAGACTTAATTCTTCAAAATATAATTGATCCGAAACATCGTAGTCCGTACTTACGGTTTCCGGATTACAATTTATCATAATCGTTTTGTATCCGCATTTTTGCAGCGTCATAAGCGAATTAACGCCGCACCAATCAAATTCTACCGAAGAGCCGATACGATACGGTCCGCTGCCGAGCACTATGACCTGTTTTTCCGCAGACGGCGTTACGTCATTTTCCTGTCCATGATACGTAAGATATAAATAATTAGTTTTTGCCGGGTATTCAGCCGCGAGCGTATCAATCTGTTTCACCACCGGCAATACACCAAGCTCTTTTCGCTTTGCGCGCACTTGTTCACTGGCGCAGCCAATCACTTCAGCTATCTGCTTATCGGAAAATCCCGCTTGTTTGACGGTTTTTAATGCGTCGAGCGGCAAAGTTTCCAGAGTATAGTTTTTTAAATTATTATCCAGATCGACAATATTTTTTAGTTTATACAAAAACCAACGGTCAATTTTGGAGAGTTCGTGAATTCTATCTACCGTATACCCCTGTTTTAAAGCTCGGGCAATTGCAAAAATTCTTTTATCCGTTGGCTGGCTAATTTCCTTATCTAAATCCAAAAATTGCAAGCTATCTTCTACGAGTCCGCTCATTCCAGTATCCAACATGCGCACGGCCTTTTGCAATACTTCTTCAAAACTGCGGCCAATGGCCATCACTTCGCCCACGGATTTCATTTCCGTACCCAACACTTTATTTACCTGCTCAAATTTTTGCAGATCCCAGCGTGGAAATTTGAGGGTAATATAATCAAGCGCCGGTTCAAAACAGGCGGAAGTTTCTTTGGTAATAATATTTTCTACTTCATTTAAGCTATAGCCCAGCGCAAGTTTGGTTGCCACAAATGCGAGCGGATAGCCGGTAGCCTTGGAAGCCAGCGCCGAACTGCGGCTAAGACGCGCATTTACTTCTATAATCCGGTAATCTCCCGAATGCGGGTCGAGCGCGTATTGAATATTGCACTCTCCCACAATTCCCAAATGTCTGATAAGTTTAAGTCCGATTGCCCGCAAATTAAAATGCTCTTTAGCAGTTAACGTCTGCACTGGCGCCACCACAATACTGTCGCCCGTATGAATACCCATCGGATCAAAATTTTCCATGGAACACGTGGTAATGCAATTATCGTAGGCATCGCGCACAATTTCGTATTCTACTTCTTTCCAGCCATACAAACATTCCTCTATTAACACTTGATTTGTAAACGCAAAGGCTCTATCGGTTTTTTCTTTTAACTCTTCTTTGTTTTGCACGATTCCCGAACCCAAGCCGCCAAGCGCGTACGCTACGCGGCACATGACCGGATAACCGATTTTTTCCGCAGCTTCTAAGGCTTCACTGGTTGTGGCAGCGGTAACGCTTCGGGCAGTCTTGAGTCCCACTTCTGCCACTTTGTCGGCAAAGAGTTGTCTATCTTCGGTATCTTTAATGGTTTCTACGGGGGTTCCAAGCACTTTTACATTATATTTCTCCAAAATTCCTTGTTCATACAATTGCACCCCAACATTTAAAGCGGTCTGCCCGCCAAAACCAAGTAAAATACCATCGGGTTTTTCTTTGATAATTATTTGTTCCACAAAAGAAACATTCACCGGTAAGAAATATACTTTATCCGCCAAATGATCCGAGGTTTGGATGGTGGCAATATTGGGATTTATAAGCACCGTAAAAATTCCATCTTCTTTTAACGCCTTTATCGCCTGACTGCCGGAATAATCAAACTCACCGGCTTGTCCGATTTGCAAAGCGCCGGAACCAAGGATCAAAATTTTTTTCGGTTTAATGCTTCTGATCATAATTTTTGTCTGTCATCCCGAGCGAGGCCCCTTTGGGCAGACGAGGGATCTATACTTAATTATTTAATCGGAATAGATTCCTCACCCCATAAATGGGGATTCGGAATGACAATTAAAAGTTACAGCGTTCTAATAAACATATCAAAAATAAATTCACTGTCATCGGGGCCCGGCGCGCCTTCGGGGTGAAATTGCGCGCCAAAAAACGGTTTGGAAATATGAATAATACCTTCATTGGTACCGTCGTTATCATTTGCAAACCACTCGCGCCAATCTTCGGGCAGCGTTTTTGTGTCCACGGCAAAGCCGTGATTTTGTGACGTGATAAAACATTTTTTTGTACCCATTTCCACGCACGGCTGATTTTGTCCGCGATGTCCGTATTTTAATTTATAGGTATTGGCGCCGGCGGCCAGCGCTAAAATTTGCGAGCCTAAACAAATCCCCAAAATTGGCCGGCTGCCCGCAAGCGCGGCCCTAACATGTGCAATCGTGTCTGTACACATTTTTGGATCACCCGGCCCGTTGGAAATTAAAATGCCATCGGCAGCCGTATCCAAAAAATTATAATTCCAAGGAACTCGTAAAACCGACACGCCTCTGTTTACAAACGAACGAATAATATTATTTTTCACGCCGCAGTCCACCACAATCACCGTCTTTCCCCCACTGCCATATTTTATCGGTTCTTTAATACTTACTTCGGCTGCCAGATTACGAGTGTTAGGGTCATCAAATTCTATATCACTTGTTTCATCAACTATAATTTTGCCGAGCATAGTGCCGCTGGAACGTAATTTTTTTGTTAAGGCGCGCGTATCAATGCCATATATGCCGGGCACATTGTTTTCTTTCATCCAGTCCGATAAAGATTTTGTCGCGCTGAAGTGAGAAAAATCTTTACACTGTTCACTAACAATCAAAGCGGCGATTTGGATAGCGCCCGATTCAAAGTATTTAAAAAAATCATCTGCATTTGTTGCAGATGGCACACCATAATTTCCAACGAGTGGATAGGTCATTACTAAAATTTGTCCGCGGTATGAAGGATCGGTCATGGTTTCGGGATACCCGACCATGCCAGTATTAAATACCACTTCACCAGCGGCGGCGCCATCAAAACCAAAAGACATCCCCTCAAAAACCGATCCGTCTTTTAGTACCAATCTCGCGCGAGGCATAGAGCAACCAGAGTTTAAATCAAACGGTTAATTTAATTAAAACAAATCCATACTACCATATCTTGATTATTTGTACAAAATCTTTTACTATGGGGTCATGCCATTTTTTGAACTACAGCATAAAGACGAAAATTCCCGGGCTAGAACCGGCGTAATCCATACTGATCATGGCGATATTTTGACACCTATTTTCATGCCGGTAGGAACTCAAGCTACCGTTAAAACGTTAGATCAAACCGATCTGCAAAACTTGCCCGCCCAAATTATTTTGGGCAACACCTATCATTTACATTTACGTCCGGGCGAAGATTTAATTAACGATTTTGGCGGACTGCATAAATTCATGAACTGGAACAAACCAATTCTTACCGATAGCGGCGGGTTTCAGGTATTTAGTTTAGGGAAACAAAAAGACAACCGAGAAGAAAAATCAGATGCGAGCGCAAAGCCTCAAGGCCAATTGGTATCTATAGACGAAGATGGGGTGACTTTTAAATCTCATATAGATGGCAGCTCACACCGCTTCACACCAGAATCAGCCGTTGAAACGCAACACAAAATCGGCGCGGATATTATTATGGCTTTTGATGAATGCACGCCGGATGATGCGCCGGAGGAGTACGCGCGCGAAGCCATGGAACGCACACATCGTTGGGCTGCTCGCTCTTTGGCCGAACACCAACGATTGTCTGGCAATCTCCCTCTTACCAAGAGGGAGCGAGAGGGAGTTGCCGAAGTGTCGGCTCCCACTCCCCCTACCCCCTCTCGGGCAGAGGGGGATAACGCAAAACCCTACCGCCAGTTTCTGTTTGGCATTATTCAAGGATCTGTATACAAAAACTTGCGCCAGGAGTCTGCCAAATATATTTCGTCTCTTGATTTTGACGGTATTGCCGTTGGCGGCGAATCGGTTGGCTATAATATGGAAGCGACCAAAGATATTTTGGATTGGGTATTTCCGCTCATTCCGGAAAACAAACCGCACTATGCCATGGGCATCGGACTATCTCCTGCAGACCTGCTCATTGCCATAGAACACGGCGTGGATATGTTTGATTGCGTAGCTCCAACCAGACTAGCCCGCCACGGCATGCTATTTGTTGGCCCAACCGAAGATAAAAAATTAAGAATAAATATTACCAATAAAAAATACGCAACAGACAGCGGCCCCGTAGACCCCAATTGCGGTTGTCATACCTGCCAACATTATTCACGCGCCTATGTGCACCATCTATTTAATGCCGGAGAAATTTCGGCTATGCGCTTATCTAGCATTCACAATTTATATTTTATGTTGGATTTGATGAACCAGGCCAGAACCGCGATACAGGAAAATAAATTTATGGAATTAAAAAATAAATGGATGTAAATAAAAGGGGCCAGGACAATTCCTGGCACCCAACGACTTTTTAAATGTTACCTACTTATCTTTCTTGCTTGGCAATTTCTTCTTCAACCTTCTGCAGGTTGTACTGTACACCCACTTCCCGCAGGTACGCAGCCGGCAGAGCTTTTTCTGCAAAATCACCCGGCTTAGGCATGATAATACAGTGTGCAGCCTGCGTTCGCGGCGGTGAGCTGGCATACTTCTTTTCCGTCATGGTTACACCCTGAACGGTAGAGAGTCGGTAGGCCACTCTGAATTGGTTGAGTCCAATCCGGAACAGCTTTACCCAATTCTCATGAACATGGCCAGCCAGCGCCACATCTGCGCCCACTTTTTCTGCTGCGCCAACCAGTCCGCTTGTACCGGGCCCCTCAGGATCATGCTGAATCAGCAAGCTGATTGGACCGAACAACTTCTCGCCATCTACACCATGCCCGTAATCCTCAATATGGATAATACGAGCATCACCATACCCACCCAAACCAACACGCGCCCCTTGCATTGTATCGGCCCTATAGTGATCGGACAGTCCGACTTCGTACACTCCAACCCCTTGGGCTTTAACATCTCTCACAAAAAAATCCGTTTCCCGCAAACCAGTTTGACGCAACGCGCCGTCTGCGTGATTTCCGGGAACAGAGAGATGTGCCCACTTGGACTTGCTCACCGACAGAGTAATATCCAGGAACTGTTGATAGTACCTGGCCACTCTTTCCATCATCACTCGCATGCTACCCGGGTAGCCGCTCATTGTATCGCTCACCATTTTGGCGGCTAACTCAAGAATTTCTTCCTTATTTTCCTGATCCAGGTTAGCCAGCTTGCCAATATTTTCTTGCAGAAGCTCTTGTGGGTCACGCCGATCATCGTACCGACGATCCCACCTAATGAGCGTTGCTTCCGCAGTATCGCCGCCGCTGATAAACGACGCAAGCTCAGTTGGCCGACCGTAGAAGTTAAATGGATTATCGGCATGCGCCTTATAGAGGGCGAAAAGACCATCTCGCACCATGGGATTTTCTTCCGGAGAACCCAGGTGCTCATCGGAAGTAACCCATGCAGCAAAGTAGCGACTCGGCTGATTGAGGACCGATCCATCCTTAAAGTCCTGGTACTGGATGTATCGAGTCCAAAGGAGACCATCACTAACACTCTTGGTAAGCATGAACAAGCCGGAAACACTTCCGTTGTGGAAACGACGGAAGACTTCATGACTCCGTGTACCGCCCGGCTTACCCAGACTCATGCGAACCGGCTCTTTGTTCTCCATAAACCGCGCAATAAGCTCTTGGTCTTCAAAGGGAATTGCCAAACAGATTTTCACATAATCTTTCAAGCCGGCAATCACTGGATCGTAGGCAGAATTCCCCTTAAAGTTGGTCTCCTGAAGATGGTCCTTGATTTTCTGCAGGGTCGCAAAGCCAATTCCGTGGTGGCCGCTTTCAACACAAACATTGAACTGCTGCGTCTCAGCTTCGCTAGCAATCTGCTTAATCAGATTATTGTACTTGTTCTGGTTAGCCAGCACCGAACGAACCAAGGAATGATCTCGATGAAGCACCGGCATCCACGTCTTATGGCCGCTATGCGCATACTTCACCGTCAGATCACTTTCCGATTCACCGAACCGCAGAACCTGCGGCCGATCCATGAACTCCACCCCATGCTTGATGCAAATCTCCTTGTACATTTCCATCAGGTGCTTTACAAACGCAGCCGTTACGAATTGATGCGTTGGACGAATCTTCTGCGCCCGATACAAAGTCAGTTCTTGCTTGCTCGCCACGATCTCTGCTTCCATTTGCTTGAGGGCGCGCCTTTGTTTCTTGATCATCCGGCGCTTTGCCTTGCGCTTTCCAGAAACGAACTTTTTAGTTCGGTATTCCTTCCGGAGCTCTTTATACTCCGCAGCCAAGCCCCTCTTTTCCTTGACCATCTCCTTGATGGCCATATTAATTTGGGCGCGGCGATGAACGAGAAGATCCAAAAGTATGCGGGAAACCGTGTATTGAGTATCGTCATTATCAACACACAGTACAATCTTGGCTTCGGGCAAACGCTCGTGCAGATTAGCCAGATGTTTATCCAAGATTTCCATTTGCACGCTGAGCATTCTCTGGCTCTGCTCGTAATTAGGCACTAAGTCACTAGCCTTGCGGCACTCCTTCTCGCTCTTTTCCCAATACGTCAGGAGGCTGTTGAGAATTTCTGGACGATCGAGGCGAGTTAAAGCGCCATCAATCACCAGCATGATGTCGTCGGGATCCTGTTCAAGGAACCTGACCAAATTCTCATAGGCATCCGCATTGAAGAAGTGAGCGTCGTACGCGATCTCGCTCAAAAAGTAGACGCGTTGATCTCTGTTCTTCGACATGTGGTACTTCCTGTCTGTGAGTATTTGGTTGATTGTCAATGAACACTCTAAGCTACAAATAAAAATCCCCGAAATAAATCAGGGATTTTTATTTACCTACTAAATTTTTGATTACTGCTTGCAGCAACACGCTTTCTCGCCTTTTTTGATCCAGACTGCCTAAAGGATTGGGTCGCGTTTGTATAGCTTCCCTGCTTTGTGCAGAGCACCCGGGCGGTGGCATTGATTGCTTAAGTAGTTTTGACATACATAGTGAGTAAGTCTTTGATAAATTTAATATAACATAAACCCTTTTGTATGTACAACAATATATAACCTTAGTTACCCACAATTGACTTTGGGGTTGCTCGTACGCTACTATCTAGGGTAGCAACATCAAAAAACAGGGGGGTACCATGGGCATTGCGCTCTCTCACTATTACTGTCCGATCTTCGGCTGGCGTGGCAAGGATTTCCATCTGCCTGCTATCGCTGCAAAATGCTTGCCGCCTCCGCCAAACAACGTAGGCAGTGTGCCAACTGTGGCGGAGCTGCCACCGGGGCGTGCGGTCAGGCGGCGAGGTCGGCGCGGCATCTAGCCCATAACTCAAGGTTGGTCTGCCACGCTCCTAATTAAATGTTAGGAGCGTGGCTACATACTATATATGTTACATATAGATTTAATCGTTCTCGGAAAATTAAAAGAAACTTTTTGGCAAGAAGCCGAGGCCGAATATCTAAAACGCCTAAAACCTTGGGCCAAAATTACTATTCACGAACTTAAAGAAGAATCTTTTTCGGACAAAGATAATATAGAAAATATAAAACAAAAAGAAGCGGAAAAAATAATGAATTCTTTAAACAAAATTAAAAATGCTCATATAGTTGTACTAGATGAACATGGTAAAAATTTTTCTTCAAAAGAATTTGCCGTAACGCTGCAAGGGCTGGAACAATTCCATCAGTTAGTATTTATTATCGGCGGACCGCTCGGACTGCATGAATCTGTTTTAAAACTTGCCAGATTAAAATTATCCTTATCAACTTTTACCTTTACCCACCAAATGGCACGGGTATTTTTATGGGAACAAATTTATCGGGCCATGATGATAAGCGCCGGCAGGAATTATCATTATTAACCTAAAAAACACGCCTGTACTGTCATCCCGACCGCAGCGGAGGGATCCCTTAACCTATGAATAGTAAAGATTACTATATCTATATAATGGCCAGTGAGAGCGGCACTCTGTATATCGGCGTAACAAATGATTTGGTTCGTAGAATTTCAGAACATAAACAAGACCTAATTGAAGGGTTTACCAAAAAATATCAATGTCATAAATTAGTTTATTACGAAAACTATTCAGATATAAAACAGGCTATCAGTAGAGAAAAACAATTAAAAAATTGGAACAGAAATAAAAAACAAGAATTAATAAAACAAGTTAATACCCACTGGAAAGATTTATCTGCTGAGTGGGTATAAGGGATCCCTCCACTGCGGTCGGGATGACAAAGCGTTTACAACAACCGACAAATCAGATAAAATACTTTTCATATGAAACGTGTTTTTTCCGGCGTACAGCCGACCAACAATTTACACTTGGGCAACTACCTAGGCGCTATCAAAAACTGGGTGGAGCTCCAAAACTCCTATGATGCTTTTTATTGCGTGGTTGATTTGCATGCCATAACCGTTAAGCAAGACCCAAAACAACTTCGTCAAAATGTTTTAAATGCAGCCAAAACATACTTGGCTTTGGGGGTTGATTCAGACAAGTCTACAATTTTTGTTCAATCGCATGTACCGCAGCATGCCGAGTTGGCTTGGGTTTTAAATACGATTGCTAAAATTTCTGAGCTAGAACGCATGACCCAATTTAAAGACAAAGCTAAAGATCATAAAGAAAATATAAATATGGGGTTGTTTGATTATCCAGTTCTTATGGCCGCAGACATCTTATTATACGATTCGCAAGTTGTACCTGTAGGCGAAGACCAAAAACAACATGTAGAACTAACCCGAGATTTGGCCGCTCGTTTTAATTCGCTTTATGGCAAAACATTTATTGAGCCAGAGCCGCTAATTAATAAAGAAGGCGCGCGCATAATGGGCCTAGACGACCCAACCAAAAAAATGAGCAAAAGTGCAACCAGCGCCAACAACTACATTGCCCTACTTGATTCACCCGAAGTTGCGGCCAAAAAAATCAGCCGCGCAGTTACTGATTCCGGCACTACCATAGAATCCGGCCCAGACAGACCGGCGCTTACCAATTTACTTACTATCTATTCTCTACTTTCAAACCAGAGTATAAAAAATATAGAGAAAGAATATACTGGAAAGGGTTACTCTGATTTCAAAAAAGGATTAAGCAATGTAGTGGTAGAATTTATTTCCGAGTTCCAAAACAAATTTAATGCACTGGATGATAATAAAGTAAAAAAGATTTTGGAAGAAGGCGCAGCCAAAGCCAGGTCGGTGGCAGAGAAAAAAATGGAAGAAGTAAAAACAAAAATGGGACTACTATAATTTATTAAATTAAAAATATATGTGGGCTAAAGCCACATATATACTCATTCGCTCGTATAAAGTTAAACACATTTAACTTTATACTCACTCATTTCAAATATGGACAACCAAATATCCCAGCCAAGGAAAACTATCAAAAGTATCTATTTCTACCTCGTATCATTTGTCGCCCTAATGATGGTCGTATTTTCTGCCGCGGATTTAATCAACATCGCTCTAAAAACTTGGGTGTTTACTCAAGCGGATAAAGATGTCTATTATGCGCCGATGACCTGCGACACTGTTAGACTGGTACCAGCCGGAGTAAAGGCCGATCCAAATGCAGTTCCGCCTATCTCTAGAGAAGATTGTGAAAAACAAAATGAACTAAGCAAAAAACAACAAGAAGATAATCGTATAGCTCAAAAACAAAGGGATGTGGTGCGCGATATTTCCATGATTGCGGTGGGTATTCCACTGTTCTTGATTCACTGGAGAATTGTTCGCAGAAAGGATGAAAACCTTTAAACAAATTTAAACAGCAATAAAACCACCCTTTTGGGTGGTTTTTTGTTAGTGAGCTAATCTTGACTTTTTAACTATTTTATGATATATTCGCTGATCGTAAGAACGATATGCCAACTGGCATTTCAACTGTCGGCTTACGACGAAGGAGAGCATCCATGACCGAGTTGACCCAGGTACAACGTCTCGAGCAGGCGGCGGCTGGCAGGATCCCAGATGCCGTTCTATATGATGACGAAGGTGGCAGAATGTACCTGGTGTACAGCCAGGCCATGGCAGCTACCACCACCCCCAACGAGGTGCTCAGCTTCAGCTGGAAGGTGGCCGATGGAGAGGTGACCGAAATCAAAGGCCGATACCGCGCCTTCATGGATGATCTGGCTCCCTGGATTGCCAGGCAGTGGCCCAGAGCCCACATTCTCTACACGGGATGTGGCTGCTGCCAGGAGCTATACGATCTCCGCGCCGAGCGTCGCGATCTCAGCCTACCTCCTCGCCTGACAACCACGACCTAGCACTTCCCGTGGATTCCTGTCCACGACGGAGATGCTCACAAGGCCCGACTACTACTTCCGCGGAGACGACATCGTCCCCTCGAAGTGAAGCGGGTACAAGAAGCCCGAAGCCGACGGGGAACTGTCGGCTTCACAATTTTTGTAAAAATAAAAACTATAAATTTACAAACAACAAAGCCATATTTTTATAATATGTTGCGTTGTTCCAACAGAAATGATATAAATTATTTCCGTCGGAATAACCGCCATATATATGGGCGGGGTTTCCGCGTTCTGTACAACTTAACCACGAGGTGATCTGTGCGATTATCCCGGTAAGCTTGTTTTCTACGCCGCACATGACAACCTGCTGAGATGAACAGCGTGCCATCTCTCCAAGAAGTGTGCGGTCCAACCCGCGCGCTTCTACGAAGAACATCGAGTTCAACAAGGAGAGTGCCATGTTCGCTCGTCTCACCGATTCCCTGGTCAACATCCTCGGCCAGATCCTCACCGGCGCCATCAACAACCAGATGTCCGTCACCACCTCCGAGGCGAACGCCCCGGAGACGACCGACACCAACCCGCTGTCCCAGGAGGTACAGCTCAACAAGATGACGCCGACCATGGTGGAACCCCCCGTGGTTCCGCCGCCGAAGATCGTGGCTCCGGCCACCAAGCAGTGCCGCAACCGGGAGCACCCGGATACCGGCGCGCAGTGCGCCAACCGGCTGCCACTGGGCCACCGCTCCGGGCTGTGCGACGACTGCGTCCATTCCTGCTGGGGTGGATGCGGCCGGACCATTCCGGTGTGGCACACCTACTGTCCGAACTGTTCGGAGTTCGCCACCAAGCCCTGCAAGGGGTGCAGTGTCGAGATTCCGGCGGACGGTGGGCTCTACTGCTCCGACTGTGGCCACCAGTGCGCTGGTCCGGACTGCAAGGCGACGATTCCCAACTACTTCAAGTACTGCATGGCTGACGCCTGCCAGGACGCGAAGTGGTACGAGGAGAACTCGCCGCAGCAGACCACGACCAGCACCAGCACGGGTGCCAAGGACTGGAAACAGTTCAAGAAGGACAGGGCCGAGACGCACCGCAAGGCCGCACGTGGCGGCCGGGGCCCCAAGGGCGAAGGGTAGTTGTACAAGCCTCGACCAATGCTGAGAAGCGTGGGTCGAGGGCAAACAAAAAACAGCGTTTTCATCAAAGGCTGTTTTTTGTTTTTTAAATATTTTAATATGCTCTGGCAAAAATCCAACGCTTGCCTTGCGGCGCAGCTTTACCGCAATGAACACAAACATGCTTACCTGTTTCTTCTTCAGCATCAAACGGTAAACATCTGGTGGTCGCTTTGGTTTTTTCTTTTATTTCCAATTCACACTCCGCTCGCTCGCACCAGAACGCGGAAATGTATCCGCCTTTTTCCAAAGATTCTACAAACGCATCCCAATTATCTACTGATACAGTATTTTGTTTCTGTCGGGCCAGGGCTGATTCAAATAAATTGGTCTGGATTTTTTCAAGCAAATCTTTTGCCGTTTTTTCTACATCACTAAGCGGACACACGACTTTTTCTCCAGTATCTCTGCGTACGAGCACGCACTGTCCGGCAGCCAAATCCTTTGGTCCGATTTCCAAACGCAGCGGCACGCCTTTTTTTTCCCATTCAAAAAACTTCTCCCCCACTCGTAAATTATCCCGCTCATCCAATTTTATTCTAAATGTTTCTTTTAAATTTTCTGCTATCTTTTTTGCTTCTTGCAGCTGCGCGTCATCTGCATTTCTAAATATCGGCACAATTACAAGTTCAATTGGCGCAATTTTTGGCGGCAATACCAACCCATTATCATCGCTGTGGCTCATAATAATACCGCCAATCAGACGGGTACTGACACCCCAGCTGGTTTGAAACACAAACTGCTGCTCACCCTTCTCATCCAAATACATTACTTCAAATGATTTAGCAAAATGATCTGACAGGTCGTGAGCTGTACCCATCTGCAAAGATTTCCCATCTTGCATCAAGGCTTCTATCGTAAATGTAGAAAGCGCGCCGGCGAATCGTTCATTCTGAGATTTTTGCCCGAGCAAAACCGGAATTGCCAAATACTCTTGCGCGAACCATTTGTACACATCATGTAAAATCATCAGCGCATATTCTTTGGCTTCATCGGCAGTTTTATGAGCTGTATGCCCTTCCTGCCATAAAAATTCAGTGGTACGCAAAAACAACCGCGGCCTCATTTCCCAGCGTACTACATTGGCCCATTGATTAATAAGCAGCGGCAAATCACGGTATGAATGTATCCATTTGGCAAAGGTGCTATACATGATAGTTTCCGAAGTCGGGCGCACCACCAGCGGTTCTTCCAATTTTTTACCGCCGCCGTGGGTAACCACTGCCAGCTCCGGCGAAAATCCTTCCACATGTTCTTTTTCTTTTTTCAAAAAACTTTCAGGAATAAACAAAGGAAAGTACGCGTTTTGCACGCCTAACTCTTTAAATTTTGCGTCTAAAATCTTTTGAATATTCTCCCAAATCGCGTAGCCATATGGCTTTATCACCATTGTACCTTTTACCGGCCCGTGTTCGGCCAGACCTGCAACATCAATAATATCAATGTACCACTGGGAATAATCTTCGGCTCGTTTGGCAATAGCTTTGCTTTCCGATCCTGCTAACTTCTCTTTATCTTGAGGCATAAAATAAAATTAATACAAGGATAGATTAGCAGTAAAAAGCTTAGCTGACAAGTTTAGCTGGTTGACAAAACTAAAAAATTGGATATAAATACCCAGGTTGAACTTTTTCAAATCACCGTAGTACAAGCTACGGTGTACCCATCACCACGCGAGGCAATCATGAACAACAACCCCGTGCTCTTTACCTATTCACCGGCCAAT
>CAZUFD010000004.1:14784-17924 GCA_964619625.1 uncultured Gammaproteobacteria bacterium | reverse complement strand
ACGCGAGGCAATCATGAACAACAACCCCGTGCTCTTTACCTATTCACCGGCCAATCCGATCGATCAGATTCCAAGGCCCAGTGATGTTGTGTTCCTGGTGAAGCCGGATTTCCTTGACGAAGGAACGGCCATAGCGTGTAGATATTCAATTGAATTCTTCAGAAATCAAGGTAAGGCCGGCAAGGCATACCTGGATAATCTGATTCTGGCAGTTGACGCTGTTTACAAGGTGGAAGGCGTGCAGGAAATGGGCGGGGATCAGCTGCAGAAGTTGGCTGCGCTCAAGGTCATAGTCCTCTGCCCCGAAGAGGCGAAATGCGTACTCGTTACCGGCTTCATGCAGGCAATGCAGTTGCGGCATCCGCTTTCACCTCTGGTCCAACACGTGGGCGAACTGTTTCCAACACAGCGCTGCACCTGCGCCCGCCACCGGCGCCCGACGCGAGCGACCGCGACCAAGTAACAACACATGGACTCAAATATCGTCCGACCTAAAGAGAGGGCAGCAAGGCTGGCAAGAAATTCAACTACTGGAAAAGTTTGTTGAAAAGTACTGCCAGCCTTTTAAAATTTAAAGCGTTTCTATAGTTCTGCGTTTGCTAAAATAATTAACCGCGAGCGCAATGGCGCAAAAAGATATGATCCAAGCCCAATAATACGGAACGTATAATGTAATAATTTCAAATATACTTACCCACTCTACTTCTATCGTCCCCTGCACTGTCTCCACGGTATCTTGCAAGTTTTGATCCTGCTCGGCCAAATCGGAAATTTCCGATTTGGCGTTTTTTATTTTCTCATCCAAATAAAATTTTTGAGAATCATAACTTTCATTTTCATCGGTCATTTGTCTTTGCAGTTTTTGTTGAACAGCGGAAAGTCGGGATATATCTCGTTTTATTTCCTCTTGGCGCACGGTGCTCGTAGTTACTTCTCTGCGCAAACGGTTTATACTTGCCACGACTCCGTTTAGTTGTTTTTGCAAATCGGAAATTCTTGTATTGTGTTCTTTGGTAAGAGTGGCCAGCGCGCTTTCCAAAGAAGCTAACGATTCTTTGGCGGTTTCGGTTGATTTTTCTATTATGACTTTTTCCGGCAATAAATTTTGAGCGCGTACAGATTCGATATAAAAACGAACATTTACCAAACCCTTGATTTCATTTTTAAATGCCTCCAGCGAACTTTTCGGAACCACAAAGTAAACATACCCGTGCTTTTCCTGCACATACATATTGTCTACCCTGCCGCCATGACCCCGCACAATCGTTTGCACACGTGAACTTATTTGCTCAACTTTTCTGGTTTTAATGGTGGCGCTGTAATCATACTTTAAAAATTCGCGGGTATCTTGAACCGAGGTAAACTGGCCTGAAATCTGCTGAGTAATAGATCTAGCTTGACTTAAAACAATACTTTCTTTTTGACCCAAACCGGTAGCTTCTCCATATTGAATTCCCAAATCATTTGGGGTTACATTTGGCGCGGCTGCTGATTCTTCTTCTACATATCCACCACCTCCGGCATCTAATAAAGTCATGGGCTGTTGCAGAGGCGCTGTCGGACCACTTACTGCCATTTTTTGATTTAATAAAAAATTACCGACAAATAAAATAAGAACAGCCACACTGCTTATACTTGCTGCAAAAAAATACGGCCATCGGAATTTTCTTTTTGGCAGCGAAGTTACGGCTGGCCTTACAGACGCTAATACTTTTTCTCTAAGCGCAGAAGGGTTAGGAGGCAAGACTCGAGCTTCCTTCCCCCACTTCCGCAATGTATTGTCTAACGGATGTTTAAAAAACATATATATTATTTAATAACTGCCCGCGCGCGAGATAATGCCCGATGCAATCGCACCCGCGCGGCAATCATGGAAATTTCCAAAATACCGGCAATTTCTTTAAAGGATAGCTCGGCCAAATAGCGGAGCCGTAAAATTTCCTGTTCCTCATTTGATAAATGAACAAAAACAGATTCAATCATTAAATAATCATCGCTGTGGGTGGATTGCAGATGTTTATCAAAATCCTCTACAATTGTATCTACTGGTATTTCCCTATTTCCGCCTCGCCAATGCTGGCGGCACTCGTTGCGGGCAATCGCAAACACCCATGCGCTAAAACGAACTCCTCTGTCTTTAAACTTATCTAAATGATTTATGGCCTTGAGCCAGGTTTCCTGGGCTATATCTTCGGCCAGATCTTTTTGACGCAACTGATTAAGCAAATAACCATATAATTTTGGTGTCAGGTCATCCCAAAGCAAGCCCAAAGCATCCCGGTCTCCGGTCTTGGCGCGAGCTACCAACCTCAGCTCTTCACTGACTTCCATAAACTAATTAGTTATATATAAGGATAATGCAACAACTACCGACATGTTACATTGCATTCCTTTATTCAACAAGTTATTAAAATAACCAACCCGCCTTGACCAATAAAAATAATTATAATAGTCTAGCCTGAAGTAACATGGCTCGGCCATTTGCGGCTGAGAATGTTCAAAGGATTATCGAGGCACCATGAAGCGCATCATTGTCGAAAGCACAGTTAGCGTCGGTGTCGATTTGCAGACTTACCACGGAACGCTGCTGATCGGAGAGGTCACATTCGAGTATCAAACTAATTTCACGGTGCCAATCGCGGATCTTATGGATCCTAAGATAGAACAACGCGCCGCCAGGGAAATAGGCATCCTCGTCTTGAAGAAGGACGCTACACTAATCGACATGACTGATAACGAGTTTTCCTTCTTCATCCAACTGATTGGTGGCCTTGTCACCTGGTTGCTGTGCTCTACCCTGACAGAACTCTCAGACTCGGGGGACGTTGTGGACGGTGGAAAGTTGGCCGAGGCCATGACAGTGCCTATGTGGGTCATCGAAGCCCTCACCTCACCCAAGTTCGGGTGCAGGTTCAACCAGTGAAACCCTGGCGCGTGCGTCCACGACGCGCACCAGGAACCAAAGAGATCATCGTGGCCCGCATAAAACAGCCTAATATATAGGCTGTTTTATTGTTTTGATAAAAAATTCATTGACAGAAAGGATTAAAAGGCTTATACTATCTTCCACACTATGAAAATTGTTAATAACAATTTAAATAATAATAACGCCTAGCGCAGGTGTAGTTTTATATAGAAAC
>CAZUFD010000004.1:0-14684 GCA_964619625.1 uncultured Gammaproteobacteria bacterium | reverse complement strand
AATAACAATTTAAATAATAATAACGCCTAGCGCAGGTGTAGTTTTATATAGAAACTACGCCCGCCACAAGCGGGCTTTTACATTAAATTCCCAGGTAGTTGAGCGGTACAACGCCACGCTGTTAACGTGGATTTCCTTGGTTCGATCCCAAGCCTGGGAGCCAACAAAAAAACAAGCTATACATAGCTTGTTTTTTTGCGCACCATATTTTATGATATAATTATACAAAAGGTCGGTTTTTATAATTTAATTTAATAAAAACTATGCGTACAAACAAAATATATATAGCAATATCTTTTTTAGCCATGTTAACTTTATTATTGCCAGGGAAATCAATTTTTGCCAAGGCGGAAACTTCCAGCCGGGAACGCGACGATAGGGATGAAGTGAGAACCGGAACTATAAAGGAAGATGATGATGATAAAGACGAAGACAAAGATGAAGTAAGAACTGGGACAAAAAAAGACGACGATGATGAAGACGAAGCTGAAGAGCATCGCAGCACAGTGGCTGAGTTTGTGAAAAAATTATTAGAAGTCGCGGATAGAAACAAAGGCGGGATTGGCGAGCAAGTTCGTGTTATAGCTAGGGAGCAGGAAGATGCCCAGACAACAACCGTTAAAGCCATAGAAGAGATAGAGGGAAGAAATTGGTTAAAAACATTTTTAATCGGAACTGACTATAAAAACCTTGGCATGATTCGCAGCGAGATGGTAAAAACTCAAAGTAGAATTGATAAATTAAACAGGTTGTTGGAAACAATGACCACTTCCACAGGTTCGGTTACAACCACCGAGCAAATCCGACTACTAATGGAAGCGCAGACAAAACTGAATAATTTCCTTAAAGCAAATGAGAGCAGGTTTAGTTTGTTTGGCTGGTTTGTAAAGTTGTTTAACGACTAAAATTAAATAAGCTGAGCCAGTAAGGAAAAACATCGCCAAAGCTGCGGTGTTTTTCTTTTTGAAACAAAATTTTAGAGTTTTAAGCCTAGAAAAATTATCCACCACCAAGCCCCGTGCTCTAGATTTGAATCAGAATGTATGATAATTTACTATTTTACGAGAAGGTAAGGCGATTACAAATTTGTATTTTTTCATATATCCGGAGCCAACACGCTAGGTCAAAGTTCAAAAATCGTTGAGAAGGATTAAATATATTTCTTATGCCCAAAAAAGAAATCTCTGCCGGCGTGGTACACAAAGTACCGGCGGATTTACAAAAAGCTCTCACTGCCGATAAAACAGCGCTCGCAAAATGGGAGAAGCTTACGCCACTCGCACGCAATGAGTGGATTTGCTGGGTTACCTTCGTCAAGCAAGCAGAGACGAGAGTGGAACATATTAAGAGGCTGGTGGGTGAACTAAAGGAAGGAAAGCGCCGGCCATGTTGCTGGATTGGCTGTATTCACCGCACGGATAAATCGGTAAGCCCTTCGGTGCAAGGAATACTCAGCAGACAATCTAAAAAATCAAAATCCAAATTATAATTATAGCTTCTAAACAAAAAACTAACCTGTGGGTTAGTTTTTTGTTTTCCTAATTTCTAGGGGCGAGCATTTTAGACAACTTTATTTTTGAGCCTGCCGGCAATAAAATCTTTAATATTTGAAACGGTTACGTCTATGATACGCTGCAAGGCCTCGGTACTATTAAACGCGTTATGCGGGGTAACAATGGTGTTGGGGTGGTCAATAATTAAATTATTAATGAGTGAAGTTTTTAGTTTGCAGGCATTATCCCCGCAATTCATGACTTCTTCAAAATTTTGAAGCAAGTTTTCATCTTCCAACACGTCCAGACCGGCCCCGGCTAAGCGTTTTTCATTAAGCGCTTGCAAAAGTGCTTCCGGTTCCACCAGTCCGCCGCGCGCGGTATTTATAAGCAAACTGCCCGGTTTCATTAGTTTGATATTTTTTTTGTTTATGAGATGGTATGTCTCTTTAAATAAAGGCGTGTGCAAACTAACGATATCCGACTTTTTAAGCAGTTCGTTTAGGGACACATAGGCAAAGCCCATGGTTTTTGCGAGTTGGCGATTTGGCTTAACATCATGTGCGACTACGTGCATATTAAACCCCTTGGCCATTCGTATGACATGGGAGCCAATATGTCCGGTACCGATTATACCCAGAGTTTTATCTTTCAAATCCATACCTCGCAAGCCATGAAAATCGTATTGTCCTTCCTTGACGCGTTTAACCGATTCAAAAAGTTTTCGCGTGAGGCCGAGTATAAGAGCGAACGTATGTTCGGCTACCGTATTTTCTCCATAAGTCGGGACATTGGCTACGCTAATTTTACCCTTCTTCGCAGCCTTTAGATCTATATGATCATACCCCGTACTCATAGCCGAAATTAATTTTAAGCGAGACATTTTACCCATTATCTCCTTAGTTACCGGCGACTCAATAAATACGGCCAAAATGTCAGCGTTAGGATCAACATTGTCTATGCTAATCTTTTCACTATGCAGGGCGCAAGAAAATGTGCGCAACAAAGTACGAGTATAATTATGTAATTCCGGCCAAAGACCATAGAAAACAACGCGCGATTTTTTGTTTACTGGCATACAATTAACTATATTAAATTTTTATCGCGCGGATCTAAAGCAGCGATTTATATGTATGTAATAGGTTGCTCTAATTATACCGAGATAGATAGAACTAGTAAATCCTAATTACTTCTTTTAGCCAATTGTCAAGGAGCCATTGTCCTTTTTATACCCCTATATGTACCTATGTTTCTGCATGCTCACCTCCTCTCTGAAGCGAATGTATGCGCTTCTACATACATAAATGCAGATGCTGTCTAAAAGGTGTCTAACCCCGGTTGCCCCCTCTATACAATCGTGATAGGATATCAAAAAATATGCCCCAAAAAAAATCAAAACCTAAACAAAAAATAACTGCCCCCGCGCTCAAACAAAAGTTTGACGATACCTCTGCGGGAACAATTATAATTACCGCTCCGGATGCGTCGGTTTTGTATGTTAATAAAAAAATCCAAGAAAAAACCGGTTTTTCACCCGGCGAAGTAATCGGCAAAAAACCGGGGCAGCTTTGGGGCGGCAACATGCCGAAAGAATTTTACCAGAACATGTGGCAAACCATCGGCCGACAAAAGCAGCCCTTCATCGGCTGGGTTAAAAATAAAAAAAAGGATGGCACGATGTATTCGGATCTGTTGCATATTGCTCCTATCCTAAACAAGGCCGGTGAAATTAAATTCTTTATTGAAATTGATATAAGCAACGCCTTGGATCTTTCCAAATCTCCTAATTTTGACCACGAATTTATCAGTCAATTTGAAAAGCAAAAAACCGGCGACAACGCGATTGGCTTTTTTTTACATTTATTTTCTCTATCTTCACCGCTCGGAACTGATGATTTTCCAGGCGCGCAAACTCAAAAAACAGATTCTCTTTTAGAACAGTTCTTACAAAAAATTCTGGTGGAACCAACGCAAACCAAATACCACGACAGATTGGAAGATAGCGAGCTTATACATTCAGCCCAGTTAAATAGCTTGCGTTTTGATAAATTGTATCAAAAGTATTATGTACATATAAAACAATACTTTTTCAAACGGGCTAACCCCGCCTTTGTTGAAGATTTAGCCCAGGAAACTTTTCTGCAAGCATTCAAATATTTGCCCCGCTTTACCGTATCCAACGCTTCGTATCTGACATACCTTCTGCGCATTGCTCACAATGTTTTGGCAAGCCACTATCGCTCCGCGGCCCATGCTCCCCCAATCCAAGATCTGGATTTGGCGGAAAATATTCCGGCCGCACCGATTGATGAAGCAAAAATATGGGATATTGAAAAATTATGGAACGCGATTCATACAATGTCGGATATTGAACAAAAAATCTTAATTTTAAAATATCAGCAAGATAAATTGGTAAAAGACATCGCGCTGGCGGTTGGAAAAAGTGAAAATGCGGTAAAACTCATCCTTTCTCGCGCCCGCAAAAAATTACGGCGCGCCTTGGTTGTTTCCAAATAACACATAGGGCCATAGAGGTGTCTTTGACACCTTTTTTTGGTTTTAACCTATTAATTATAGAAGGGTACCAACCTGCCATAATCACATTAATTCATTAACTTTAATCATATGGCAAATGTCCAACATCCGCTGCTGCAATCTCCGGGGACAAAGGATGCTGTTTTGGGTATTATGCTTATCATCGGCGTAATGATCGGCATTGTCTACTTCATATTCTTTTTACCTTAATTTTGAATAATATGACCATACAAACCTCCTCCTCATCCGTTCCGCCTCCCCATTATTACGGAGATATCGTGCGTGAATTATTTTTGGGCGCGGGAATTCTGATGATAAGCGTTCTGCCTTTTTTCACCGAACTTACCGGCATTCCATTTATTATTTCCATAGCGGCCATTATGATTATGGCTCTTTTGGCAGGGCTGCAAAGTCCAAACAAAAAATGGGTAACCCGCATCAACACCATTATTGCCGCGCTGGGCTATGGTCTTTTTCAATATAAAGCAATTTCTTACTATCTTGCCTCAACTCCATTTACTATTTCCTGGCGATTTTTTACCATTAACCAAATACTCGCCATAGTATTTTTTATTGCCCTATATTATAGCAGCAAAACTATGCGTAATTTCGGCGTAAACCTGCCGCTCTTTTTCTTTGGCGGAGGTAAAGACAACAATACATAAGCAAACTGATTTACAGTACCGCCGGAGCGAAACCGATGCATCATAGGATACCCAAACGGGTATTCTATATTTTTACCAAAAATTTGCCTTTACCTGCCCCACCATCAGATGTATAATTTCAGAGTCGCAGCCCTATATGCTGGCCAGGATATTATAAAAAACATAGTAACAGATCAAAAAAATGAAACGGTATGATAACGAACATCAAAGCTGTCTGTTTTGATTTTAATGGCGTAATTGAAGAGTCTTCGGTATTTTTTGGTTCACGATTAAATAAAGAGTTATTGGCTTGGTTGCCAAGGCTCAAAAAACAGGGTTATAAAATAGGAATTTTAAGCAACAACTACGCAAAGCTAAACGAACCGGCGCTGTTTGAGACAGCAGACGTTATACTTACCTCTTCAGAAATCGGATCTGCTAAGCCAGACAAAGAAGCGTTTACCGCGCTGTTTGGCGAGTTAAACGTGCTGCCGCAAGAAGCGATTTTTATAGATGACTCCCCCCGCTGTTTGGCAAATGCAAATAAAATTGGCTACCATCCGATTTTATTTATTGATAACGAAACATTAAAAAAAGAATTACAAAATTTTGGCATATTATTATAAACTGCGGCGACCACTTTGCTCAAATTAAAAAATAATGTATAATAATTATATTATTAAATAAATATATTCGTATGGCTAAAAGACCTACCGGACTAAAAAAGAGAACTAAATCAAGACATTCTCCTAAAACCAAAAAGAGATTGGCAGCAAAAAGATTAATGCTTGAAAAAAAGGCTGCGAAAAAGAAACGCAAATAAAATTCTTCGCTTCATAAAACACCTTCCTAACCCGAGGGTGTTTTTGTATCCAAGCACTTGAAAAGAAAAGAAAAATAGTGTAGTGTACGTTGATGTGGCGAAACTTCTTTGCCACTTAACCATGGGGGAACTGTGACTCATTTTCCGAACCACATGTATTCCGAGGAAAAGCTACTACGGGATTCGATCGGTGAAGATCCTTCGACTCCCCAAGGCAACAAGTCCACCGACCAGCCGCCGACGCAACAGCCGCAACGCCAGGAGGAATCCAAGCAGACCACGCCCACGAGCGCGTCGGTACCTCGGTTCCAGAGCATCCACGACGTCGACTTCCGGAAGCGCTGGACCGACGATGGTGAGCAGTTGGACTAACCGGTCCAATCATCGGTTGAGAATAGCCTGACTGTGTCTGTATCACGGACACAACCGAATTCTCAACCGCAGAGGGAGAGCGCGCGTCTTTATGACGCCGCTCCCCCATCAACCGTTTCATATTAAATTATAAAAAAACAACCACCCGTAACCTCCACGTTGTTGCCCATTTCTATAGGCGACAACGCAGTGTCAGGTGGTTGTTTTGTTTACAACTCCGTACACTTAACAACTTAGGCCTTGGCCTTTTCCCCATTTTGCCACAGGCCTGCCGTTTCAGCTTGCTTAGCCGCGGCTTTTTGCCGTATCCGTATCATATCATTTATTACCATCACTGCAAGCCGTGCTAATTGCGTATCCTCGGTCATTTCCATATCTGGCAAGCCGGCAAAGTTATTGTTGGGTAGTGACCCATTTTTTACGACCTGTCCAAGATAGGGAAAGAAATCGTTTTCGACCTCATAATTTCTACGCTCCCTTAACTCATCATCCGCCTGCTCGAACGAGTGGAAAGTATAGAACCGCACATGGCCGCTCAAGGGATTCTCCTTGTTGGTACTGAAGAAGGTAACGATTGCCCATCTTTCAGGAACCTCCAACAAGCCAGGCACAATCATACAAAGAAAAAAACCCTGCCACCACACTTGCTCTTCTTGATCACTCATTGGCTCCCCCTGTGAGTTGATATAGGTATTAAATTCTATTTATTAAAACAAGTCAATAAAACAAAACATCCTTCTGCTGAAGAATGTTTTGTAAAATTATTCTTATCAAGAATTCGTCATCACCTTTCTATAAACAAATTTTTTGTTTGCAGAAAGGTGATGCGATAACGATGGCTCTTGATCGCACCACTACGAGCTGGCGCTGCGCATATGTTGCTAGTTAGATCCGGCTTGCGTCAAATACGACGCTGGATCCGGGAACAACTCCCCCAGTTGTTGATACAGGCCTTCCACCTCTTTGCCACTCATGTTGAGTGTGGATTGCAGTTGTGCTGATTTGAGCAGCACCTGTGCTTGCTTCAAGGTAAACACCTTTAAAAAAGATGTTTGGTACTTCTCGCCAAGATGAAAACTCAACCTTGAGAGAACCCGACCGTTTAGCCTGGTCACCTGTCGCAGTATGGTGTAACGGCCACACTCCACGGTACGCACGAGCAGAAGCTTCTCCCGAGAAATTACTACTCTCATGGAACAACCCCCCTACAACTTAAGTTTATCGTATCAGAGTTCGTTGTTTTGTCAAACTTAAAAAACAAAACACCGTTTATAAAAACGGCGTTTTGTAAAAATTATTTTTTGAGAAGAAATTCGCCGCCACCCTTCTGATGAAAATCATTTATCACCAAAAGGGTACTGCGGCGGCGAAAAAACTTCTTTCACTGCCCACCCCTGTTAACCAGGACCAGCGATCTCAGGCCGGCATGGTCGGAGGCATCAGCGTTCGTATGCCTCTTCTCAGGTTGTGCGCCGTTTCTTCCGGTATCTCCAGAATATCTATCGCAAACTCGATGGCCTCGTGCGCTCGCTCCGGAGTCTTCACCCATTCCGCATCCCAGCTTACGACTTCGTTGGTTGTGCTAGGAACCTTGAGAAACAGTCCTCCGGGCTTGCCACATCGAACACAAGACCTGTGTTCCACCTGATACTCCCCACATACGACAGTTGTCGCGCTAAACGTGTGCATACAACCGCCAGTAACTTGACCTGCCGAAACCAAATCCATGAGACAGTCTCCAATGTTTGGCAAATTCCCCCAAACTTGCCAATTTGTCTTCATTTGCCGTGGGGCGGCAAAAACTAGAGCTGGTATAGTATAGGCTAAAATAAGCCTTTTGTCAAGCTTCGCCCTATAAGCCTTATTGACAAAACCACCCTCTTCCTATATACTCACCCCATTAAGTGGGACCTGGGACACCTCGGGGTTTGCACCACTAACAATTTAAAATATGTCAAAAAGAATGACAGCGAGCAGCGCCAAGGTAGACAAAAATAAAGTCTATTCCTTGGATGAGGCCGTAAAACTTCTCGCAGAAACTTCCGGCGTAAAGTTTGACGCCACCGTGGAATTGCATGCCAATTTGGGCATCAATACAAAAAAGACCGAACAGCAAGTTCGCGCGACTGTTGTGTTGCCGCACGGTACGGGTAAAACCAAAACCGTAGCCGCCTTCGTTTCTCCAGAAAAAGAAAAGGAAGCAAAGGAAGCCGGAGCCGATTTCGTATATGGAGAAGAAGAAATCAAAAAAATAAAAGATACCGGTAAAATTGCATTTGAAGTGGCTGTAACTACTCCGGACATGATGCCTAAACTAGCTGGAGTCGCTAGAGTCTTGGGTCCAAAAGGTTTGATGCCTAACCCAAAAAGCGATACCGTTGGCACCAATCTTAAAAAGATGATCGCCGATCTAAAAACCGGTAAAGTAACTTTCAAAAATGACGACGGTGGCAATGTCCACCAAGCCGTAGGCAAGATCAGTTTCGGTGAACAAAAATTAAAAGAAAATATCAGCGTGCTCTTGGACGCGTTGCGCAAAGCCAAACCGGCCACAGCCAAAGGAACATTCCTGAAAAACGTAACTGTCTGCTCTGCCATGGGTCCTTCCATAAAAATTAGCGCCTAACCAAATACTGCCTCGACAAATGTCGGGGCGGTTTTGTAAAATACCCTATCTTATACTTATCATATGTTCATCATCGCTACCGTTGGCATCAATAACTTTTCCGAAGACAAAATCAGAAAAATTATTTTGGCCGGAGCCGATGCCTTGCGGTACAGTTTTTCATATGGCCCGACTGAAAATACCATAGACCGCATTAAAATAGGCATGAAAGTAATTGACGAGTTAAATTCATCGGCCAAAATTATTGTCAATCTTCCTTCTAACCAAATCCGCTTGGCCGGCCCACTTCAGCCGCGCGTGGTTATGGAAAATGAAGAGCTTATTTTACGCTCCGCGCATCATGACCAGCCTATGGTTGATGATCATGTATATGTGCATATTCCCGAACTTGGCAACCAGGTGTATATCAATCAAATTACCAGCATTGACCACGGAAAAATCGCCTTACAAATAACCGAGATTATCAATGATAAAACCGTGAAAGTTAAGGCTCTTAACGAAGGCATATTGCAATCCACGCTCAGCATACATATTGCGCAAAATACCGAAAACGAAGCCTATATAAACCGCTGCCAGGAAGTCCTGGCCAAGCTGGAAGAAATCGCGCCTGAATATGTTGCCATTCCGTTTATCAGTCCGGCGGTAAATGAAAAAATAAAAAAATTATCCGATTTCAGCTGGCGGCCAAAAATAATCGCTCGTATTGAAAGCCGACTGGCCGTAGAACATTTGGAAGAAATTTGCCAAGATAGCTTTTACGATACGATCCTGCTCAATCGTGGCAAGCTGGGCTTGGATATGCCTTTTGAACGATTAGGAATTTTCCAAAAAGATGCGATTAAAATTATTAAAAAATACAAAAAACCGGTTATTATTTCTTCTCAAATTCTAGAAGGCACAATTTATAACTATATTCCGCTGCGTTCGGATATTTCCGATCTTACCAATATTGTCTTAGATGGCGCCGACGGTATTATGTTATGCAATGAAACCGCGCTGGGCACTCGCCCGGCCTACACTCTTTCGGTAGCCAGAAAAATCATTTTGGAGGCGGAAAAATATAAAAAATCTCACGGCCTGTAATTAGGCAACATGGCATTTGCCAGGCCATATTTTTATTGCTAAACTGATATAAATAACTCATACGCAATATATTTTATATGACCCAAGAAAATCAAAACCAGCCATACGTCCGCCCTACCTGGGACGAATATTTTATGGAAGTCTGTCGGGCGGTAGCCAAACGCGCTACTTGCGACCGAGGCAGAGTCGGTTCAGTAATTGCCAAAGATAGACAAATTTTGGTTACGGGCTACGCTGGCGCCCCAAAGGGAATGCCTCACTGCGATGAAATTGGACACCAAATGAAAACCACTACTCACGAAGATGGCCACCAGAGCCAACATTGTGTGCGCACTGCTCATGCCGAACAAAATGCAATTGTACAAGCTGCCAAGTTGGGCGTACCCATCGAAGGCGCCACTGTTTATTGCCGAATGACTCCATGTGCCGTATGCGCCAAAATGATAATTAACGCCGGTGCGAAAAGAGTCGTGTGCGAAAAAAGATACCACGCCGGTTCCGAAAGCGAAGAAATGTTTAGACAAGTTGGCATAGAATTAGATTATTTTGAAGATAAAGTTGAAGCTTATGCAAACCAATAGCAAAGTCATCCTTGGGTTCACCGGCCTTATGGCCAGCGGCAAAGGGACAGTGGCCGCTTATTACCAAAAAAAGTACGGTGCTACTACTTATAGATTTTCTACTCTTCTGAGAGACTTGCTTAATCGTATTCACCTAGAACACAATCGAGACAACCTGATAAAAATGTCTGAAGCGATTCGCACTACTTTTGGCGAAGATATAATGGCCAAAACTATTGCCGGAGATGCGGCAGCCGATACCAATAATATTATTATCGTAGAGGGCATCAGGCGCATGGCCGACATAGTTTACCTTTCCAAATTGCCAAATTTTGTCTTGGTGGAAATCTTCGCCGACCCGCATACCAGATACCACCGAATTACCCAAAGAAGAGAAAACCCGGACGATGCAAATAAAACTTTTGAGCAGTTTATGGAAGATCATAAACGCTCCACCGAAATGTCTATCCCAGAAGTCATAAGCCATGCTACCGAACATATAGATAATAACGACAGTATGGAAGAATTGGAAAAAAATTTAGACGAGCTATTAAAAAAATATTCTAATTAACATGCAAGTTAAAATCAAAAGAATAGATATTTCTCTGCCTCTGCCCGAATACCAAACTGCCGGTGCCGTAGCTTTTGATTTATATAGCCGAATAGATATGACTGTTCCTCCCAAATCTTTGGGGCTTATTCCAACAAATATAATCGTAGAAATCCCAAAAGGCTATATGCTTACGGTAGTTACTCGCTCTAGCACCCCCAAAAAAAAGGGCTTGCTTGTGCCACATGGCATTGGTATAATTGATCAAGATTACCATGGTGAAAAAGACGAGATACTTCTCCAAATTTACAACTTTACAGACCAGGAAGTACCGGTGGCCAAGGGCGAACGCATGGGCCAAGCTGCATTTGTGCGCGTAGACCAGGGCGAGTGGGAAGAGGTAAGTGAAATGAAAGAAGAAAGCCGAGGCGGATTTGGAACTACCGGACAATAATAATTTATTAATTTTTTAAAATATATGGGCTAAAGCCCATATATACTCATTCGTTCGGAAATAATTAAAAACATTTAATTATTTCTCTCACTCATTTCGTATATGGAATTACACAAAAGAGCAAGAAAACCAGAGGGTTACTTACCTGGGGTTCACGATGAAAAAGACGAACAAATGTTACGGGAGTTAGAAAAGGTAAACGAAAAAAGGAAGGCTTTGGGACAAGAGCCGCTCAGCCCTGCAGAATATGAAAATACCCTCGAAAAAAAGTTTGCTGAAGGCACAGGAGAAACCGAACTCTCCGAAGACGATCTTATCGCTTTAGAAGACGAGGAGGATGAAAACTAAATTAATATATGCGCTCAAGCCGCATATATATTCATTCGTTCGGAAATAATCAAATAATTTAATTATTTCTCTCACTCATTTCAAATATGGAACATAAAAAATTTTTACCACCAAGCACAGAAAGAATCATTAGAGAGGAAGAAGCTAGGGAGTGGGATGACAAAATTGCGGAAGCTAAGGCTAAAATAGATCTACAAGAAATATCAAATGAAGATATAGATGCTGCCGTAAGCGGTTTAGAAGAAGTAAAGGAGGAAAACCAAAACTAAATAACATACAATGAAGGCATTCTAGGCGCTATTAAGCCCAGTTTTCAGTTTATTTCTACAAACATATGAAGCAATACCTTGATTTACTCAAACATGTGTATGAAAATGGTACGGATAAGGAAGATAGAACAGGTGTGGGTACGCGTAGTATTTTCGGCTACCAATACCGAGTAAATCTGGCTGATGGCTTCCCTCTTCTAACGACAAAAAAAGTGCATCTTAGAGCAATTATTTATGAACTGCTCTGGTTTTTGCGCGGAGACACTAACATAAAATTCTTAGTTGATAATGATGTCAAAATCTGGAATGAATGGGCTTTTGCCGACTATCTGAAAAAAAATAATTTAGAAAAAAACTTCCCACGTTATTCGGAGTCTTGGAGTAGCGAATTTGAAAAATTCATCAATCAAATGAAGGCTGACGAACAATTTGCTAAGACATGGGGCGACTTAGGACCAATTTACGGCAAACAATGGGTTAAGTGGGGCACTAAAGAGGGCAGAGAAATAAATCAGGTAAATCTTATTTTAGATTTAATTAAAAATGATCCGACTTCTCGTCGCATTATCATTAATGGCTGGAATGTTGGCGAAATTGAAGCGCTTATTCGCGCTCACCACAGTGCACCGCCGCCATGCCATACGTTATTTCAATTCATGGTTATTAAAGGCAAACTATCCTGTCAACTTTACCAAAGAAGCGCGGATGTTTTCTTGGGTGTTCCGTTTAATCTTGCCTCCTATGCTCTATTTACCATGATGATTGCGCAAGTGAGCGGCCTAGAACCTGGGGAGTTTATTCACACATTTGGCGATGTCCATATTTATCGAAATCATTTTGATCAAGTTAAAGAACAATTATCCAGAACACCAAAAAAATTACCACAAATGAAAATCAATCCGGCTATAAAAGATATATTTGGTTTTAAATTTGAAGACTTTGGGTTATCAGACTATAATCCTGACGCACCTATTAAAGCGCCTATCGCAGTTTAAGTTCATATGTCGTTCTCCCTTATCGCGGCCGTAGCCAAAAACAATTGCATCGGCAAAAACAATAAAATTCCTTGGGATGTCCCCGAAGATTTTCAATACTTCCGAAAGATGACCCTGGGCAAAACGTGCCTTATGGGACAAAAAACCTTTGAGTCTATTTTGGGTTATGTGGGCAAACCGCTGCCGGGCCGACAAACAGTTGTGATAACTCTAGACACAAATTTTAAAGCGCCTGAAGGCGTGCGTGTTTTCTATTCACTAGACGAAGCCTGGAACGCTCTTAAAGACGAGGACGTATTCGTCTGCGGCGGCGCCAGTATTTACAAACAAACCATTAATAAAGTTGATACGTTATATATAACCTGGATAGATCAAGAACCGGATGGCGACGTATTTTTTCCAACCATAGATTTAACTATTTGGAAAGAAATGTGGCGTGAAGATCACAACGGATTTTCTTTTGTAAAATATACCAGATAGTATGTTCATCATGATAGACGGCATTGATGGCAGCGGCAAAAGTACAGTTGTTCAAACATGGAAAGACTATCTGACGGCCCAGGGCAATACTATTTTTGATTTAAAGGATTACCAAAAAGAATTTAGCCGCTACCCCGATTTTAATGAAGCAAAGTCCTGTGACTTTATTTTTAGCCACGAACCTTCCAGCGCCGGAATTGGCAAAGTTATCCGAGAAGAATTTATCAAAAATAACTCCGACTACCCGGCCTACGCCATTGCCGAAGCTTATGCTTTGGATCGTTTAATTCTTTACAAAAAAATGATTGTGCCGGCTCTGGCAAAAAATGAGCAAATCATTGTTAGTGACCGAGCCGTATGCACTTCCATGTGCTACCAACACATACTTGATCCGGAAAATTTAACTTTTGATGTTTTGGCCAAAATACCTGGCAATGCTTTTGCTCTACAATACCCGCCTCAACATCTCATACTAATGGATATTTCTCCAGACAAGGCCTTTGCGCGCATAAGCGGAAGGGTTGAGAAGAATGACGATGCTATTTTTGAAAAACTCGACTTTTTAAAAAAAGCTGCTGCTGTTTACAGATCGGAAGCTTATCAAAACTTTTTTACAAAACTTGGGACCCAAATTCATTACTTGAATGCCGAGACTGAAATTGATATAATGAAACAAGACAGTTTAAAATTATTTCAACATCTAATTCACAAATAACTCATCCTATGATCAAATCAGCAGGGGAAATTATTAGCAATAGTTTCCATTTATATACCAAAAATTGGCGGGCTCTTGTCCCATACCTAGGTCTTCTGTTCCTTCCTACAGTCGCACTATCCCTTTTGGGCATTATTTCTCTATACTTAGAAGTCATTGTACCTAAATCCTCTTTACCTACAAACCTGCTTATATCAGTTGTGGGCGTAGCTACCATTATACTTAACATTTGGACAACGATTGCCATGGCAAAGGCGTTATCCGGTCTTTTGTCCGGACAAACCACAAATTGGAAAGAAAACTTTTCTTCGTCCAGCGCGTTAATCTGGCCTTTCATCTATACCTCTCTACTTTCGGGCTTAATTATTGTCGGCGGATTTTTATTACTACTCATTCCCGGCATAATCTTTACCGTATGGTATAGCTTTTATGTGTATGTGATGATTTTTGAGAACCAGAAAGGCATGACTGCCCTAAAGACCAGTAAATCGCTCGTACTTGGACGATGGTGGTCTATTGCTTGGAAAATCGTTGCGCCTAATGTGATATTTGGCGCCATCAATCTTTGCCTCTTTTACATCCTCGCATCCTTAGTTGATGCACTACCTCTTTCCGAATTTTTAAAAGGCGGAGTGGCAAGCGTAGTTACTTCCCTTGGAACCGTTTTGGTGGCACCTCTTTCTACAGCCGCTATGCTTATTTTATACTATAGCGCTAAACAGAATCCGGTATCTGCT
>CAZUFD010000003.1:29111-95029 GCA_964619625.1 uncultured Gammaproteobacteria bacterium | reverse complement strand
GTACTAGCAGCTCTCTTCTTCCTCTGAATTATTACCATTATGTAAATAGTGGTAAGATGAAGAGGCAAAAAAATTGTTCTTTACTGTTCTTTACAAAAAATCAAAATAAATTGCCGTTCTAAATTTAATAAAAAAATTATTTGTTAGATTTAGAACGGCAAAGTAAGTTGTTCAACCGCAGTCGCAAGGCTGCATCTCACGGCTTGGTCATAAGGCCTTGCCTCTCTTGATGGAGGAATCCAATGCGTCTCTCTTTCTTGGTTCTGGTTTGGTTTGTGTTCCTGGTCGCCTGCGGGTTTAACCCGTCTGGCAACACGCCGGGAGGGGATGACGATGATGTGGGTGTGGACGCGGTGCCGAGCGATGGTGTCATCGCCGATGCCGCAGTGGACGCCGAAGTGGATGCGCCTCCGCTGGTGGCGGAAGTGACGGAGTTCACCAAGAACCCCGACATCGTTCGCTTGGCGGCCGGACATCCCGTTCGGCTGGACTATTCGGCCACGGCTCGGCGTTGCGTTGGCATGTCCAGTAACGCCACGGACAACTGGAATGGTGAACTGTTGCCGGATAGTGGTGGCATCAGCGTCACGGGCTCACATCAAGTTGTGCCTGTGTCTGGACAGAACGCCTATGACTTCCATTGCTTCGGAGACGAGGGAAGTGAAGATCAGGCAGTTCAGCTCAAGGTGGATACCTTGGTGATGGAGATAAGTGATCCGGACTACACTATCACCCAGGGATCTTTCGTCAGTCTGCATTGGCAATCTCCCGGTACCGCAGATTGTGACGGAAGGAGCCAAGACCTTAGTGGAGGTCCCATGAACGGCGGAATGCCTCAGCAAGGAGGACAGTATCCGTCTAATGGTACATTCAACAACTTCTCGCCGAACGAGAGCGGTGATCACACTTTCCGTTGTCCGGTCAATGGTGTAGATCACATCGCCCGTATCCGGATCACGGTGACCCCACCCTAGTTGGCAAGCAAGTCCTTGAGAAACCCTCAAGGCAAGGAGAAGCGGCAGAGACTTTTGTCTGCAGCTGCAGCCCTTCTCCTCTCATGCATTTTTTCCATTATATAAAAATAGTGGAAAAATAAATGAGAAGATACAAAAATTAAATAAAAATCTATCTACACTGTTCATTAGTAAATAATGAATAAAAATAGACAGATTTATCTGCCTAGCAAAATTTTCACCCGATTACCCGAATAAATAATTTATTACTTATTTAGGTAACTCTCTCCGGGTGGTTTTTTGTTTCCCCCTCTTTCCAAGAGGGGGTAGGGGGAGTTGCCGAAGCTTCGGCTATTTCTGTACAACCATGTTCAATATCCAAGAGTACGTTATCTAAGTCATTAAATATTTGAGCGCTATTATATCTTTTCAGGATTATATTATTCTTTTTTAAAAAAGCTTCTTTATTTTGATCTTTTATAAATACTTTCTCTTCGGCATGTGTAAACCCATCTATTTCTATGGCAAGTTTTAACTTAGGGCAGTAAAAATCAACTATATAATTTCCAATCCCGTACTGTCTTCTAAATCTAAAACCCACCCGATCATTTTTTAGATATTTTCAGAGTAAAATTTCACTTTTAGTCATTTTATTACGAAGCTCTGATCTGAAGCTGAGAAATTTTTTTCTGTTGAATATTTTAGCCATAGACACCGGCAACTCCTCCTAACCTCCTCTTGGTAAGAGGAGGAACTAAAATTTCGGCAACTTCTTCCATCTCAATCTTAGGATCTAGAATTTAAGGGCTTAGTGCCTGCCGTCCACCAACCCCACACGGCCCAAAGCCACCAAATCACCGGCGTATGGTGCAGCATATTATCGCTCATACTCATAACCAAATACGCAAAAATACTGGCAATGAACACAATGTTTGCCCAATGATTTTTTACGCCCAGCAGTATTTGTCTGTATAGCAAAGAAACAAAAATCAGTAAAAATAATACCAAACCAATAATGCCGGATTCAAACGCGACTTTTATATAATCATTGTGCGCTTCGGAGGTATTATCCCAAAGATTTTCTATATCTTTATTATCATCCCAAACACGCGCAAACGTGCCGTATCCATAGCCGTATAAATATTTTTCTTTAAAGAGAGGCAGTACTTTTGTTATCAAATTGGTGCGCCATCGTATGGAGTCCGAATCTTGATTGCGGGCAGTTAATCTAAAGATAAAATGAGAAGCCTGTAAATTAACATTATGATTATTTATTAAGTAATTATTCACCGGGTAAAAAAGCGCGTAAAACAAAGCAATACCGGCAAGAGCGTATATAATAATTTTGCGATAATATATGAGGCCCACTATGGCAAATAACATTGCCGTTCCAACCCAGGCGATGCGAGTGTAGGTGAGCAGTATTATAAAAGATAAAAACAGAGCGGAAATTTTTAGGGGAGCATCATTATTAAAATCAAAAATGTTTTCTGTTTTTTTATGTCTGGATGCAATTTCATTTATGACTATAAAAAGTAACACCAGCGCGAACGTGGCAAGCACGTTTGGGTGAGCAAAAGTACCATAAATTCTATTGGATAATTCATCAATATCCGCGCCGGTTTTACTGATGAATTGATATATGCCGACCGTAATAGGAATGGTTGCGGCCAAAATCGCTGATTTTAAGAAAAAATCTTTAAATTTAGCACCGTCTTTTTTCGCCATAATATAACAAATGCCAAACAGAGCGAATAAATTTGCGAGCTTTATAGTTTCGGTAATGGTGGAGGATAGATTATACGTATAAAAAGCTGAAATCCCGCACCAAAGAATAAGCGCCAGAAACGGCGCCTTTAATGGAATGTCCGCAAAATACTCGTGATTTTTAAGAAAGAAAATAATAGACCAAGCAAGCAAAAAGACTGAAAGAGCGGCGTTGATATTAAAATCAAAAAGATTAAAGGAAAAAAGGTTCAGATCACGCCAGTAATCCAGGGCCGGACGCATTGCCAAAAGAATAAGAATAAAGTATTCGCCAAAGATTTTTTGCAGGATAATAAAAACTATCAGTAAAAAAGCCAAAAGGTCAAAGCCGGTACCGGGATTTATAATGATAAAAACAAGCAAAGCGATTACTGAAAGCGCGCTGAGGGAAAAATGTTTCAGGTAGTTCATGATAGATATTATTTCCTTGAGTATAACATGAATTTATGATAAAATACAGCCATTAGTTCCTATTTTTTAGTAGGGGAACAGCCCAGTACAATGGCTGCAAAAGCTAGAAAAAAAACGAAAAAGTACAAAATCAAACGCCTATATTTTATAGGGGCGGCTTTGGCGTTGGTGATCGCGACATACATTGGTTTATTATACCCTAGTGCTTCAGATGCCGTACGCGTAGCTCCGCGCCGCGCCAATTATTTTTTAAATTGGGATATACCGGCAAATAAAATAACTGAACTGGCCAAATGGGATTTGCTTATACTGGACATGGAAACACAGGTAAATAGCCTGGCTGCTTTAAAAAAAATCAAGGAAATTAATCCGGATATAAAAATTTTGGCGTATATTACGCCGCAAGAAATAAAAGCCGATGCGGCTACGAGCTATAGCATCATGCGCCGAAAATTAGTTTCGGGCATCAATCCGAATTGGTATCTTACCGATACTAGTAACAACAAAATTAGTTTTTGGCCCGGGACTTGGATGTTAAACGTCGCCGACAACGCTCCTCAAATAAACAGCGTGCGTTTCAATCAGTACCTGGCTCAGTTTGTTACCAAAGAAATTTTATCCACCGGAGTTTGGGATGGTGTGTTTTATGATAATGCCTGGAGAGATGTGCAGTGGAAATCCGGCCCTAATACTGATTTAGATAAAGATGGCCAGCCCGATAGCAGTGTTGATCTGCATTGGCGCGAAGGGATGCGTTTTCTTTTTCAAGAAACCAGGCGGCTTACAAGTGATCGGTATATTATCGTGGGAAATGCGACCAGCGATGCCTATAAAGACGATTTAAACGGCGTAATGCTTGAGAGTTTTCCTTCTATCAATGGTGGTTGGGGCGGCACCATGCAAGTGTATGCGTCTAACCAGAAAGGCAGTATTTTGCCTCGGTTTATGGTGATAAATGCAAATACCGCAAACAAGGGCACGCAAACCAGTAATCTTAAAAAATTTAGATTGGGACTTGCGAGTGCTTTGCTGCTGGACGGGTATTATTCCTTTGATTACGGCGATCAAGATCATGGCCAGACCTGGTGGTATGATGAGTATGATATAGAATTGGGCCAGCCGCTCGGCAATGCTTTATCTCTTTCAAATGCTTCACAATTTACCGAAGATGTTTGGCGCAGGGAATACGAAAATGGTATTGCGCTGGTTAATGCTACGGCTCAATCGCAAAGCGTTGATTTAGGCGGAGAATATGAAAAAATAACCGGTCTGCAGGATAAAGTTACCAATAATGGTGCGATTGTAAACCAGGTAAATGTTCCGGCCAAAGACGGGCTTATCATGTTGCGTACGTTTCAAACCGTCAAAAACGTGGTATTTGGCAATGGAAATTTTATCCGATTTTTTGATATGAAAGGCAATCGTTCGCGCAATGGTTTTTTTATTTATGAAGAAGGGTACTCAAGCGGCGCCAAAATATACTATGGCGATTTAGATGGCGATGGCGCGGAAGAAAAAATTGTGGCCAGCGGCCAAAAATTGCAAATATTTAACAGTCTTGGCCAGCTATGGTTTGAAGGCATTCCGTTTGGCGGAAATTACAAAGGAGAACTAAATATTGCTGTGGGCAGATTGGCTGGCAACAATACTAATTCCATTATTGTTTCACAAAGCAAAGGCGGGCAAGCAGTACTCTATAATTATCACGGAGCAATTGTAAAAGAAAACATTTTTCCGCTTGGCAAAACATTTAAGGCCGGATTATCCGTAGCTATAGCCGCGGATAACACGCCGGCTGCGAACAAAAATGGGCAGGTCGTAGTTGGGGTAGGCAATGGCCGTCGTCCGGAAATTATTATTTATAATAATAATTTTTCCAAAATAAATAAAAGGTTTTTTGTTGACACCAAGACATTGCGAACAGGATTAAGCGTGGCGGTGGGCGATCTTAACGGCGACAAGAAGAAAGAAATAATCGCGGCATTTGATTTGGGCAGCGGCAAGCAGGTTAAAATCTATGATTTGGCCGGCAAGTTACTTTCTCAATTTAAAGTTTCAAATAGCTTTACCGCCGGTTCGGTAAGTGTTGGGGCGGCCGATGTGGATTTTGACGGCAAAGATGAAGTGGTGCTGATGAACAAATAAAATTATTTTCCCGTAATCAAACAAACCACTGGTCCGTTAAATTGCCAGTTATTTTTTATGGCAAGTTGTAGGCCCGCGACTGATAGAGCGCTATTTGGGGAAATATCTATATTTTCTGTTTCTTTTACTTGTGTTATAGCTTTTTCAATTTCTTTGTCACTCGTTATCCATCCGTGTCCGCCGCTTTCTGAAACTATTTTTTGTATGGCTTCTTTGCGGTAGCCAACATTGTCCACAATGGCGTTTGCCAACGATGTTTTAGTTTGCAAATCAGAATTTACAAACGGATGGCAGGCCGGTGTTTGTATGATATGAATTTGCGGATTAATGCCATGTTTTTTAAATCCGTTATATAATCCTTGCGCGGTGGTGCCGCTGGATGTGGGGATAAAAACAGCGGAGAGGTTTTTAATTTCTGCCAGCTCATCGGCCAAGGCTTCATAGCCGGATAGAGCAGTATCGTCCGTTGATTGGCGCAAGTTTTTTGCCTTGCCTTCTTTATCCATTTGAAAGGCAGCTCGTTTTGGGGAATCCACCTGCTCAATGGTAATATGGGCTGGGTTAGTAATCGCTTCCCGCAGTCGTTTTAATTTTTCTTGATCAATACGTTTGCCGACGAAAATATGCAGGGTAAAAAAATGCGAAGGTTTTTTATTATTTAATTCTTGAATCGCGTAAATGGCAGAGAGCGCGGCGTTACCGGATGAGGAAATACAAAAATATGTCTGGCCGCTGGTGGCATAATTATCAATCATCAGCGGGATAGACCGGCCTTTGTGCGAACCGTGCGGGTGCATATCTTCGCGCTTTAAATATAGGTCGGCATGCAGACCTATAATTTTGGCTAAAGTATCAGCTTTGGGTTGGGGAGTAATCATAATTTTTAACTCTTGCCTTACGTTTTAATTTATTATACAATCTATCTACTGTTTAACTTAATTTTATATTTTTTGTATGCAGCTTACTTGTCCAGAATGCCAAAATCAAGTTAATTTGTCTCCGTATGTAAATTTAGCCGTGGGAAACGTGGTTGAATGCGATGTCTGCGGAATTACTTTGCTTATAAATGCAATCAATGGCGAAACAGTTACGGCCGAAGTGGTTGATGAAGGGAAGTAATTAAACCTTCAATCATGCCTCTAAACCCATGCGACCCCAAAAAGACCACAACGTCTCCATGCTGAGTGGTTTTTTTAATTTCTTCAATCACATGTTTGTCATCAGGAATAAATAGAGCGTTAGGATGTGTTTGCGAAATAATGCCTTGCAGGGTTGCCGCGTCAAATGGCGGATCCGTATCATCTTTGGCTATTTTTACTTTGCTAAGCATGGGAATGATTACTTCATTTGCGTTTGCAAAAGCGTTGGCATAACCGGCCGCGGATGCAGATTTGCGATTGCCGGTATTGGGTTCAAATATAGCCACAACTTTGCTCGTTGGGAAAATATCCCGCAAGGTTGCCAAAGTTGCGGCAGCTTTGGCCGGAGAATGAGCTAGATCATCATATACGGTAATACTGCCTTCGTATCTTTTTTCCAGACGTCTTTTTATACCTTTAAATTCAGCTATAGCTTCCAGAACAATATTTGTATTAATACCAATTTCTTTGGCCATAGCAAACGCGCCGCAAATATTTTCGGCCATATGCTGGCCTAGCACGGAAGTGGTTATACTATACTGATTTTCTTTATTTTTAATACTAAATGTCGCGCCATTTTTTGTTTGTATAGGGTTAGAATATACGTAATCCGCGTCTGTATTTTTTCCGTATGTTACGACTTTTGTTGTGCTTGGGTTATTATGTATAGTTTCTCTTACGGTTGCCGAATCACTGCAGGCGGCAATAAGACCATTTGCGGGAACGCTAGCGATTAAATCTCTAAACGCCTGAAAGTAGGATTCTTGCGTGGGGTAAATATCGGCATGGTCCCAAGAAACAGAGGTGAGAAGTAAATGAGTAGGCAAGTAGTGGGCGAATTTTGGCCGGTTATCCCAGCGAGCGGTTTTATATTCATCTCCTTCCAAAATACTCCACAACGCCTTTTCTTTTGCCAGTTTAGCGCTGACGGGTAAATTTAAACTTAAGCCGCCAAACATATAGTTTGGATTTAAACCAGCTTTTGTAAAAATTAAAGCGAGCAAAGCCGCGCTGGAAGTTTTGCCATAGGTACCGGCGCAAACCACTGAATTAGTTCCGACAATATATTGGGCAATCAGTTCCGGATACGATAGATAATGCAAATTATGTTCCTGGGCATAAATAAATTCCGGATTGGTGGAACCGGCCACGTTGCCAACCACAACAATATCCGGCGCGCCGCTAGCCATCATTTTTTCTACGTGCCAGCCCGGATAAAAATTTATATTATTATTTTTTAAGTAATCCGAAATCGGCGGGAAAAATCCCACGTCACTGCCGGTTACTTCCCAGCCGATCTGGTGAAAGGCGGTTGCCAGCGCGCTCATGGCTACGCCGCAGATGCCGATAAAATGGATCTTCATAATATTTTGCATAAACGACATTTGTCATTCCCCCGACTGGGTCGGGGGAATCTAGTATCCCAATTTAATTGTCTGGATTCCCGCTTGCGGTGGGAATGACAGTTAGTAATTTCTTTAATTTTATTAAGTCTTCACTCCATTTTTTGCCATCAAACCATTCCAGTCCGGAAAATTGCAATTTATACGTATCGGCGGGGCGCTGAGCTGAGCCCAGATAAATATATTTTTTATTATTTTCTTTGGCCCACATAACGGCTTTGAGCATCATGCCCATACCCAAATTGGGGTAGTTTGATTCTAAATTATAAAAAGGGTAGCAATAATGCAAAATACTGGCTGTTTCCAAGGATATGCAGTATCCCAAATTTTCTCCGCTTTTATAATAAATAAACAACTTATTAAAATTGCTTTTATTTCTATCGGTAATCAACTCTTTTATTTTTTGAGCGCTAAAAGTTTTGACGCCGAATTTATGTTCATAAAAATCTTTTCCCATTTTATGAATAGCCCAATCATAGTTGTCGTAGGGGATAGGCGCGACAAACAAGCTCAAGTCTTCTGTTTTTTTTAAAATTCTTTTATTTTCCGAGGATAATTTGAATTGATTTAAATCAATTCGTAAAATTCTGGTTTGGTTCATCATACCCTTGCCCAGACGCGTAAAAACATAGCCGTCATTATATATGGCTTCAATATTTTTATCAGAAAAATCAGTTATAGTTTTTTCGTTCCAGGATAGGTACATACTTAATTATTACTTATAATTTCTAGGGTTGAATCAAATTAGAAATAGATTTCTAATTTGTGAGACCCGACGTAATTTCAAGTTTACTTATACAAACTCATCCATACAGCCACAATCACAAAAAATCCATGGATTAACCAAAATCTCATTACAATTTTTTCTTCGCTCCAGCCGCGAAATTCAAAATGGTGGTGCAGCGGCGCCATTTTAAAAAATCTTCTTCCTAATAATCTGCGACAGAATACCTGGATAATCACCGAGATAATTTCTACATAAAAAATAAAACCGAGGAAAGGAATTAGCATGGTGCGGTTTATAGCAATAGCGTTAATGGCCAGCAGCGATCCAAGCCCCAAAGAACCCACGTCTCCCATCTGAAACCGGGCCGGTTTAACGTTAAAATATGTATAAGCAATAAGCGCACCCACAACCGTGGCGTTAAGATAGGTAAAAGAAATGCGGCCTTCGGTCCAGCTGATTATCATAAGCCCCAAAAAGGTAATTATCAGAGATCCGCCCACCAGTCCATCCAAACCATCGGCAAAATTTACGGCGTTGGCGGTAAACATCACAAAAAAGATCACAATTGGAATTATCCACCAGCCAATATATGGCTGCCCGTCAAAAGGTATCCATAATGAATGCCATTGCACGCCCAATTTATAATAAATCCACCAAGCGGTAATCGCGCCGGCCACAAATTGAAAAATTAGTTTTTCATGCACTTGAATACCTCGGCCCGGATGAGAGCCAAAAATAGAAACGGTTTTTCTAAATACTTCCCATGGCAAAATAAGCATATACCACAGTTTCATATACCACAGTTTGTGTACGACAATCAGGTTTAAAATATGTGAAATATGGCGCTCGCGTCTTTTTTTGCCAAAAATATTAAGCAAGTCATCGGCGCCGCCCAGTAAGGCCGCGATACCCATGACACCAATCGGCACATAGGTATTTTCTCGGTTCCAGTTGAACAGTATTGTGATTACGGTTACGGTTACAACCACCAGAAGTCCGCCCATAATCGGCGTGCCGGTTTTATAATCCCGTTCCCCTTTAAGGGTAAAATCAAACTCGCTGCGGCGGGTAATTTTGTATTTATACAAAAATTTCGTCAGCAGCGGCGCCCAAATAAAAGCGCCAATGGCTGAAAATAATAAGTAGACCAGGGCGTGTTGAATTATATTTACGTTCATATTTGAAATGAGAGTATATGCGGCTTTAGCCTATATATTTAAAATCTCAAGCGTTTAATTTGTAGAATCGTAGCTTGTTTGGCTTCTATAAAAGTTTCGCTATCCTCGTTGGTTTTATTTTTTTCTTCCCAAGTTTGATAGAGAATTGATTTGTCTGGTTCGGTAAGCGTAATAGTTCCAGCGGCAACACCATGGCCGTATCTGCCTTCGCTAGACCAGGCGCGAGCATGAGCATATTGTATAACATTTCCATTTGTTTCGGTAACCAGCAGTATATGATCGTGATTTTTATTGGGGCCGGTTTTAAGCATGACAATCAAATCGCCGGCCTTAATTTCGGACAGATTATAAATTATTTCAGTATTTTTATCGTTAGCGTAGACGTTTACGCTGATCTGTTCAACGGGTCGCAAACGGCTAATTAACCAGCGCAGCACATTTGTCTTGGGTGTAATAAAAATTCGTTTGGTTAAGTCCGCGCCTTTTGCCGCGTATTCTTCTTTTAAAACACCCGTAATAAATCCGGAGCAATCTATGCCCAAGCGGTGTTCTATTAAAAATTTACGGATTTGTTCCGGATCGGTAAACGTAAAAATATCTTGCTTATATTGAGTGGCAATAATACGGGCTTCTTCCAAGATTTCCTGCGGCGTGCCTTTGCCAATTAAAACTTTTAACTGGCCTCGCTGGCGAACTCTGGCATTATTAAAATACGGACATCGTACGCCTTGGGTTGGAAAAGGCAGATTAAGGTAATCCGTAATAACTTTTTCCGCTTGAGGAGATAGTTTAGTTTGATTTAGCATATAGACGCTTGGATTTCTTTGCCGAGCTTATTAAAGTACCCATGTTTAGCCATAACCCCTTCGCTTAGTTGAATGCGAGCTAAGTCTGAACCGGGAGCAGTATTGTTATAGGGCAATATATTAATTACAGCAGGGTTTGTAGACGCTAATTTTTTTAATTTTTTCCAATATTCATTTATATTTTTATACTGTTTGTCTGTGGTAACCCGCTGCACTATCTGAGATCCGGTTTGGATAGCGGTTAACTGATAATTTTGGAATTTTATACCAAGCAAGGCTGCAAAATGAGCTTGGAACGTGGTTATATAGCTGCCTTTTTGTTGTTTTGTATGTACGTTTTGTAACTGTGATTCAAAACCGGTAGAAGCGGGTTGGCGCGCGTTTATTTCTAATAAATAAAGCCGTTTAGTTTTTGCATCCATAATTATATCTACGCCAAACAGCCCTTTCCAACCCTGTTTATGCAGCCTCTTGCCGATACTCATTACGATTTTAGCATACTGTTTTACTTGTCCCGAAGGGATCCCTTTGGGATTTTTCTTATTTAATAATATATTTGGCAGCGCAAAGTCGTTGCCAATTGTAGAAAATTTGTTATCGGTAAACGGCGTTAAACCGGTAATCTGATAGCTGATATTACCGACAAGCGTTTTGGTTCCCCAAACTACATTATTGTTAGTAAATACAGGTCCGCTGATAAAACCCATTATTCGCACTGGCCGGTTGGAAAATTTTTTTTGTAATTCCTTTAATTTTTTTTGAGAATCAATTAAAAAAGTGCCGCTACCGGTATGAGAATGGTTAAATTGTAAAATAAATTTTTTGTGCTGCCATTGTATCTGAGCGCAGGTGCTAATGTGGTGCGGCGGTAGAAATGCAGCCAGATTGCCAAGCCATTCTACTTGCGATACCTTGCTTTCCACTTTGTCCGCCAATTGAGAAGAAGGGTTGAGCAGCTTCCATTTATGAGTACGGCAAATGTTTTCAATAATAGCATTATTTTTAAACACTAAAACAAAATCTTTTGGTTTGATGATTTTTATAGTTTGGTGGTGGTTTAATAACTCGGCGGTATCCAGGGTGGATTTATCTTTTATAATTATTATATTTTGGTACTGGCTGGCCATACGGCTGGCAAGACTGCTGTAGTTGGTAATAATATAATAATTTTTCAAGCCTTGTTCACTGCCCATAGCGCGTTCTATATCGCGGCAAACATAAAACAAACGGCGGTTGGATAATCGTTTGGCCAAGGACTTGCTTAACTCACTTGAATTTGCCATACTTTTGCTATATACTTAAGTGACCTGCGCGGCGCTGTCCGGAGGCTAAAATAAGCCTTAATTTCGTTTATTTTACGCTAATACTATACCTGAGAAAGGCGTAAAAAGCAAGCTGTTCTATATGGATGAATTATATAATAAACTTAAGGAATTTGGTGAGGTAAAAATCAATGAATCCTTGGCTAAACATGTAACCTTTAAGATCGGGGGTCCGGCCAAGCTTTTTGTAGTTGTAAGCAAAACGGATAAATTAGTTGGATTGTTAAATTACTTAAATGCCGAAGGGCTTGATTATTTTATTTTGGCCGGGGGTTCAAATTTACTTCTCAGCGACGAAGGTTTTGAGGGAATTGTAATAAAAATTGCTACCACGACGCCGCCAAAAATAACTGTGGATGGTTTTGGTTTTGAAATAGAGGTGGAAGCTGGGGTAATGCTGAGCGCGGTAGTAAACTTGGGCGCAAAGAACGGTTTAACCGGCATAGATTGGGGAATAGGTATTCCGGGTACGTTTGGCGGTGCGATTCGGGGCAATGCCGGCGCCATGGGAAAAGAAATTGCCCGAGTGCTTAAATGGGTGGAGGTTTGGCGAAATGGGGAAGTGGTGCGGCTCAAGCCCGAAGAGTGCGGTTTTAGTTATCGCAATAGCAGTTTTAAGCATAATAAGGATATTGTGCTAGGCGGCGCAATTTACTTGGAACCCGGAGACAAACAAGAAATTTTGGAGCGGATGCAAAAATATTTGCAACAACGCAAGCATACGCCATACCCGTCAGCAGGCAGTTTTTTCAAAAATATAAAGCTGGCCCAGTGGGTGCAGGATACAAAAAATTTACCTGAATTGTTTTTGCAGCGCGGTACGGTGCCGGTCGGATGGATAACTGAACAAATGGCGTTGCGCGGCCTTTCTGTCGGAGGCGCCAAGATTTCCGATGAGCACGGCAATTATCTGATAAATTTTAACAAAGCCACGCAATCTGATGTGCTTGATTTGGTTGAACAGATAAAGCAAAAAGTGTATGATAGATATGGCGTGGAGCTAGAGCCTGAAGTGCAAATTGTTAAATAATTAATTTACATTATATGGGATAAAGCCCATATATACTCATTCGCTCATAAATAATTTCATTAGAAAATAATTGAGCAAGCTCATTATTTTCTCACTCATTATTTAACTCACTCATTTCGCATATGAAAATACAAATCACAGGCAGGGGTATTGAGCTAACATCAGCCATAAAGGATTACGCATCCAAAAAAGCAGAGGCTTTAAATAAATTTTATAATGACCGCATCATTAGAACCGAAATAATCCTAGGCCTTAATAGCCGCCATCATCGTAAAGGCGACATGTTTTTCGCGGAATTTAAACTGGATGTGCCCGGTAAAAATTTGTTTGCCGCCAAACAGGAAGAAAATTTATATAAAGCTATAGACGCGGTTCGGGATTATTTGGAAACGGAGCTCAAAAAATACAAACTCAAACATCGCGTAACTGAAAAAGACAAAAAAATTTCCAGGAAAAACAAGGAATACCACGTTGAGCTCTAAGTAAAAACCTGTGTCAAGAAATGTTAAATACTCTATATTTTTCTCGTTGGCTTTTTTGTTGCTCATAGTTTATCATTTCATAAATTCATCTTTATCGGCAACCTGCGCCAAACGGAATTCATTTAGAGGCTGTTTGGTGGAAGATGGAACAAAAGAAAAGAAATTTTGCCGAACTAAGAGGTATAACAATACAAAAAATTGCGTACCTTTTTATAATTTTTAAAATTGTACTAGGGGAATTATGTTTATAAGGCTCAAAACATGGTGGGGTAAAATTCAAACGTTTGTCGCGGCCTTCATAATTTCCGCCGGCTGGAACTGGTACCATACGCCATATCGTCCGCATAGCCGCTTTGTTTTTATTTCCATCGCCACTTGGGCGGCGGTATGTATCGGCTATCAGGTATTCAAATGGCTGTATCATTTTTTTACAGCCAAATTCAATCGCCATATTTTTTGGCAGAAAGAATTCGGCAAGTTTTTGGATAGCTTGTTTTTTCTATTTTCTCTTTTTTTCTTAATATTTTTTAGCCGCCATCAGTTGTTAAGCATATTCTCATTTTTATTTTTAATGAGTTTATTTTTTTATAAAACTCAAACCTACTTATCGCATCATCCCGGCGCCCATAAGTGGAAACTTGTAAATAGAAACATTTTTACCGTAGTTTTTTTCCTGCTTATTTTATTTTCCGTATTTCAATTTTTGGCGTTTAGCTTTGCCAACTTTGATTCGTATTTAAAGTTTCATAACATTGTTTTGTTTCGCGCCTGGGCTATGACTATGTTTTGGGTGCTCGGATTTGCGGTTTCGGTGCTTATTTATTGGAAAATAAAAACCCCGTTCTTGCGTTATATTGCCTTGGGTTTGTGGGTGATATGTTTTATATTTTTATTGGTTTTTTGGAGTATAAATATTGGGATCATGTATTTTACCGGGCTATATATTAGCCCTTTAATGCTCGCTGTGGCTGACGGAGCTCCTGGCCTTGCTTTTAACTGGATAACAATCATAGTTGTAGCGGGAAATGTATCAGCCTTGATTATATTTAGCTTGATTTTTTACCAAATTATCAAATCTTTTCAAATGAGCGTCTTTCGCCAGTGGGTTTATTATAGCCTGGCACTTATAGCCGTAGCCCTGTTTTCTTTATTTGGTTTAAGCTCTTTTCAAAATACACCCGAATATACTATTGCCAGAAATTTTTATAATTATTTTTTAGGTGATAAAACCGAAGTTACACTAAGCCCGGCCGTAAAAGAAAAATTGGAAAGATTTGGATTGTTTTACAATACAAGCGAGTTCTATCTTGCTCATAAAGACAAAGTTTTTACGACTGACAAAACATTTTTGCCGGAAAAGTTTAATACCAACAAACCGAATGTCATAATTATTTTTTTTGAATCTTTTTCCAGCCGTCTTACGAGCGTTTATAACAAACAGTTAGATGGTTTAACCCCGGGTCTGGAACAAATGGCCGGCGATTCTCACACTACTATATTTAAAAATTTCTATAACGCCTCCACACCCACGATAAACGGCATTATTGCCCAGTTATGTTCGTTCTTGCCGCCGACTGGTTATACGGAAGTAGAGGATAATAAAAATTTGCAAAGACTGCGCTTGCTTTGTTTGCCAACTATTTTGAAAAATAACGGCTATAAATCAGCTACCTATATTACGGCCGTGCCCAAAGAATTTGAAAACAAAAATGCCATTTTTAAAAGCATGGATACGGATGGAATTTATGGCCAAGAAGAATTAAAAAATATTATAGAAGGCGAGCCGCTATCTTGGGGCTATTCCGATCATCAGCTGTATCCGGCCATGTGGCAGCGCATACACGAAGTTGATAGCTATAAAACAGACGTCCCGTTTTTGATGATGCTTTCCACGGTAGATACGCACGCGCCGTTTAATTTGGCCAAGGATATGGTTTTGTATAAAGATGGAAAAAACGATGTGTTAAATTCATACCATACGGCCGATGATGCTTTTGGCAAATTTTGGCAAGAGTTTAAACAAAGCCCGTACTACGATAATACGATAGTGGTGGCGGTAGCGGATCATGCGGTGTTCCCAGGACGGGATATAAAGGATTTGTTTCCAGCCGAGGCTAAAAATCTTAGTTTCTACGATGAAAATATGTTGATGATGTACGCGCCCGGAGGCAGTTTGCCAAAAGAAGTTAACCTGTATGCCTCCGGCATAGATATTTCACCAACAATTTTGCAAATTTTAAATATCAATACCGCCAATGGTTTTGAAGGCCATTCCATTTTGGAGGATAGACAGAAATACCAAAATATTTTGGGTATGCACGAGTATGGATTGTATATAAACCAAGAAACCGGAGATAAGAGAGATGTTCGCTATGAAATTCCCAGTGAATTGCGATGCGGTGAAGAAGAGAGTGTAGCTACCAGCACACCGCTTACCCTGTGTGAATATTTGGATTTTTACAGATGGAAGCGCCAAATGTTTGAAGAAGGACGATTTTGGAAGAAGTAAGAGTTAAGCTATGGAATTTATCAATAAAAAAACCGCACAAAATATAAGTGACTCTTTGAAAGAGATCGGAGAACTTTCTGTGATGTTTTACTTATATTATTATTTTAATGCCAAAGGTTGGTCTGTATATAGAAACTATGATGAAAAGGGGTATGATATACTTTTGTTTAACCATTCAAATGGTAGAAAAATTAAACTGGAAGTTAAGACGCGGCAAAGATTGGTTAGCTCGTCGAGTAACCACAATAGCGTTACACATTTTACGTTGACTGAAGTAGAAAAAACCGAAGCCGATTACTTAATAGGTCTGTGGTTTGAGCATAACATGTTTTTTATTGTCCCGACTTTAAAATTAAAAGAAACCAGATCAAATAACAATAAATTATATAAATTTATAGTGTCTCTGAATAAAAGCGGAGAAGTAAATCCCGGTGCACAAGAATATCTAAATAATTGGGGGTCTATTCGTTAATTAATTTAAAAAATGAAAAATTGAAATAATTATTCTAAAATAATTTGAGCGCCGGGATGATTATCCTGGCGCTCTTTGTTTTGGCAGGCTTGCTGCTTAGGATGGCACGACCTCGATCTGTTCGATGGCTAGACGCATCATTCTGGCAAACGTATCCTTCATATCGGCCTTGACGAAAATGCTCGTGAACGTGACATTTGTCGTACGATGACGATCTTCACCCCACCCACCGGACTGAGCGGTCTTCTTGAGAGCCTTCTCCTCATCGTCCGGCATCAAGATGTGCCCGGTCTTGATCATTCTCAGCAGAGAGCGGACACTGTTAGCCGCATCCCGTTTGAAAGTGATTTGAACCTGACATGATCCCTGGAGCGCCTGCTCCAAGGCCAACGAAAGCTTGTTCTGCATGGTTTCCCCCTTGGCGGATATTATCCCTTATTGATTTTTTGCTGTCAATAAAAATACTGCCGGCCTGTTTAAAATGGCCAAAATCAGGTACAATATTAGTGTCATTCTGTCCGAAGCGGAAGAATCTCTTAAACAGTGCGGTATTATTAATTCTATGAAAAAAATAGTTTTTTCAATTATAGCAACCTTATTGGTACTTATCGTTTATTTTTTGATTGTAAGTAAGTTTTTTTCAAAAATGACCGATAGAGGGTTATTTGGAGATATGTTTGGAGGTATTAACGCACTTTTTTCTGGCTTAGCTTTTCTGGGTGTTATTTATGCTATTGTATTACAGAGGGAAGAGCTAAAACTTCAGAGAAGTGAGCTTGAGATGACTAGGAGAGAATTAAAAAAATCTGCCGAAGCGCAAGAAAAATCAGAAAAAGCGTTATCCAAAACAGCGAAACTTAATGCCCGTGCAGCAATACTTAATTATGAAGGAAGTCTCGCAATAGCAAAAAGTAATAAAAAAGAGGATAAGAAAAACTCTGAAACTTATTCCACTATATACGGTGGTATAGGAGCCATTTTAGACGATCCTAAAAGTCTAACAGCTCAAGGCATGATTAGTGAGATACAAACAATTTTAGAGGAAGAAAATTAAAATTATTTTTAAAGCAGTGCTATGAAAAAACAGTATTACGTAATTATCTCTTTATTTGTGGTTATTTTAGGCCTAGCCTTTTACTGGTATGAATACAGGCCACAGAAAATTCGAAAAGACTGTTATAAAAGAGCACAGAATTTTTATGTTTCTGCTGCCGAAGAAGTAGCGTCTAATAAATCCGTTGAGGAAATACAGAATAATTTATATGTAGATTGTTTAATGTGGTCTGGATTAAAATAATAGCGTATATAGTTGATCAACTCAATTTTTAATATGCCCAAAAAATCGAAAACAAATTCTCCAGAATATATAAATCTTCAAAACAAAAAAATATCTTCAATAAAAGGCATAGATATAGAACGCCTAGAGAAACTAGCCAAAGTTTTGCGAGGTCTTATTTTTGCGGCCGTTGAAGCCGGGCAATCCGGTCATCCGGGAAGTAGCGGCAAAGTGGAGCAGTTTTTGGCTATGACCCTTGGTGGTGTAATGGCGTTTGATCCAATAAACCCCAAAAATCCCGGCCGAGATAGAGTAGTTTGGAGCGCGGGGCACTGCACGCCGCTTCTTTTTGCCGGACAAGCATTATATTACGAAGTTTTAAAACGTACCGGCAGACAATTTTCCGAAGCTGTAATAAAAGCCGTAATGCCTGAAGATTTACTTCGTTTCCGCCATACCGATGGCCCACAAGGACACGCCGAAGCGCAATATCCATATTCTGATTTTACAACCGGCCCATCTGGCCACGGATTTTCGGCTGCAGGCGGCATTGCACTAGCGCATTCTTCTTGCGGGTTAGACACCAAAACCTGGGTATTTATGGGTGATGCCGAAAGTGAAGAGGGTATGACCTACGAAGCGCGGAATATTATTGCTACGAACGGCCTAAAAAACATGATTGTAAGTTTGGATTATAATCATTTTGGAATTGATGCTGAAATAGAACAAGTTGTATCTTCGCCCTACATAAATCATTGGCTAGGGTTAGGTTGGAATGTTATAGAAACGGACGGCCATAATGTTTTGGAAATGGTGTATGCATATAGACTCGCCGCCAAAGGATTTGAAAACGGACAACCAACTGTAATTATTTGTCATACCTTAAAAGGCAAAGGCTATGGCAGCAAAGAAAACACAGCCGCATCGCATGGGTCTCCGGTAAAGCACGACGAATATGTAAGTATAATGAAAAAATTAGGGTTTAATATTTTGGGAGAGCCAGGCAAAGTTATGGAAGATATTCAGGAAGTTTTGGTTCACATTACCCCAGAGGATGAAAAATATATTTTGGAAAGATTAGAAATCGGCGCGCAGAAAATTGTACCCGAACACATACAAGTAAATCAAATGAAAGAAGCTTTGGCAGACCGACCGTTTGTTCAGCCGCTGAGTATTAAACGTCCAAAAGTTTTACCTCCTGAATTAACTTTTAAAGCCGGAGAAAAAGTTTCTACCCGCAAAGCGGTACAAGCTTGGTTTGCCTGGTATATGAAGCAGACTGCATTTTTTTATGCCGGAGCGGGGGATTTGGCAAAATCTGTTTATACAAATAGCGCCGAAGAGGTTTATGGACTAATAAGTAAAGATAATCCATTTGGGCGCGGTATACGCTATGGAATTGCCGAACAAAATATGGCTATGATGGGTGCGGCTATGACCCAAGATATTTTGCCTGGTGGATATAAACCCGTTTCGGTGTTTGGCACCTTTGCCGTATTTACCAATATGATGGCCAATTCTATTCGTTTGGCTATTATAGGTAACCAACTAAACCCGCCAACCAAAGGCTTCTTTATCTGTCTAGCGGCCCACGATGGCCCAGAAACAGGCGAGGATGGCCCTACACATCAGGGAATGTATTGGATGTCGCTTTATGGCGCTTTGCCAGGTATAAAGGTGTATAAACCGCTAGACGCCAACGAAACTATAGAGATGCTGTTTGGCGCGCTAGAAAAAGGCGAACCGATTGTTTTGTCCGTATACAGACCAGAGCAACCGGTAATAAATCGCGCAAATGTGCCGGAGGCAATAGAGGCCAACAACGGCGCTTATGTTTATAAAAACTTTATAGGAAAGGGTAGTAGGATTGTTTTGGCAATCAGCGGTATGCAAATATTAAAAAATACTTTGGAAATTTTACCAGAATTAGAAGCGCAAGGAATGGATGTAAAAATTATTGCCGTAACATCGCCAGAATTATTTGAAGATTTGCGAAAAAATAATCCAACCAAAGCGCAAAGTATTTTGTCCGATGAAGAAAGGGGATTAGTCGTCACACTTCACAACGGTTGGCCAGGTTTCTTGTATCCGTTTATGCTTCCGGCCGATTACGACAAAAAAGCAATTGGCATAACCCAATATTTAAAATCAGGTAATGTAGAAGAGTTATACGAACTTGCCAAAATGTCTCCGGCAGATATTAAAGAAAAGATTTTGAAGGCAATAGAGAAGTATTTATAAATCAAATTTATAAATACATTTTTGTCTTTCTCCAAGTTTATATTGATCGTTGTGTTCTGGCAAATCAACTGTATCTACTAAATTTCCTCCAGCCAGTTCGCAGGTTTTTCTTGAAGCGGCATTTTCTGGGTCGCAAGTTATACTTACTTCTTTTAGTCCATGCTTCTTCGCAAAAGGTAGGAGTAGTTTTATACTACGGGCGCTATAGTGGTTTCCTCTAAACTCTTCTTCAACACCGTAACCAATATGGCCACCATACCTTATATTTTCGTTGTTACCAATTCGCAAAGTAACATCTCCCATTTTTTCTCTGGTAAAGGTATTTATCATTGCAAATTGGTACGCTGGCACGTAACCCTTTTTATCATTTGCTGGCACTGTTTTTACCAAAACCAGTTCAAGATCGCCGTCTATAAATTTATCTGGTGTCAAAAATTGGAATTCCATATTTATTTTTCTAACATCCGTGCCACAGCCAGTACCGCTTTTTGTGCGGTAGGAAGCAAACGAGAAGGAATTTGACTCGGCAAAATTTCCGGACCAAGAATTCCAATACCAACCGGCTTCATATATTCTAATTCCAAGTTTAAAATACTTTGCATCACAGTGTGACCCATTACCAATCCGTGCTTGGTTTCTCCGCGTTCAATTATTCCAAGCGCAATAGCTCCGTCTATATTTTCTTTCATCAGCACTCGCTTCAAAGCCAGCGGTTTTTCATAAGAACCATTTACCCAAATTTCTTCGGCAATAGTTAAATTATTTTCGGCTGCCACCTTGCGCGCTTCATTTAGCATTTCCACTACTTCTTTTTTGTGAAATTCGCCCAGGATAATTGCAATATTTTTTGTCATAATAAAAAATTTAATTATGTTTTAAAAAAACAAGGACAGAGCTGGGCTTGCAGATGTCCTGGTTGCCCGATCGGGCAAATACTTCCATAGCCGTCTTCACTGTTACGACTAATGCCTGCCTTCGTGGGTTTTTCGGCATTCCTCGCCTTCGCACAGGATTGCCGGGCAGTGGGCACACTGGCCATCCGGTTCATTTCCGCATTCCACACAACTGACCCCTGTCATCACCATGTTTGGCGCATGGTTCACTTGCGCATGCGCTTCAAAGCAAGAAATGCAGAAGTTTCCTCTACAGCGAGAGCATTGACCGTCAGGCGCCCCCTTGCACCCAATGCACTGCATCCCTCTGCAGCGGGAGCATGGGCCGCCGTTAGGCAACGCTCTCCGGCACCGAATGCACCACCACATTCTTCTAAAGACACCCACAGATGGGTTTCTGGTCATCCTTTACTCCTTCTAGGGTGTATTAGTACGCTATCATTAGTAGAATAAAGAGTCAATTTATAGAGGGGTTTACAGTTTCAGAAAAGACTGTAGAATAAGGCTTAAATCCCCATAGTGTGGTATGAATGCAATAATCCATATAGATGAAATTTTTCTCAAAGGCTCCAATCAGCCTGTTTTTTATGGACATCTTAAAAATAATTTGGAACATTTATTGCCGAAAATAAAGGTAAAAAGAATAGAAAGCGGTTTGTGGGTTGAAAATATTTTGCCTGAGCAAATCAAACAGCTGGCTCTAATTCCCGGTTTTGCTAATTTTGCCATAGCGTTCAAAGCCAGCCATGCCACGGAGGATATTAAAAAGACCATTGATAAACTGGTAAAGAATAACGCGAGTACTAAAACCTTTCGCATCTCTGCTGAGCGTTCGTTTAAAAAATTTCCCATTCCTTCAACGGAAATAGAAAAACAAATAGGAGAGTATGTACGAATAAAGTATAACTGGCAGGTCTCCTTGAAAAATCCAGATTTAAATATTCATATCAATATTGGTAAAGACAGCGCTTATATTTTTGGCAATACGCACAGTGCAGTCGGAGGATTGCCGACATCCAGCTGCGGCAAGGTTTTGGTTTTACTTTCCGGCGGTTTGGATAGCCCCGTAGCCGCTTATAAAATGATGACGAGAGGCGCGCAGGCGCACCTGCTGCATTTTCAAAACCAAACAAGCGTAACCGAAGAAGTGAGCGCAAAAATATTTGATTTGGCGCATGTTTTGGCTCGCTATCAGCCGGAAATAAAATTATTTATCGTACCGTTTGCGGCTATTCAAAAAGAGGTGATTATGAAAATCCCGGCCGAGTACCGCATGATTGTTACTCGTAGAATTTTTAATAAAATTGCCGAAAAGATCGCGCAAGAGTATAACTATTTGGCTCTGGTGTCCGGTAATAGCCTGGGGCAAGTAGCTTCGCAGACCTTAGAGAATATGTCAGTCATTTCCAAATCGTCGGAATTATTGCAATTATCTCCATTGATAGGAACCAATAAAAAAGATATAATAGAGACCGCTCGAACTATCGGCACGTTTGATATTTCTATCCGGCCATACGAGGATTGCTGCAGTTTATTTGTAGCCAAACATCCACAAATTAAGGCCAAACTTGAAAATGTATTGCGTTTGGAAGCAAATATAGATAGCTCTTTAATTGAAAATGCCAAAGCAGATTTATTTACCATTACCGCAAGTTAATTTTGTATGTCCAATGAAATTATTTTTGATATAGAAACTATAGGCGATATTACCAACTTGGATACCATGGAAGTTACAGTTGTCTCCATTTATGAGTATGAACACGATACATATTCTTCTTTTGAACGTCATGAACTTGGTAAATTGTGGCCGATCTTAGAAAAATCATCGCGACTCATTGGTTACAACAGCGAACATTTTGATTTGCCAATTCTAAACCGCTATTACCCCGGGGATCTAATGGCATTTCCACAGTTAGATTTGCTTGTAAAAATCAAAGAATCAATTGGCCGCAGATTAAAATTAAACGATGTGGCCGAAGCGACACTGGACATTACCAAAAGCGCCGATGGCTTACAGGCCATGAAATGGTGGAAGGAAGGCAAAATTGATGAAATTAAAAAATATTGTGAACAAGACGTGAAAGTAACCAAAGAAGTCTATGAATTTGGAAAAAACAATAAACAATTATTTTATAAATCCTTAACCGGAGAAGTGTTGCCGTTTGCCGTAAATTTTGATAATCATGCCACAGGTAAAGCCGCAACTGGCGCCGCCAAAAATATAAATCTAACATTGCCTTTTTAAAATGCTTCCAAAACCGAAAAAAATACAGCGTATCTATTTAGACTACGCGTCTACCACTCCTATGGATAAGCGGGTAATTTCAGCCATGCTGCCGTTTTTTAATACCCGATTCGGCAATCCGTCCTCACTGCACCAAGAAGGGAAAAAAGCAGAAGTGGAAATGAATAAAAGCAGGGGTGAAATTTCTAAGTTAATGGGAGCAATGCCTGAAAATATAATTTTTACCAGCGGCGGCACCGAATCCGATAATCTGGCTATTTTTGGTGTTGCCAAGGCGCATGCGCAGCACGGCAAACATATTATTTCCAGCCCCACTGAACATCATGCGGTATTAAATTCTTTGGAAGAATTAAAAAAATGGGGGTGGGACATTACATATATAAAACCCGATGCTAGGGGCATAATTAAAGCCGAAGATGTTATAAGCGCGATACGCCCGGATACAGTTCTTGTTTCAATTATGTATGCCAACAATGAAATTGGCAGTATAAATCCGATTGCCGATATTGGCCGCCAAATTTTACAATATAGAAAAAATAATAAAACAAACTATCCTTTGTTTCATACCGATGCTTGTCAGGTCATAGGTTATTTGGATTTGGACGTAGAAAAACTCCATGTAGATTTAATGGCAGTAAGCGGCAGTAAAATATATGGGCCAAAGGGGGTGGGCGCGTTGTATGTGCGTCGCGGAGTGAAGATACAACCTATAATTTTTGGCGGTGAACAAGAACGGCATCTTCGAGCGGGTACTGAAAATACCGCCGGTATTGCCGGACTTGCCAAAGCGTTGGAACTGGCGGCAAACAATAAAGACAAAGAAACAAAAAGATTGGCCGAATTAACGAAATATTTATGGGAAAAATTGCAAAAACAAATTCCCGATATAAAATTAAACGGGCCGGAAATCGGGCCGCAAAGATTGCCCAACAATTTAAATGTTACTTTTAGAGGCGTAGAGGGAGAGGCCTTGCTTCTATATTTGGATGAATACGGTATTATGTGTTCCACGGGGTCGGCTTGCGCTGCCAAGTCTTTAGAACCTTCCCATGTACTGAAGGCTTTGGGTATGCAGCCGCAGGAAGCCAGGGGAGCGATACGATTTTCCTTGGGGCACGAAAATACTAAAAAAGATATTGATTATCTAATGAAGTATTTACCGGCAATTGTAGAGCAGCTACGTCAAATTGCTAAAATGAAATAACTGTATATGGGTAAAAAACCAACAATTGTGCGAGTTTGCCAAGATTGTTCCTGTATAGAGAATGGAGCCGAAGCCGTAGTGAAAAAAATTGAGGATGAAACAGGTTTAACGCTGGGAGAGAAAAATAAGCAGTACGATCTGGATTATAGCGTATGTTTGGGCGGCTGTGATTTTGGGCCAAACATGCTTGTAAATGGCAACTTTGTCATGGGCGCGCAGCCGGATACAGTCATGGAGCAAATAGAGAAAGCTGCCGAAATAAAGCCTTTAACACAACAGGAAAAAGAAGCGAATCTGGATAAATTTTTAAATGAAGAATTGTAAAATTTAGGTTGTATGAAAGATTTAAAATTCAGAGATTTATTTAACTTGTTGGCTTTTCCATTTTTTGTATATATGCTTGGCTATGCTTTAGAAGCTGGCTGGGCAGATTACAAAGTCATATTTTGGCCAAATAGAATCGTGCATTTTTTGGGAGGTTTAAGTATAGCGGTTACGGCCTATTTTATATTGCAAAAAATAAAAAACTATAATGTAATTAAAACCAATACTAAGTTGGCGGATTTTTTTCTGATTCTTTTTTTTGTAATGTCTATAACGGTTTTTTGGGAGTTCTACGAATTTTTATCTGATAAATATTTGTTCACGAGTGCTCAGCCGAGCGTGGCTGACACGATGAAAGATATGTTTATGGGGATGCTTGGGGCAATATCTTTTGGGGTTGGCTGGGCTGTTTCGTATCTTTTCAAACCCAAAAAAGCAGTTCTGTAATAATTGATTTTTCCTGGATTTATTGATAAGCTAGAGAAAATATGCAGCCAGGAAAACTATATATTGTCGCCACGCCCATTGGTAATTTGGCGGATATTACGCTCCGCGCCCTAGAAACACTTAAAAGTGTTGACGTTGTGCTATGTGAAGATACACGCGTGAGCAAAAATTTGTTAGAACATTATCAAATTTCCAAGCCGCTCATAAGTTATCACCAACATACGGAACAAAGAAAAATTAAAGAAATTATTGGTTTGCTAGGAGAAGGAAAAAATCTAGCCTTAGTTACCGATGCCGGTACGCCTGGCATTAGCGATCCGGGCGGGCTATTAATCGCTCAGCTCGTGTCATCCTCCTCTTTCCAAGAGGGGGCAGGGGGAGTTGCCGAAGTTGTACCGATTCCCGGCCCATCAGCCGTCATCGCCGCTTTGTCTATTTCCGGCTTTCCCACGGATAAATTTGTGTTTATGGGGTTTCCGCCGCACAAAAATAAACGCCAAAAATATTTTAAAGAAATAGCGGCCTGCGAATTTACCGTCGTGTTTTACGAATCAGGGCATAGAATCAAAAAATGCCTGACTGAGTTGAAAGAAGTCTTAGATGTAAAAAGACAAGTTATGGTTTGTAGAGAAATAACTAAAAAATTTGAGACCATATATAGAGGTACGATTGAACAAGTAACAGAAAAAATGCAAGATGAACGAGGGGAGTTTGTTATTGTGGTAAATACAATATGATGCTAGATATATATGACCGAATAATTTTTGGTATAATGTGGGGATTTATAGCATTGCCTTTGTATTTTGGGTATTTAGAATTTGCAGGCCATGAACCGAGCTGGCTGATTGAAATGGCAATTTTTATTATTTCTTGGGTATTAGTCGGCTTAATTTGGTATTGGTTTTTTACTCCAAAAAAGCCAGAACAAAAATAAAATTTATTTATGCAAGACAAATATTATCTTACGACTGCGATTCCATATGCCAATGCCGATCCGCACATTGGTTTTGCTTTGGAAATTTTATATACCGACGTCATGGCTCGTTACCAAAGACTGCTTGGCAAAGACGTATATTTTTTAACCGGCACAGACGAGCATGGCCAAAAAATGCTTAAAACGGCCAAGGAATTAAACCGAACTGTGGAAGAATTTTCTGCCGAAAAATCCGCTCGGTTTTTAAAGCTGGCAGATGAATGGAATATTTCCAATAATGATTTTATCCGCACCACAGAAAGTCGGCATATGAAATCTGCTCAAGAATTTTGGAAAAAATCTTTGGAGAGCGGAGATATCTATAAAAAAAGTTATACCGGATTGTATTGTATAGGGTGTGAATCTTTTAAGCTGGAAACCGATTTGGTGGATGGCAAATGCCCGGATCATAACCGTGTCCCCGAAACTCTATCCGAAGAAAATTATTTTTTTAAATTATCAAAGTATCAAGAACCGCTTGAGTTTTTCTTTGAAAAAAATCCGGACTTTGTTTACCCCGAACATCGTTTTAAAGAAATGAAAAATATCTTAAAAAATGGTTTGGAAGATGTAAGCATTTCTAGAGTAAAAGAAAAACTGCCTTGGGGTATACCAGTACCAGACGATGGCGCTCAGGTTATGTATGTCTGGTTTGACGCGCTCACCAACTATATTACCGCTTTGGGGTGGGGAAGTGATAACGAAAATTTATTTAAAACCTATTGGCCAGCAGACGCGCACGTAATTGGTAAAGAAATAAATCGTTTTCACTCCCTTTTATGGCCAGCCATGCTTATGTCTGCCGGTGTAGATTTACCCAAACAAATTGCCGTGCATGGCTGGATTACCGTAGATGGCCAAAAAATGAGTAAAAGCGTGGGAAATGTGATTGATCCGCTGGAGCTCGTGCAAAAGTATCCTTTGGAAGCCGTGCGATATTTTTTGATGCGAGAAATTCAATTTGATAATGATGGTGATTTTTCTTACTCAAAATTTGAAGAACGTTATGGCGCGGACCTGGCAAATGGCTTGGGAAACCTTACCAACCGAATACTCGTAATGGTTGAAAAATATTGCGATAGCGTGGTTCCGGAAACAAACGAAGTAAATCAAGAGATAATTGATTATCTTGGTAGTGTTTATGTTGATTATAAAAACTCCATGGATTTATGGAGATTTGACCGTGCTTTAGAATCAGTTTGGAAGTTTATTTCTTATTGCGACCAAATGATTTCGGATAAGCAGCCCTGGGCAATGATGAAAGTCGGCAAAGAGCAAGAAGTAAAAAATATGTTGCATCATTTAGCCGAAGGCCTGCGCCATATCGCGGTTATGATTTGGCCAATCATGCCGGAAACTTCCGAAAAAATACTAAACCAGCTTGGACTTGAATTTGGGGCGGAACTCGCCAAACCTTTATCAGAATTGCAAAATTGGGTACAATTAATTGTAGGGAACAAAATTTCTAAACCAGAACAATTATTTCCCCGATTAAATCAATAATGTATGTCTCTTTTTGACATATCGCTTCTCGTTATTATCACAGGTTTTGCCCTGTTTGGTTTGTGGTTTGGGTTGGTGCGGACGCTTGGGTCGCTTATCGGCACAGTTGTCGGTATTTATCTGGCTGGTCGTTACTACGAACCGCTCGCCAACTGGATCATCAATTTTACGGGCTGGAGCCAAAATCATGTAAAAGTTATCGTGTTTGTGGTTGCGTTTTTGCTTATTACCCGATTGGTTGGATTTGTCTTTTGGATCATGGAAAAATTCTTATCTATCTTTACCAAACTGCCGTTTTTGCGAAGTATTGATAGAATCTTGGGGTTTATACTAGGGGCCGTAGAAGGCATAGCGGTAGTAGGAATTTCACTATTTTTTATCGCTCGCTTCCCCATAAATCTAATGTTTATGAATGGCCTTGCGAGTTCGCAAGTTGCGCCACCGCTGGTGCGCCTGGCCTCTATTCTTATCCCTCTGCTTCCTGAAGCATTGCGAATTTTGCGCAGTACCGTAGATAATTTGATGTAATCCGTCTTATGTTTGATACCCATTGCCATGTGCAGTTTAATGGTTTTAGAAATGACGCCGAAGCAGTCGTAAAAAAATGCGGCCAGGAGAATATGATTTTAAATTTGGTTGGCACGCAAAAAGATACCAGTCGGGCCGGAGTGGAAATGGCTGAAAAGTTTCCGTTTACGTATGCGAGCATCGGACTTCATCCCATACATTTGTTTTCCACTCATATTGACGAAGAGGAAAGTAAATTTTTGTCGCGCGAAGAAGAGTTTGATTATGAGTATTATAAAAATTTGGGGCAAAGTAAAAAAGTGATTGCCGTAGGGGAGTGCGGTTTGGATTTGTACAGATTGCCCGAAAACAAAACCAGGGAAGAGGTGTTGGAAAAACAAAAACAGATGTTTGCTTTGCAATATAAATTAGCGCAAGAATTAAACGTGGCTTTGGTTCTTCATGTACGCGAAGCGCATGCCGAGATGATAGAACTGTTAAAGCAGCTTATGGCCCAGTACGGGCAGCAAATAATTCGCGGCACGGTTCATTGTTATACCAGCAACTGGCATTTTGCCCAGCAGTATTTGGAATTGGGGCTGCATATTGGTTTTACCGGTGTTATAACATTTCCGCCAAAGAAAAATTCTCCGCAACTTCAATTTGATTTGCTTGAAGTGGTAAAAAATTGTCCTTTAGAAAAAATTGTCGTGGAAACCGATGCGCCATACTTGGCGCCGATTCCGTATAGGGGCCAAAGATGCGAACCGCCGATGGTGCGAGAAACAATTAAAAAAATTGCCGAAGTAAAACAAATATCTTTTGCCGAAGCCGAGGCTGCGACGACCGAAAACGCTAAAAAGTTATTTAATATTTCTCTTTAAAAATACTGAACCCCGACACTTGCGTGCGGGGTTCGTTGGGCCGTAGGCCGTGGCCGCGCTTGGGGCGCGAACACGACCAGGGTGTTGCTACTTCTTGGCGACCATCACCGGCGTCTTGTTGACCTTCCGGGTCGGCGGGATGTAGAAGAAGCACTCGCCGTCCCACTCGTCCGACATGATGAACTGCTCATCCGCGGGGAAGGTGGCGACGATCTGCCGGATCTTCTCGTTCCCCTGGTTGCAGGAGTACAAGAACTTCGTCGGCTGCTTCTGGTTGTCGCCCGACCGGCGCATGATGTGCTCGATCTCGCTGATCGCGTTGCGGTGCTTCTGCGTGAGCGGGAAACTCTTGCCGTTCTTGCGGACGGTGATCGCGGAGCCGTCGGCGTAGGCCGAGTTGACCGTGGTCGTCCCGCCCGTGAGGACGAAGGCGAGCGCGATGATCAGGATGATCAGGTTGCTGGCGATGGAGGTGAACTGGGTGCGGAAGTTCTTCATTTGTTTCGATCCTCTCACGGAAAATGGTTGTCTCGGCGAAATCTTGGTTGCCGAGGGGCGAGAAAGCGCTAATTTGACGCATTCTTGCCCCGGGGCAAATAAGACTGTCTATTAAAAGAGCAACCCGACATTATACACCAAAACACCCCTTTTGTCAAGGGGTGCTAGCAATATTTAAAAATTAAACGTAATCCATTTTTCCTATAAAAATACATTGCCTCGCTCCGAATTTTCGGGCGAGGCGAAGACCTTGCGCAGTAGAGGCGCTACCTGCTTTTCTTGCAGAGAAGTTCATCGGGTTGCACTCCATCCAGATCGATGTCTAGGTCCATCGTATTGATATACCCGCCGCTCAAACCGCTGAAGAACTTCTGCAAACCTTCAGGAGTAAGCTCTTTGCTCACCTCAATAACGAACTTTCCCACCCAGTAAGCAAGATCTTCCAACACCTCGTCTAGCTGCAACGTACGCAGCGACTCCTTGATCCAATCCACCAAGTTCTCAAAGAAATTTGCATCCTTCTTCATACCACTACCTCCTTGTATGTAAACTAGCATACTTATATAAAATGGGTCAATTGTTGAAAACAAAAACAGCCTTACGTTGAAAGCTGTTTTTGTGTTGCGGCGTCACAACAGTGTGTGACACCGCTGGTTGCTGCCCTCTCTAGGACGACGTACTGGGCGTGAAGCCCGATACAAGGTACTAACTAGGAGGACAAGGGGAAGAGGTCAACCCGGAAGAGTTCCCGGATACGGTACATGATCGCCATCCAGTTCAGGAAGATTTCCAGGGCAGATCCAATCAATTCCTCGGCAAGATTCATGTTGATCCCTCCTAAATAATTCGTACCATATTTTAAGTAAATGGTCAATATAACAAAAAACCCGCTCACGTGCGGATTTTTTGTTATATCTGTTTTTTTGAAGTTCGCCGCCACCGCTTTACAAGACAAATTTTTTTATCTTGAAAGCGGTAGTGCGGCGGCGAACAGATGCTTCGCGCCGGCACACCCAACTACTCGTGGTGGACCAGACGGGGACCTTCTGCCGTAATGATCATGTGACGCGGGCGATCAACCTGGGTATTCTCCTGGCTGTCACCCGTGTTTTCCATCTCCCAACCATCATCCACGCTGGTCGGTTCCGCAGTTGCCGCCTTCAGCCCAGCGGGCTCTGGCACGACAACGGCAGTGTCGACTGCGTGTTCGACCTCCAAGTTGAACAGATCAGCGTCGGAAAACTCGCTGATCGTGATCTCTGCCCCCTCGTCTTCTAGTGGAGGGGCTTCGGTACCGGCGAGCCAGCCCAAATGGACTGCGATCTCCAGACCAAAAAGTTCGGGATCAGGGTTCTGGTAGTCGGTCATCGGGAAAACGGCTCCTTTCGCCGTTTAGGGTCTATTATGAGAAGTTGCACACCCCCTGCGTGCCGCTTCTACATAACGAGCAATAGTAACAATAAGTTCGTGTTTTGTCAATACTTTATCAAAATTTTATCTATTTTTAGTTTAAAATTAGCCAAAATAAACAAAAACAGCCATAAATCTAGAGAGTGTGGCCGCTGGGTTCTGTAGCTGCAGTTTTATCAACAACAATCCACCTGTAAAAATGCTTGACTTTAGAAAAAAATATATGTAAAATAGTCGCGTTCTTAAGTGCATTTTATATGCCCGAAGAAAATTTACCGAAACCAGCGAGTCGAGATTACTATATATTGGCTCTGCGAATTATAGGTGATTTTGGCGCCTCCATAGCCGTACCGGTTGTAATCCTAGTGCTGATTGGCCAGTATATTGATAAAAAATACAACACCGCACCTCTTTTTACCATTTTGGCATTTGTCCTTGCAGCCCTAATTTCCGCCAAAATCATTCACAAAAAAGCAAAAAATTACGGCGCGCAGTACAAGAGATTAAACGATGCCGGCAAGAAAGAAAAGAAGCCGGAAGAGCGATTATAGAAAACCTACTTTAGTTATGGAATTACATATCCCAACCCTAGCTCCGGAAGTTTTATTCCACATTGGAAAGCTTCCCGTTACTAACACAATTATAAATACATGGTTGGCTATTGTCTTTTTTCTAATCTTGGGTTTTATCATCCGCAGCAATATAAAACTTAAACCGGGTAAAACACAAAACTTCTTAGAATATTTTTTAGAAAAACTTTTTGTTTATTTTGACCAAGTCACCGGTGACCGCAAAAAAACCATGAGATTTTTGCCTATTACCGGCTCAATCTTCTTCTTTATTTTATTATCAAATTGGCTGGGATTATTGCCGGGTACTGGAAGTATTACGGTAGGGGAATCGCCATTATTGCGACCTGCCAATACGGATCTAAACTTAACTGTGGCCATGGCTCTTGTTTCAGTAGTTTCTTCGCACTTATTTGGGTTGTTTACGGTTGGCATCTTCACTCACTTAAACAAATTCATCCAAATTGGAACCTTTGTAAAAAGCCTAACTAAAGGGCCGGTTGCAATTTTTACAGCTGTCGTAGAGCTGGTCGTGGGAGTTATAGAGATAATCAGCGAAATGGCCAAGGTCTTATCTTTGTCCTTAAGATTGTTCGGCAATATCTTTGCCGGTGAAGTTTTGATCTCCGTTATTAGCAGTATTGCCGCCGCTTTGGTGCCGGCTCCGTTTATGCTTTTGGAACTTTTGGTTGGTTTAATCCAAGCTAGTGTTTTCACGATGCTTACGCTCGTGTATCTAACGGTCATGACTACAAAACCACACGGACAAGAACATTAATTATTTCAAACTAAGAAATTAAAACGAAGTTTCTTAATTTGAGGCAATTAATTAAAATAAGATATTACCCGCGAGGTTAAAATTCAAGCCTCCTCGTCCGGCTCTGATATCGGAAAGGTCAAATATGGAACACGAATCAGTGTTAGCTCTGGCAAAGGGTTTAACAATGGCTATCGGCGGATTTGGTCCAGCTATAGCTATCGGTTTACTAGTGGCAAAAGCCATGGAAGCTATCGGCCGCAATCCGGAAGCTTCTGATAAATTATTCGTACCGATGCTCTTGGGTGCCGCTTTTGCGGAAGCTATCGCTATTTACGCTTTGGTGGTAGTTTTTACTTTAAAATAATTTCGTATCGGTTCGGGCTTGTTAAACGCAAGGCCGAGCTTGACGAGATAATTTTCAACCAATAAATACTTAGTAGTCCTATGTTTATAGATATTGCTCACGCCTCAGAAATAACCAAAAAAACTGCCGAAGCTGCAGCTGAAACCGGAGTGCTTGCCTCGCTTGGCATAAATAGCACTCTATTTATCTTTCAGCTTATTAACTTTGCTTTAGTAGCGTTAATTTTATGGTTTTTAATTCTAAAACCACTGACCAAAAAAATGTCCGAGAGACAAAAGATGATTGATGACAGTATTGAAAATGCGAGAAAAATTGAAACTAATTTAGGCATGAGCGAAAAGAAATATCAGGAAAAAATAGATCAGGCCAAAGTAGACGCGAATAAAGTTTTGGAAAAAGCTCAAGTTGAAGCTGTGCGTAACGCCGAGCTATTAAAAGAAAAAACTAGAAAAGAGATTGAACAGCTTGTAGAGCAGGCCAGAAAAAATATTAAATCCGAACGTGATCAATCGGTACAGGAGATAAAAGAACAAACCGCCAATTTGATCGTGGCCGCTGCCGAAAAGATTTTAGGTGCCAAAATTGATGTGGAAAAGGATAGTAAAATAATTGAAGAGGCCGTAAAAAGTCTAAAATAATATGCGAAAGCAGAGTAATTTACAATTTGCCAAAGCCCTGTACGAAGTTACGAAAAATGTACCGGCGGAAAGTTTGCCGCAAATTGTAAAACAATTTTTTGTCACCCTGCAAAAATATAATAAAGTTAAAAAAATAGAATATATTATAAAAGAATTTGAAGCATACGCAAAAAAACAATCCGGAATCAAAACAATTGAGATGGAAAGCGTTCACGAAATAAATAATAAAGCTAAAGAAAATATTCAAAAAGTATTTGGAGCAACATCGGAAATAACGCAGAAAATAAATAAAGATTTAGTCGGCGGAGTAAAAATAAAGATAGACGATGTAGTATACGACGCCAGTTTAAAAACTCAATTGCATAAATTAAAACAAGCTTTAATAAAATAAAAACCGAATATGGCTACAAATAATATTGTTGAAGAAATCAAAAAAAATATATCTCTCTTTCAAAAAGAGGCCCAGCAAGAAGAAACCGGCAAAGTTATTGAAGTGGGAGACGGCATTGCCCGCATCAGCGGCTTGTCCAAATGCCAGGCCAGTGAAATGTTGGAGTTTGGTTCCGGAGACCAGATAACGTATGGTCTAGCCTTAAATTTAGAAGAAGAAACCGTTGGGTGTGTATTGCTTGGCGAATATAGATATATTAAAGAAGGGGATACGGTAAAAAGAACAAACCGCATTTTATCTGTGCCGGTTGGAGAGGAGCTTGTAGGGCGAGTTGTAAACCCTTTAGGACAAGCTATTGATGGCGGTAAAGAAATAAAAACCAGCAAATTTTACCCTGTTGAAAAAATCGCTCCGGGCGTAATGACCAGAGAACCGGTAACACAGCCTTTACAGACCGGTATCAAAGCTATTGATGCCCTTATTCCGGTTGGACGCGGCCAGCGCGAACTTATTATCGGCGACCGCCAGACCGGTAAAACCGCCGTAGCCATTGATACTATTATCAATCAGAAAGGTAAAGACATTATTTGCGTATATGTTGCCATTGGCCAGAAAGAATCAAAAATCGCTCGTATCGTGGCAAAATTAAAAGAAGCAGGAGCTATGGATTATACGATTGTGGTGGTAGCTGGCGCATCTCAACCTGCGGCCTTGTCATATATTGCTCCGTACGCTGGCGTAGCTATGGCCGAATACTTTATGGATAAAGGCAAAGATGTCTTATGCGTATACGATGACTTATCCAAACAAGCTTGGGCGTATCGTGAAATTTCGCTGCTTCTTCGCCGTCCACCAGGCCGCGAAGCTTACCCTGGCGATGTATTCTATATTCATTCCAGACTTTTGGAACGCGCTTGCCGCCGCAACAAGGAATCCGGCGGAGGCTCTATTACAGCACTGCCGATTATTGAAACTCAGGCCGGCGATGTGACGGCCTATATCCCAACCAACGTGATTTCCATTACTGATGGTCAAATTTTCTTGGAAACAGATCTGTTCTTCAAAGGCATCCGCCCGGCGCTTAACGTGGGCATTTCCGTATCGCGTGTTGGCGGCGCGGCTCAAATCAAACCAATGAAAAAAGTTGCCGGAAAATTAAAATTGTCTTTGGCGCAGTTCCGTGAAATGGAAGCGTTTGCGCAATTCTCTTCGGATTTGGACGCGGAAACAAAAAATCAAATTGATCTTGGCCAGAGAATGGTGGAAATTTTAAAGCAGCCGCAATACGAACCAATGGCCGTGTCTCAACAAGTAGCCGCCATCTACGCGGTAAGTAATGGCTTTGCGAGTGCTGTCGCGGTAAAAGATATGCGAAGCTGGGAAGGCGCGTTCCATACATTTATGGAACAATCAAAGAGCGGGCTCTTGGCCAGATTGGAAGCAGGTGAATGGGATAATGAAATTGAAAATGAGTTAAAAGATGCTTGCGGGGAATTTGCAAAAAAATAATTGTATGCCCAGTGATATAGAGGGAAAAATAAGCTGGTTGGGTAAAAAAGAAGCCAAAAGTAAGGCTGACGTAATTGCAATTGAGGAACTAAAGATCCGTTTTGAAGAACATGATGATTTAATGGAGTTTAGCAAAGAAGATCGTATAATTTTTGTAAGTTCGCTCCTTAAACTTGAACAAGAATTTTCTTCTGATCATCGTGTTACAAGCGAGAAAGGGATTATCAGTTACACATTTTCCGAAGCGGACACAGAATTGTTTAAATTAGTTTTTCAAGTAACACTTGCTTTGAACAGGGCGCAAAAACAAAAATTTGATGTAAAGGAAGAAATGGCTTTGCTGCTAGCACAATCTAGAAATGAATCAGTAAAAAAATACAGAGAAGCATTTGAAGAATTTGTAAAAAAAACAAGATAAATTGTTTATACGTATGGCCATTAACACAAAAGTAATTAAACGCCGCTTAAAATCCATTGCCAGTACCAAAAAGATCACTAAGGCTATGGAAATGATCGCGGCGGCCAAAATGCGAAAGGCTGTAAATGCCGCTCTGGACACTCGCGCCTATGCTACTTTGGCTTGGGAACTTTTGGTTAATTTGTCCAAAACTCAGAAAGAGCAAATGCCACTGTTAGCCACCAGACCAGTAGAAAAAATTCTGATGATTATAATCACCTCTAACAGGGGATTGTGCGGCAGTTTTAATGCCAATATAATTAAAAAAACAGCTTTGCAAATGACGAGGGAAAAAGCAGGGGTGGATGTTATTGGCATCGGCAAAAAAGGCGCGGACTTTGCCAAAAAAATGGGTTATAACCTTACCGCCGCTTTTACTAACATGACTGACACGCCAAATTTTGATGACGCGCTACCCATTGCCAAAATGATAATAGATGCCTATGAAAATAAATCTTACGACAAAGTAATTGTCGCTTATACGGATTTTAAATCGGCGCTCGTGCAAACAGCAAAACTACGACAAGTTCTGCCAATTTCTGAAACCGATTTGGAAAAAACTTTATTTGACACAGAAGAAGGAGCTGAGAAAATGCCGACTTTGTCGCAACAAAGTCGAGCATCCTCGATTTCGCGCCAAAGCGAAATCGGGACAAATTTAAACGATTATTTATTTGAACCAAACAAATTAGATGTTTTAAAAATAATTCTGCCGCGACTCGTAGAAACACAAATTTATCAAACCATGCTAGAATCTTCGGCCAGTGAACATAGCAGCCGCATGGTGGCCATGAAAAACGCCAGCGAAGCAGCCAAAGATATGATTCACGAACTAAGCTTAACCTATAACAAAGCCAGACAAGCCGGCATCACCCAAGAAATCGCAGAAATTGCGGGTGGTGCGGCGGCACTGGAATAAATTCTCGCTTATTAATCCATTAATTAATCAACAAATTTACTAATCAACTGTATATGAACAAAGGAAAAATTTCCCAAATAATCGGCGTAGTGGTAGACGTGCATTTTCCAGAAGGGTTGCCAGCCATTTATAACGCCTTGGAAACCAAAAACCAAAATGGTGACACGTTGACGCTTGAAGTTCAGCAGCATTTAGGTTCCAACTCGGTGCGTACCATTTCTATGAACACCACCGATGGTTTGCAGCGCGATATGGAAGTTACAGACACCGGTAGGCCAATTTCTGTACCGGTTGGTCCAAAGACACTTGGCAGAATGTTTAACGTAACCGGAGTTGAAATTGATGGCGGAGAAAAAGTAAAAACGGATAAAGTGTATCCTATTCACCGTTTGGCCCCGACTTTCAAACAACAATCAACTAAATCCGAAGTTCTGGAAACCGGTATTAAAGTTATTGACCTTATTTGTCCATTTTTGAAAGGCGGAAAAATTGGTTTGTTTGGTGGCGCCGGTGTAGGCAAAACCGTAGTTATCCAGGAACTTATTCGCAACATTGCCCAAGAACATAGCGGTTATTCCGTATTTGCCGGTGTAGGCGAAAGAAGCCGTGAAGGTAATGATTTGTATAGAGAAATGAAAGACTCTGGTGTTTTGGATAAAACCGCGCTAGTTTTCGGTCAAATGAATGAACCCCCGGGTGCTCGCGCTCGTGTGGCTCTTACCGCACTATCAATGGCTGAATATTTCCGTGATGAAGAGGGTAAAGATCTGTTGCTTTTCGTAGACAATATCTTCCGCTTTACGCAAGCCGGTTCCGAAGTTTCCGCTTTGCTTGGTCGTATGCCTTCAGCTGTAGGTTACCAGCCAACCCTTGCTACCGAAATGGGCGCTTTACAAGAACGCATTACCAGTACCGAAAAAGGTTCTATTACTTCGGTTCAAGCCGTATACGTGCCAGCTGACGACTTAACCGATCCGGCTCCAGCCACCACATTCGCGCACTTGGATTCTACGGTTGTGTTAAACCGCTCTCTTTCTGAACTTGGTATTTATCCAGCCGTAGATCCGCTGGATTCCAGTTCCACAATTTTGGATCCGTTAGTTGTTGGTGAAGAACACTACCGCACTGCTCGTGAAGTACAAAGAGTTTTACAGAAATATAAAGACTTGCAAGATACAATCGCAATTTTAGGCATGGAAGAATTGTCTGATGAAGATAAACTAACCGTAATGCGCGCCAGAAAATTACAGAAATTTCTGTCTCAACCGTTCTTCGTAGCCGAAACATTTACCGGCACCGAGGGTAAATATGTAAAACTGGCCGATACTATTCGCGGATTTAGAGAGATATTGGACGGAAAACACGACGACAAATCCGAGCAGGCATTTTATATGAAAGGGAGTATTGATGAGGTAAAGTAGAATAATTGATTATGCTCAAGTTCAAAATCGTAACGCCGGAAAAAACAATTTACGAGAATGAAATTTATCAAGTTACCATTCCTACCATGGAGGGTGAAATTACAGTTCTTCCAAACCACATTCCGCTTATTTCCGTCCTTAAAGCCGGTGAATTAAAATTCAAAGATAAAGAAGGTGAGCAGCAAATGGCAGTTTCCGGAGGATTTTTGGAAGTAAGAGGCAAAAATGAAATTGTAATTTTAGCCGACCACGCGCAGAGAGTGGCCGAAATAGATATAGATAAAGCCGAGGAAGCGCGCGTAAGGGCCGAAGAACAAATGGCAAATCTAAAGAATGCCCAGGATGTTGATTACGCAAAATTACAAGCGGTAATAAATAGGGAATTAAATAAAATGAAAGTTGCTAGAAAATATCGTAAATTACCATAATATGGAAACAGGCAATTCCCATGAGAAATTCAAAGAGGTAAAAGAGTTCTCTTTTGAGGATGCTTTGAAAGAAACTGCGCGTCGTATTAAAGATCTGCTTGAATCTCAAAAGTATGTTGCCGTGGCGGTGGGGGGACTGGATCTTGACGATGCAAATGTGGGAAAATCATATTTTAGCGCGCAGCTTGCCCAAGGACTTTTTTTGGAAAAAATTCCTACCATCATTACAAATGATACAAGCGGTTTTATAGAGCCAAATTTATTACCTACCTTAAAAACACTGCAGCGTATGTATGAGAAAGAAGGCGGGGTAGTGATATTTGGAGCTTCAGGGATGCCATTGCAAAACCTTGACAAAGAACAGATCGCTTATTATCATGCTATGCAGGATTTATCATTACAGAAAACAAGTCAATATAATTCAGAAATAAAACTATCAAAAATGGATGTGCGGGTTGTTTTATACAGACCGGAACAACAACCACAAAAAATGAATTATGACGTAGGCGATATTTTTATTAAAAATGATAAAGCAAAAATAAAACTATAAACAAACTTAATATTAAAAATTAGAAGCCGAGCTTGCTAATTTTAGAATGTCTCGCAAGCATGAAAACACATTTTCATACTTGGCTCAACATTAAAAATTATGGAAAAATGCCAACAATGTAGGACTATGCTGGAGGAAATGAATGATGCTTGCTTGTGTAACGAAAGTGTATGCGTGCGTTGTTGCGGTTGTGATGAAAGCTGCGGTTGTGAATGTATTGATAAACGGGGGTAAAGATTGTCAAAAAAACGTAGTTAAATTATAATAAACACAGCCAAAAGGCTGTTTTTATTGTGCTAAACAGATAGAAGATATGGCTAATTATAAACTAAACCCTTCGCAGAAACAGGCGGTAGAATACGTATCTGGACCACTTATTATTGTCGCGGGCGCAGGTACCGGTAAAACCACGGTAATTACTCAAAAAATGTTGCATATTCTACAAAATAAGCTGGCCAAGACCAGTGAAATTTTGGCGCTCACGTTTACCGAAAAAGCCGCGGCAGAGATGTTTGATAGGGTGGACGCGGAGGTAGGGATTGGTTATGTAGATTTGCAAATCTCCACGTTTCACTCCTTTTGTCAGAAAATTTTAGAGGAATATGGGTTAGATATCGGTATCAGCAATAAATTTAAGCTGCTTACCGAAGTAGATGCCTGGCTGCTGGTACGGCAAAATTTGGATACATTTAACTTGGATTATTATCGTTCGCTTGGAAATCCGACGAGTCATATCCATGCCCTCATTTCTCATTTTCAAAAATGCAAGGACGAATTAATTACACCGGCCGATTATTTGCGTTATGTTCAAGAGTTGCAAGCCGATACGGACAACGCGGAAATTGAAGAAAAAAATCGCTTGGCTGAACTTGCAAACGCCTATCATGTTTACAATCAACTACTTTTGGACAATAATTATCTGGATTTTGCCGATCTTATTTTCTATACCATTAAATTATTAAAAGAACGTCCGGCAATTTTGAAACTGCTTCAAAATAGATTCAAATATATTTTGGTGGATGAATTTCAGGATGTAAATTGGGCGCAGTATCAATTGGTACGGCTTCTTACGGGTTCAAATTCACAGCTTACGGTAGTAGGCGACGATGATCAGAGTATCTATGCGTTTAGAGGCGCTTCGGTGTCTAATATTTTACGGTTCAAAGATGATTTTCCCAAAGCCCAAGAGATTGTACTTAATGAAAATTATCGTTCCCGCCAGGAAATTTTGAATAGCGCGTATAAATTAATACAAAATAATAATCCGGACAGGCTGGAAATAAAATTGCAAGTAAATAAAAAACTGACTAGCCGCGCTAGTCATCCTGAGCTGGCGCCGAAGGATCCCTTATACAACAAGGAAAAAGTTGTCCATCTGCACGCTGCCACACTCGATCAAGAAGTACATTCGGTCATTGAAGAAATAAAAAAAATAAAAGATACGGATACAGAAGCGACCTGGGATGATTTTGCAATCCTGGTGCGTGCCAATAACCATAGCGAACCATTTATTTCGGCGCTGGAAAAGGCGGGGATACCATACGAATTTCTGGCGGCGTCAGGCTTGTATCGCCAACCACTGGTGCTGGACTGCCTCAATTTTTTTAAACTGCTGGATAATTATCGGGAATCAAGCGCGATTTTCCGATTGCTGCTGATGCCGATCTGGAAATTAGATGACCACGATATTCAAAAAATAACTTTTAACGCGAAAAGGAAAAGTATTTCTTTCTATGAAGCCTTAAAACGAGCGGTAGAGTTTGGTTTGTCGCCAAATGGCATCGCCGCCGCAGACAAATTATTAACTGTTATCCATGCGGGAATGCAGAATGCCAAAAATGAGAAACCCACTACCGTACTTTTTCATTTTCTTCAGGATAGCGGCCTGCTGGAATATTTAGCCAAAGAGGAAGTAGATCAAAACAGGGAAGTCATTCGGCAAATTTACCAGCTGAAAGAATTTTTTGAATATATGAGCGGCTTTGAAAATTCCACGCCCGGAGCGCATGTCGCGGGTTTCTTAGAGCACTTAAACTACATCATGGAATCCGGTGATTTAGGCGCCATGTATCAACCAACCGAAACTCCCGATTCGGTAAATATCATTACGGTGCATAAATCCAAAGGGTTGGAATTTAAATATGTTTTTGTCGTGAACTTGGTAGAAGACAGGTTTCCCGGACGCCGCCGCGGCGAACCGATAGAAATTCCGGCCGCGCTTATTAAAGAACAGCTGCCAAGCGGCGATGGTCATTATCAAGAAGAGCGTAGGTTGTTTTATGTGGCCATGACCAGAGCCAAAGAACGATTATATCTAACCAGCGCCGATGATTATGGCGGCGTAAGAACAAAAAAAATTTCCCGTTTTCTGCCTGAATTAGGATTTTCGGCCCAAGGCCGATCCGCCTCGGGCGGAAACGAAGAAAGCCTAAGCCTATCGGCCCCCATTAAAAATAATGAAAAGGGCGAATTTATTTACGAACTACCAAAAGTTTTTTCTTTTTCCCAAATAAAATCCTATCGCACGTGTCCGTATCAATATAAATTGGCGCATGTTTTGAAAATCCCCACCAAAGGCAACGCCAGCTTCAGTTTTGGCCAAAGCATCCACTCTGCCTTACAAAAATTTTATGAACGATTAAAAGACTTAAATAGGGCTACACAAACATCATTATTTGCTCTGCCGGAAAAAGTGGAGCCATCAAGCAATGGTGTAAAAGCGCCAAGTTTGCAGGAGTTGTTAAATTTTTATGAAGCGGCTTGGATTGATGATTGGTATAAAAGCAAAGCGCAACGAGAGGAATATTATAAACTGGGCAAAGAAATTCTACAGACCTTTTATAATACCGAAAAGGATAATTGGACCATTCCAATTTCTCTGGAAGGATGGTTTAAAATAAAAATCGGAAATTATTTGGTAAATGGCCGCATTGACAGGATAGACCAACTTCCAAACGGACAGCTGGAAATTATAGATTACAAGACTGGAAATGGCAAAGAAAAACTTGAGAGCGAAGATAAGGACCAATTATTGCTTTACCAAATAGCAGTGAATGAACTGCCGGAATATAAAAACATCGGCGCGCCGGAACGTCTCACGTATTTTTATCTCAACGATAATTTAAAAGTTTCCTTTTTAGGAAATGAAAAAGACATAGAAAAACTAAAAGAAAAAGTTGTTACGGCCATTGATCAGATAAATTCGCAGGATTTCACCGCCACGCCGAGCCCTCATGTTTGCAAACGCTGTGATTTTAGAGATATTTGTCAATTTAGAGCTTAAATTAAAATTATTTATACGATTTTGTATGGCCATGAAATCTTTGGGAGAAATTTTAAAAAAACACATGGGACAAACACCGGTCGGCAAACAAGTGGCTGCGACATTTGTTGTAGAAAAAGCAAACGAAGTCATACGGGAATTATTCGGGGTTAACGCGAAGAAATTCGCTCAGGCTGTTTATTTTAAAGATAAAACCATTGCCATAACTTGCCTCAGCTCGGTAATGGCCCAGGAAATACGCTTACATGAGAAAAAAATCGTAGCCCTCGCAAACAATAAATTGGGCGTGCAAAGCATAGAAAAGGTGCGGTATCTATTTTAACTAGGCGACTTGCCAAACCGGCAAAACACAGCTAAAATTGATTCATCAGAATCAGGTCGGGTAGTGTCTACTCAAGCCCGACCCGTAACACACTATGACCCTGCGATATTACCTAATTTTAATGTCTATTGGGGCGTTTATCTGTTGGTTGGCTTGGTTCTTTGTCTTAAACAGCACAGACCCCACCCAAGCCGGATTTTTTGGTTTTTTATTTTTTTATTGCAGTCTTTTCCTGGCTCTGGCCGGCACATTTTCCGTCATGGGGTTCCTTATCAAAAAAATAATCCTTAAGGATGACCAGGTTGTTTTTCACCATGTGAAGTCCACATTCAGACAGGGAATGCTTGTGGCCGGAATCATCGTGGCCGGGTTATTTTTACTACAAATAGATTTATTTGCCTGGTGGAGCGCGATTTTGCTAATTCTAATTTTTATCGCTATAGAAGGAATAATTTTTACCAACCGAAAATATACTAATAGATAGAATTACAACAACGTATGTTTGAAGGCTTGCTCGGAAAATTAAGAAAGGATATTGGCATTGATTTAGGTACCGCAAATACGCTGGTGTATGTTAAGGGCCGGGGAGTGGTGATAAACGAGCCGAGTGTCGTGGCTGTCAATACTAAAACCGAACAAATTTTAGCTGTGGGAAACGAAGCTAAAGAAATGTTAGGCAAAACCCCGCCGCATATTCTCACTACCAGACCGCTCATCAACGGCATTATTTCCGACTTTGAAGTTACGGAAAAAATGCTTAAGTATTTTATTGACAAAGTATACGAGGACAACATGAATTTTATGACCCGCCCGCGCGTCGTGGTTGGAGCGCCTCTGGAAATTACCGAGGTAGAATTAAAAGCCATTACCGACGCGGCCACTAATGCCGGTGCCAGGGAAGTAATAGTAATCCAGGAACCTATGGCCGCGGCGATTGGCGCGCGTATGCCAATCCGAGAACCGATTGGTAATTTTATCGTAGAAATTGGCGGCGGTACGGCCGAGATCGCAGTTATTTCACTCAGCGGCATTGTTACCTGGCGCTCTATTCCCGTAGCCGGAGATGAATTAAACCGAAATATTATTCAGTATGCCCGCGATCACTTTAATTTACTCTTGGGCGAGAAACAAGCCGAGGAAATAAAAATAAAAATTGGCTCAGCTATAGAATTAAATGAGCCAATGCATTTCCCAATGCGCGGCCGCGATCTTGTTTCCGGTTTGCCAAAAGAAGTGATGATCAATGATTCGCAAGTTCGTGAAGCGATCGCTAAATCTCTCAGAACAATTATTGAAAATATAAAAGGCGTTTTGGAAACTACGCCGCCAGAACTGGTTGCCGATATTCATGAGCGGGGCATTGTGCTTTCAGGCGGCGGCGCGCTCTTGCGAGGTTTTGACCAGCTTATTGCCAGAGCCGTAGAAATTCCCGTCCGTATCGCTGATGATCCGCTTACTTCGGTGGTGCGAGGCGCGGGCATACTCCTTGACGAAGAAGAGTTGCTTAATGAAATCTCCATAAAAAATCAGAATCAAAGGCAGTCACCGCTATAAATCAACATAACGTATGCTTCGTTTTAAGGTTAGAAACTATTTTTTTTTAGGTTTTATCTTAGCTCTGCTCATTGGTTTCCATTATTTGGGGTGGTTAAAATTTTTAGAGCGCGGCGTACAAGCCGTAATCATTCCCATCTCCAGCAAAATCACCAGCTGGCGTTTTGCTTTTCAAGATTCATTTAAATATGTTGCCGACAAACAGACTGTCATGGATAATTACAATACATGTTTAGAAAAAAATCAGAATTCCGAGGTGGATAAAGCAACATTAAAGGTGCTGGAGCAAGAAAATGCCGAATTAAAAAAACAATTAAACTTTCTCAGTGAACGTAGTTTTGCTCATGTCATGGCGGAAGTGGTGGGAAGAAACACGGACAGCGTGGAAAAAATGATAATTATTACTGCCGGCGAAGAGGCCGGGGTAAAAATTGGCCAACCTGTCATTGCCGGAGAGGGGATTTTGGTGGGCACTATTGCCAAAGTTGAAAAACATATTTCCATGGTGCGGCTGATTAACGATAATCAAAGCAAGATTGCCGCCACAATTTTAAATAAGGATGGCAGTTTGGGAGTTGTAGAAGGCGGTTACGGACTCAGTATACGCATGAATTTTATCCCTCGAAACGAAACCGTGCTTATTGGCGACCAAATCATTACTTCGGGAATGGAACAAAACATCCCCCGAGGTTTGCTCATTGGCGAGGTCGCTGTAGCCGAGAACGAAGCCTACCAGCCGTTTCAACAAGCCGTACTTACGCCCAGCACCGATCTTTCCAAACTCTCCATTGTTAGTATCCTGATACCCAACTAATATTCCCCATCTATGAAGATAGTATGGAAAGCAATCATGCTTTGTATATATGTAACCCTGATTCTGACAACGCATATATTTATCGTTAATTTTTTGCCATACCCTTTTAACCACACCAACATTATTTTTGTCGTCTTGTTGTTATTACTCATTGTTGCCCCCAGTAAGAAAATTTTTTGGCTAGGCCTCGTTATATCATACTTTTCGGAACTACTAAGCAGTATTCCGTTCGGCATTGGCACTTCCGCGCTCCTGGCTAGCCTTTTGACAATTAACTGGTTTCAGCTTCATATCCTTACCAACCGTTCGGTATATATGATACTGCTGTCCGCTATCTTGGGCATTACCTTATACCGCATATTATTTGTACTCCTCCTAACGATCTATAACTACTTTTACAATCTCCCCGGATTACCATATAAAGAAATTTTGGCAGATACAGGCTGGGAGGTGCTGCTTTCCTCAATTCTATTATTTTTGATGTATCTTTTTGATTTAAAATTCTTAAAATATTTACACTCCTCGGCCAGAAACGCGCGCATGTATGGCAAAAATATTTGATATTTCCGAAGAAAAAATTCAACGTGGAGATTTGGATGGAAAGTATAGCCACAACTGGGTTGAGGAGTCTTTTAATTTTGAACGCCAGACCGGCAAACAAATTTCCTTATCACATACCAAAACATACTTAGGCACGAGCATTCCTCGAAAGAATATTTTTATTATGATGCTTGTCGTTGTTGCCGGGCTTGGCATGCTTTTTGGCAAAACGTTTTATCTGCAAACGGTAAAAGGCGATTATTATCGCGATCTAGCCGAAGGGAATAGAATTAGGTTGCGGCCAATTCTTTCGGAACGGGGGATTATCTATGATAGATTCCATACGGAGCTTGTAGAAAATGTGCCTAATTTTTCTCTAGCTTTGATCCCTCAAGATCTGCCTAGAAATGCCGGCAAACGCAAAACTGTTATTGAGAAAGTAGTCAGTTTAAGCGGCGTACCCGAAGAACAAATTACGGAAATGTTAAAGAAATACAGTTCCTACAGCTACGCTTCTTTGGTTATTAAAGAAAACTTGGACTACGAATCCGCGTTAAAGTTATACATCCAAAGCTCGCAACTTCCCGGTATTTCCATTGAAAAAGGCAGCAAACGCCAATATATTTCTTCCACAAGCACTGTGGAACACAACCTAAGTATTTCCCACCTTCTTGGGTACTTAGGCAAATTAAATGATCAGGAAGTAGAGGGTCTAAAAGATACGGAAGAATACTTGCCATTTGATAATATCGGCAAAGTTGGACTCGAAAAAAGCTACGAATCCGCGTTGCGCGGCAAATACGGGCTTAAAAAGGTGGAAGTAAACGCTATTGGCCGGGAACAAAGCGTGCTCGCCGAAGATCCGCCGCATCCGGGAAAAAATCTAATCTTAACGCTTGATTTGGAAGCGCAAAAAAAATTGGAAGAGCTCACAAAAAACATGCTGGCAAAAACAGGCAAGAAACGCGCGGCGGCGATGGCTATGGACCCACGAGACGGTTCAATTTTGGCCATGGTCAGTCTGCCGGCCTTTGATAATAATGATTTTTCCGGAGGCATAACTCAAAAAAAATATAGCCAGTACACTCAAAATACCGATCATCCGCTGTTTAATCGGGCTATCGGAGGTACGTATCCATCCGGCTCTACGATAAAGCTGGTTGTGGCCGCCGCGGCTTTGCAGGAAAAAATAATCACTCCTACCACGGCCTTTTTAAGCACGGGCGGATTACAATTGGGAGATAGAATATTCAGAGATTGGAAAGCCGGCGGTCATGGCACTACCAATGTATATAAGGGCATAGCTTGGTCAGTAAATACTTTTTTTTACTACGTAGGCGGCGGATATAAAAATTTCGTAGGCTTAGGGATTGATAGAATTGCCAAGTATATGACTGCGTTTGGAATTTCTAAAAAAACTGAAATAGATTTAACCGGAGAAGCTGCCGGTTTTCTGCCAAGCAAAGAATGGAAACTTAAAACTAAGGGCGAGCAGTGGTTTGTCGGTGATACCTACAATATCTCCATTGGCCAGGGAGATTTACTCGTAACGCCGCTCCAAGTAGCCGTATGGACTGCGGCCGTGGCAAACGGCGGTAAAGTAATACAACCTCATTTGGGTCTGCAACTGGAAGAACCCGTAACCCATACTAAAAGCTCTTTAGATTTCAAAAAATACGACGTACCCGTTTCTACCGAGAACTTAAGCATCGTTCGCCAGGGGATGAAAGATTGTGTAGCATACGGCAGTTGCGGACTTATGCGGGTACTGCCGTTTGCAAGCGGCGGAAAAACAGGTACGGCGCAGTGGAATTCAAATAAAGATAACCATGCCTGGTTCACTTCATTTGCTCCAGCAAACGACCCTCAAATTGTAGTGACTGTGCTTGTAGAAGAGGGTGAAGAAGGGAGTACCGCTTCCCAGCCAATTGCCCGTGATTTCTTGCTCTGGTGGGGGAAAAAATACTTAAATTAATTTCTTTACCAAACCCAAGCTTCTGTGCTATAATCGCTAGAGGTCAGTGAGATAAAAATTGATTTTTATCTCTGAAACTCCACACAATTTCAAGCTCTGCTTATAATTTTTCTATCTAAATTAAAGATAAAAGCTATAAAATTAGCAAAAATATGTTAAATCAAAAAACCCAGTATCTTACCCCCAAAGGCTTGGCAGACTTGCAAAACGAACTTGAATATTTAAAAAATACGAAGATCCCCGAGATTGCCGTACGTATAGATGAAGCTAAACAACATGGCGACTTGTCGGAAAACGCCGAATACCACCAAGCCAAGGAAGAAATGGCTTGGGCACAGGGCAGAAAGCAGGATGTGCAGCATATTTTAGATAATGCCGAGATTGTAGAATCTGCTGGCCAAGACCAGGGGGGAAAAGTGCAAATGGGCAGCAATATTACCGTGAAAACAGGCGATAGGACAAAATCATACACAATTGTTGGCCCGCAAGAGGCAGATCCGTTACAGGGAAAAATTTCTAACGAATCTCCGCTTGGCGGGACATTTATTGGCCGTGCGGTAGGGGATGAAGTATCGGTGGTAACCCCAGCCGGGAAACAAATATACGAAATTTTAGAAATTAAGTAATGCCGTTATGTCAGACGAAATCAGGGAGGATAAAGTAAGACTGGAACGATTGGAGCATCTTCGCGCTCTTGGCGTCAATCCATATCCCAGCCATACCGAAGAGCGAATCTCCGTAAAAGATGCTTTGCAAAAACCGGAAAATACCCCGGTAAAAGTTGCGGGCCGACTTATTTCCAAAAGAGAAATGGGGAAAATTACTTTTTCTCATATAAAAGATGAGAGCGGCAACATACAGCTTGCTTTTTCTGAAAAAGAACTGGGCAAGGAAACCTATAAATTTTTTATCAAGCATTTTGATGTAGGAGATTTTTTACACATAGAAGGCGATCTTTTTATCACCCACAAAGGCGAGCTTACGGTTTTAGTAAAAAAATATACCCTGCTTAGCAAAACGCTTTTACCGCTTCCGGAAAAATTCCACGGCTTGCAAAATATTGAAACCAGATATCGCCAGAGATACTTGGATCTTATTGCCAGTGAAGAGTCAATGAAAATTGCCAAGGTAAGAAGCGTTATTGTTCGTGAAATCAGAAATTATTTTGACAGTAAAGGATTTTTTGAAGTTGAGACCCCCGTGTTACAGACTTTATACGGCGGGGCGCTGGCCAAGCCGTTTAGCACGCATCACAACGCGCTGGATATTCCTTTGTATCTGCGAATTGCGCCGGAATTATATCTAAAACGCTTGATTGTTGGCGGGTTTGAAAAAGTCTATGAAATTGCCAAGTGTTTTAGAAATGAAGGCATAGACAACAACCACAATCCGGAATTTACCCAAGTTGAGTTTTACTGGGCTTACGCAAATTACGAAGATTTAATGGATTTAGTTGAAGAATTATTACCAAAGGTAATTACTACTGCCGGCTTGCCTCTTAAATTTAAGGTCCAGGATACGGAAGTTGATTTTACTCCGCCCTATCCGCGCAAAACTATGCGTGAGCTTATTAAGCAGTACGCGGATATAGATATTGAAGAATTTCCGGATCAAGCGTCTTTGTATAAAAAGATTAAAAAATTAAATATAGACGGCGTAGACGCACATACAGGTTATGGAAAAATGGTGGATGAAATATATAAAACGTTTGCGCGGCCAAAAATTATTAATCCAATTTTCATGATAGACCATCCGGTGGAGTTGTCACCACTGGCTAAACGTAAAGCCGATGATCCTAGATATGTGGAACGTCTACAATTGGTTTGCGTAGGTGGAAATGAACTTTGTAACGGCTTTTCAGAACTTAATGATCCTATAGATCAAGAATCCAGATTTAAAGAACAAGAGAGATTGCACGAAGCGGGGGATGAGGAGAGTATGCCGTATGATGAGGATTTTGTTACGGCCCTTAAGCACGGCATGCCGCCTACGGCTGGTCTTGGCATGGGTATAGACAGGCTTATAAAACTTCTCATGGACGTACAAAACCTAAAAGAGGTAATCCTGTTTCCAACTTTAAAACCGGAAAAATAATGTATGCGCAAAGTTTTGGCATTCGGTACATTTGATATACTGCACCCGGGTCACACCTATATTCTTACTGAAGCAAAAAAACAAGGCGATCATCTTACGGTAATTGTGGCCAGAGACGCTACTGTGCAGCACGTAAAAGGCCAACAACCGCTATTTAATGAACAACAGCGTTTAAAGAACCTGGAAAAATTGCACATTGCCGATAAAATACGGTTAGGAAATACCGGAGATAAATATCAGGTGATTATTGATGAAGATCCTGATATTATCGTACTCGGATACGATCAAAAATTTTTTACCGACAAGCTGCAAGATATTGTAAAAAAACACGTACAAATCGTGCGTCTGGAAGCATTTAAACCGGAAATATATAAGAGTTCTAAACTACGCGCAGCCTTACTGGAAGTATGAAAAAAATCCTTATTGCCACAACGAACAAAGCTAAGTTTGAAGAAATAACGGCTGAGCTTGCGGACCTGCATTTTAAGTTTGTCAATCTTACAGATCTTAAACTGAATGGAATAGAGGTGGATGAACCCCACGCTACTACCTGGGAAAATGCTTTGGAAAAAGCACGGTTTTTTGCTAAAAAAACAGGTTTACTTACCGTTGCCGAAGATACCGGATTATTTATTGATTATTTAAACGGAGAACCGGGAGTAAAGGCAAAACGATTAGGGGCTACGGCCATAGAACGAAACAATGCGGTGTTAAAAAAATTAGAGGGGGTTCCAGATAAAAAGCGCGCGGCTTATTTTGAAACTTCCGGTTGTTTATATAATCCAACGACTAATAGTTTCACTATTTTTAAAGGCAGAACCGATGGGGTTATAGCTAAAAAAATGCTTCCGCATGTGCAAGAAAATATGGGCTATGCCTCTATCTTTTATTACCCGCCAATGAAAAAATTATTTGCGGAAATGCCGGTGCTTGAAAAAAATACCGTAAGTCAGAGAGGAAAGATGACCATTCAGTTAAAATATTTTTTAATGAAAAATTATCAGCCGTATCAGCTTATCTGCGCCGCCGGAATTATTGTGAAAGATGGTAAAATGCTTATGACTAAACGCCGAGATTTTCGTCCGGAATTTAATGATAAATGGGAATTTCCCGGCGGAGGCGTAGAGGGCGGAGAAACATTTATCCAAACACTGCACAATGAAGTATTGGAAGAAACCGGTTTTAAAGTACAGATACAACAGCAGATGCCCGATATTGTTACTACCTTGGTCAAAGAGGATGCCTATCAGGTCCATCTTTTTATGTGTGTTTGTACGATAAAATCCGGCAAGCTAAAACTTGCGCCTTCAGAAAGTTCAGATTATGGGTGGTTTACTTATACAGAAGCTTTAAAAGCAGACATGTTGCCATTGAATAAAAAACTTATTCAATCAAAAAGCAACAAAAAAGTTCTATTAAAATATATCAAATTAAAGTAAAAGTACTTGTATGCTAGACATAAAATTCATCCGTGAAAACAAAGAATTAATAAAAGAGAACTGTAAAAATCGTCATGTGTCTATAGATGTAGATGCCTTGCTTAAATTAGACGAGGAGAGGCGGGAAACGCAAAAGGGGGTAGAGGAACTGCGGTCCCAAAGAAAAAGCCAATCAAAAGGCAAACCAAGCGAAGATGATATTATCAGACTGCGCAAGATGGGGGATGATATTGCAATTTTAGAAAAAAATGCCGAAGAGGCAGAAAATAAATACAAAGAACTTTTACTACGAGTTCCAAATCTTACTCATCCGGAAAGTCCGATAGGCGGGGAGGATGATTACAGGATAGTGGCCAAAGAAGGAAATCCTCCCAAATTTTCTTTCCAGCCAAAAGACCATGATGAGTTAATGCTCAGCTTAGACTTAATAGACTTTGAAAGAGGCGCTAAAGTAGCTGCTTCCAAATTTTATTTTGCAAAAAATAATCTGGTGCGCTTAAACCAGGCAATGCTTAACTATGGGATGGATGTATTAGAAAAAAATGGCTTTACTCTCGTAGAAACCCCTGATTTAGCTAAAAACGAAATACTTTCGGGTGTTGGTTTCAATCCACGGGGCACCGAAACCCAGGTATATTCCGTAGAAAATACCGACCTTAGCCTTATCGGCACCGCCGAAATTACCATGGGAGGCTACCATGCCGACGAGGTGCTTGATTTAAGCAAAGGACCAAAAAAATACGCGGCTATTTCTCATTGTTTCCGTACCGAAGCCGGCGCTTACGGTAAAACCAGTAAAGGCTTATACCGTGTACACCAATTCACCAAATTAGAGATGTTTATTTATTGCAAACCGGAAGATAGCGAGAAAATGCACCAGGAGCTTTTAAAACTAGAGCAAAAGATAGCTGACGGCTTAGATTTGCCGTACAGAGTGATAGATGTTGCCAGCGGTGATTTGGGCGGACCGGCATACAGAAAGTACGATATTGAAGCCTGGATGACCATGAAAAATGATTACGGAGAAATTACTAGTACTAGTAACTGTACCGACTACCAGGCGCGCAGATTAAATATAAAATACAAAAAAGAAGATGGTTCAAATGAATTTGTGCATACCCTAAATGGCACGGCCATTGTGTCCAGCAGATTCCCTCTGGCGCTTATAGAAAATCATCAACAAAGGGATGGTAGCGTGCTCATACCAAGGGCTTTGCGTAAATATACCGGATTCAAAAAACTTTAACTTATCCACACATGAAGCATTTCCGTTCTGAACACGCTTTTGAAAAATATAAACCCCACGTAAGCTGGCGTAAAAAAATTTTACGCCTTTTTAGAAAAAAACAATACTCTGTTGCCGCTCCAAACCAGTCATTACATTATAAATCAAATCCATTTAAAGCGGAGCGAAGACAGAAACAGAGAAGTCCCAAGCTAAAGTTGATTATACTTCTTATTTTACTTATATCCTGGGCGGCCTGCTTGGCATATTTACCATACTTTAGAATTAATAAAGTTAATTATTTTGGACTGGAAAATAATACCAGAGCAGAATTGGATCAAGTCGTATTTCAAAATTATTTAAACAAGAAAAGCAGACTTCCTTTAAATAACTACTTCTTTGTTGATGAAGGCAGCATTTCAAAGGATTTATATAATATATTATCATTGGAAAGCGTTCGGGTTACAAAGGTATTTCCTAATGAATTAAATATAGAAGTTAAGGAAAAAATTTCCTCTATTATTTATGATAATGGTAAGAAATATTTCTTATTGGATAGCGAAGGAACCGCAATCAAATATTTAACGGATGTTGAGGCCGGGGAATTTTTAAAGGAAACTGTAACCACTAGTTTAAGCATTTCGTTTACTTCCAGCACCACTTCCACACCAATTATTACAACATCCTCGGTTAAACATGCGCCAAATTATGAAAAAATCCGAAAACTATTTGGCAGATATCCCTTAATATATGACAGACGAAATCTTGAAATTGAATTAAAGAAATCCGGTATCTTACCAACTGAATTTATTACCTCGGCCATTACCTGGCAGCGAGAGTTGGCCGAGCAGGGGAGGACAGCGCCTAAATTCTTCGTTTTAGACGATGTAAATGCCGGAATGGTAATTGATACCAAAGAATCCTGGAGTATTATTTTCCAACCAAAAAATAATCTGGACGCGCAAATAGATACCTTTAAGCAGATTCTACCAACCATAAAACCAAAGGAATATATAGATCTTCGTTTTGGCGAAAAGGTATATTGGAAATAGGGGGGAGAGCCTTATTTGGCTGGTTTTATCTCCCTGGGCCCTCTGTGCTTAATGTCGTATAACATAGATTAAGAGACGTATATATACGGTATTTAACGATCCTTTAATCTGCCTCCGTTCAGTCTTATAAAACCTTTTAGGCATTTAATGGTATAATTACTTCTACAGTTCATTTAATACACGGCCCCGACTTGACCTTTCCTCAGCTGTTCGCAGTTGACCACTTGCTGCATTAAGCAGCTGCAGGATTAGTCGGCCTGTTTCACGCATTTCATAATAGTTATATGAAAGCTCTCAAACCCGGCCAAAAGGCTCCTGTCTCAGCTCAACTTGAGTTGATTGGAGTCCGCGGTGGTAGAACAGGAATTGAGGTCACTGCTGTCAAAGGCAAACCTCTTCCTCCGACACCTCAACCACATATGAGTTATAAAGTAGTCGATAAGACGAAACATAGGTCATAGTGATAGACAAGCAACGGGGCTGTGCACTAAGTGAATTGTAATGAACTTCCCTACCCTCATAAATTAGGCTAATCTTAGCCAAAAAGGGTAGGTTTGGCTTAGGTTAGCCAAATTAAATAAACTAAAAAGCACCTGGTGGGTGCCACAGCGGTCAAAGCGTTACTACTTCCCTACTTTAGATACTAAAAATTTTTATTTATTATTAAGTTCTAATAATTTTTCCTCTACTCTTTGTATTATCTCTTTTGCAGATTTAAAAGTCGCTTGTGTATTTTCTTTTGTAAAATAATCATGGGTTTCTCCAGTAGCAACTACATGCACTTTATTCCTATCAATTCTAATCCTGTCAGCTTTTTCAAATAATTCTTTTGTTAAAATTCCAACTTTTTGTGCAATTTTATTTATATCTTTAAAGCGTGTTTCATCACCAAAATCTTCAAATTTTTTATGCCTCACCAAAGAACACACCTCTGTGTTATCGTCTATTTTATAAATTTGAAAGTGTTTATTTATTTTCCATTCTGCAATCATCACATCCTTAGGATCTATCTTACCTGCCTTAAAATATTCTTTAATGCAATACCTCAAACAAGACTCAACAATGCTTCCGGTGTAAACCATAATATCCTTAAAAATAGAATATATAATTGGTCCTGGCCACGTAATTTGACCCTCAACAGCAATTAAAAATATAATATATTGGAATGCAATGGTAATATTCTGTCTTAATTCTTCATCCTTTATAAATAAAAAACGCCCAGCGAGATGTTCGAGGGCTGGTACGTCATTTATTAAATTATCTAGATCTTTTTTTGTCATCTTTTCTTAAAAGCTCGCTTAATGAATCATAGCCATTTTTTTCTAAGAAATTTCCTAACTTAGCATCTGAACGCGTACCAAAATCCCTTCCATATATCTTTTCAATGGTGCCTATTTTTGTATCTCCTCTTTTTCGTCTAATTAGCTTTGACATAAATTTATTATACCACAATCTATGTTTAAGTATAAGAACTAAAATGAATAGTGTGGTGGAAAACAAAAATAACCTTCATGAGAAGGTTATTTTTGTTCAAACCGCAAGTTTTTTATTTCCAAAACGCCTTGCGGCGGGTACGTCTTGGAAAAGATGGCCGCATCTTAGTGAAGAGGCCCTCTGCTGATGAGCTCGGGCAAAATCACTGCGCCACCCGTATCGGGCTGTTCGGGATTGCGGGCTGTTTTGACCCAGAACTTGCAATCCTCGTACCCGATTTTCATGCTAAAGAACTTATCGTGCGCGACTGCGCGCTTGCACCATGACTTGCCGTCTTTGGCCGTGAAGCCCACATGGTACCCGCTTGCTACTACCTCGTCAGGAAGACGGAACGTGACAATTGTCTTCCAGCCGAAGAGTGCAAGCCACCAGTGGTTCCACCATCTTGTTGGCGGGACACCATGATTTCCGGTTATGGTAATCCCTTTATTTACCCGATCAACCTTTTTCCATTTCATAAGAACTCCTCTCACACAGCCTGGATATCGTCCAGGCCATCGGAAACCTGGCGAATAAACCAACCCCGGCTTTGTTCCGTGAATTCCACGGTAAGGGTAAGCTCCAGAACTCGCTTCTCATCCCCTCCCCAATCGGCACCCTTGGCCAGAAGCATCTTGAGTCGCACTCGATTACCGCTGGAGAGGAACAACAGTCCTCTGCCCCACATTGAATCCAGATGCCTGAAGACAATTGCTGGAGCTGTTCGCTTGAACGTCAGCTTGAGCGTCCGCGTACCCACCAGAGCCTGTCCAAGGACTTCGGCAGCTTTCTCTTTCATGGAATCTTCCTCCTGGTACATAAGACTAACACATTAATTATTATTGTCAATTATCTATTCCGCTATTTGAGTACTAAAAAACGACTTGCTAGAGCAGGCGGATAGTAAAATTTTTACTTAATCTACCGTTTCCTTGCAAACATGCAAAATACCTTTGGCCCTACAATTTAAACCACATTCATATTGATCGGTTGGGTTATCCCCCCGCTCTTTCTTTATTTCCTGTGCCCAGTTATGGCATTCTTCCACTGAAGAAAGCGTTGGGCTATAGATATAATCTTCCATGCACGAAAGACAGCCGTTTGGATAATAAAATCCTTGCCATTCTTCTTTTTTACAGCCAGCGCCTAACAAAATTAACAGACAGAAAAATACTAAATAAAACTTTATTTTCATATTATAGTTAAGATTTACTATACACTAACTATAATAAATTTTTCCTAAAAATAAACTAAAGATTTGATATATTTAATTGACCTGGGGCTAAAAGTAGGGTACCATGCTACTTTGTTCACGGCACAAACAATTCCATCCCACCTCGGAGGTGTGTATGATGAGAGAGCAAATGTCTGTCGAACTGAAGAAGGCGCGCAACGGCAGTCGTAGGTTGAGACTGCAGTTCAAATACGGCGCAACCGGCGCTGTCAGAGAACTGCTTCGGATGACCGAGAACTACCTGGCGCCGGCCTCGATTGAGGACCACGAACTGCTCACCTCCGTGGCCAACCACGGAGACTGGCGGGGACGCGCCGATTGCACCATCACGATCCAACTTTCTCAGCACTTCAGTGGAGCTGCCGAAGATCTCTTCATCGCCAGACTTTTCGGTTCGCTGGACGCTATCCAGGCCGAGGAGTAGCACCAGAGTAACCAACTAGAGTCTTAGTTATTCGGACATTTGATCTATGGAACAAGTGATGCCGATCAAGGATTCTTTCAACCACCGTTTCCGATTTTATCTGCAAAGATGAGTTCGGGGCGGTGGTTTTGCAATTTTAAATAATAAAATACACCTCATTAAAGGTGTATTTTATTAAGACCGTCATTGCTTTAACTATAACTTTTATAATCAAAGCAATTTGGACGGCCTTACTGATTTCCCCCTCTCAAGAAGCCTTGGCATGTCTTCTGTGACTTCTACAAACCCGCAGACCACGAACATTGCGTGGACTCAGTTTGTTACCACTCCCCTTTAGGAAGATGGTTGCGGACTCCGCAAACGAAGTTCGGAAGTGAAGTTTGCCTTCACCGATATCTTCTATCGAAACACGTGCGCTCACCACGAAGCTTGTGGCCTCATGCTTCACCCATCCGCCTTCCATGCTGATGGGCTTCTGGGCTGCCCAGGCAACCTGGAAATAGACCAGGCCGTCATCACGAACTTCTACAGATGTGATCGGGCCGCGGAAGATGAACTCCCCTTCTTGGGTCTCAATCTCCCCGCCCACCACATCATCACGGCTTGCAACTTCGCGCCAATTCATGGATGCCTCCCTGGTGGTGTTTTTTTGTCTTAAATACAAAGATTAACATATAAAATAATTATGTCAAATATAGCTCCTTATTTTACTAGCTTCCACATGATAAGTGTGTTGCCAATTGCCATAACGGCAAAAATCTTAAGGGAAGTAACGATATGACCGGTAAAAAAATACGTTACCGCAAATCCCCAAAATAATGTGGCCGCACGGGTTTTTACGAAACTACTCATACAATTAAGATACGTCGTATAATATTTTATGATATAATAAAAATACGGTTAATACAAGCTTATGCACAAATCCAATCAACCCATCACCTTCCACATCCCCACTTTTTTGGAATACTGCGAAATTGAAAAGGGCCTCTCCCCTATTTCTACCCGCAATTACCACAACTTTCTCAAAACCTTTACCAAATGGCTCCAAGAATCAAATTTAGGCTCATTAAAACCCCATGAACTTACCCCGGAACATATCTGGAATTATCGCGTATCTTTATCCCGAAAAAAGGATAAGCGGGGCAATTTTAATAAAAAAACAACGCAAAATTATTATCTGATCGCTTTACGAAATCTCCTCGCCTATTTTGCTGAAAAAGATATCATTTCCCTGCCATCGGAAAAAATAAAGCTGCCAAAACTTACGGATAAAGATAAGGCAATTAAATTTCTTAAATTTGAACAAGTAGAAAAATTAATGAACATGCCCGACCTTTCCAAGCCGGACGGCTTGCGTGATCGGGCAATTTTAGAAATCCTGTTCTCTACCGGCATGCGTGTCTCCGAATTAACTTCACTCAATGTAAGAAGCTTTAACGTGGAAAACTTAAAAAAGGGAAAATATTCCGATGAAGAACTAACCATTTCTGGAAAAGGCGGTTCAACCCGTACAATTTATTTCTCCGATCGAGCCTTAAAATGGTTGGGAGAGTATCTTAAAACTAGAAAAGACATGCACCAACCGCTATTTATAAACTATAAAAAAGGTGGCGATGAAGAAAATGACAACCGTTTAACCGCTCGTTCCATAGAGCGGATGGTAAGCAAATACAGATCCATGGCCGGATTGCCCATAGATGCCACGCCGCATACATTGCGCCACAGCTTTGCCACGGATCTACTGCAACAAGGCGCAGATATGCGTTCCGTGCAAGAACTTCTGGGCCATAAAAATATTGTTACAACTCAAATCTACACGCACGTCACCAATCCGCGCTTGCGCGATATCCACAAAAAATTTCACAGCGGTAAAAAGTAATCTTTACCAGATCGTGCCGGCTTTAACTTTTAAATCAGCGGCCCATTTTTTTACCTGTTCTACGTTTTTATCTACGTCAAAAAAGAAACCATTGAGACGAAGGGATGGCAACATAAAGTTGCCTTTTACGTTTTTTACAAAATTTTCCAGATGATTTACCGCGCCACAAAAAGTCATATAACTATCATCACCGCAGCCATATACCGCGAAATGCTTATTGGATAAATTCTGTTTACCCCAAACATCCGTTAATTTCAGCATGGTTTCGGATGGCATTCCTTCTTCTCCCCTGCTAAACCAGCTTGGGGAACCTAAAATAACCGTATCATAATTTTTTATATCTGTTGGTTTTGACTCCAAGGCATTTTGCATTACCACCTCAAAATTGGTTGACAAAATTTCCTTGATGATTTGCGCGGCTACAAAGGTACTGCCGGAATGCGTAGCGTATATTAACAGAATCTTCTTCATAGAAATGTTTCCAGTGTTTCATTAATATTTCTTTTTTTCGCGGCTACCGAAATAAGAGGCGCAGCTTTAATTTGCGGCACTTGATCTTCGTACGACGGCCTATCTTCTTTATAAATTACGCCGACCGGGATTTGTTTTTCTCCCCACTCCAAGGTTTTAGCAAAGGCCGCAGTTTTATCTTGCGGATTATAACTTGCGGGCAAATGATACGTATTTTCCTGGAAAAAAGTATGTGAATAGATTTTATTAAATGTTACGCATGGCTGTAAAATCTGCAATACCGAAAAACCGTTATGGTTATTTGCTTGAATAATTAAATCGGTGAGACGAGGAATATCGCCTGAATATGCTCTGGCGACAAACGTGGCTCCGGCAGATATGGCCAGCGTAAGCGGGTTAATCGGTTCATCCAAATTCCCCATAGGGGTTGATTTTGATTTAAAGCCGTGCGGAGAACGTGGCGAGGTTTGTCCGGTGGTAAGGCCATAAATGGCATTATCATGCAAAATAACCGTTAAATTTTGATTACGGCGAGCCGCATGCATGAAATGATTACCCCCTTCGGCCAAACAATCTCCGTCGCCGGTAAAAACCATTACATTCAGCCTGTGGTTCACCATTTTTATAGCCGAAGCCACCGGTATAGCCCGGCCATGCAACCCTTCAAAACTGCTCAGTTCAATGAAATTATTAATATGACCATGGCAGCCGATGCCGGCCACAATCACGCTGTTGGTATTATTCCAGCGTTCCTTAGCCGCGGCTTCCTTAACGGCTGTCCAAATGCCAAAATTGCCGCATCCCGGACACCAATTGCACGCATTAGGAGTTTTTAAATTTTGTACAGTAGTCATAGCAATAATTTAGGTATTTTTCCCTTGATTTCTCTTTGGCGAGAAATCAAGGATACACGATTTTACCGACGTAAAATCGATATAATTTTCGCGATGATTTCTTCCGGGAAAAACGGCCGGCCATCGTATTTTAATAAATTATCTTTTATGCCAATGCCGGTTTTTTCTTTAATAAGTCCGGCCATCTGCGCCGTAGAATTACATTCTATATTTAGAATTCTATTTGCTTTATGCAAAATATTTTTTACGGCCTCGGTTGGAAACGGACTGATCCAAGTCAGATGTAAAAAATTTACATTATCAAAATAATTCATGGCTTCTAAAATTGCGCCTTTATTGCTGCCCCAGGATACTATGGTTACATCCGCATCTTTTGGCCCGACTAGTTCCGGCTTAGGCAAATCTTCTTTGGCACAGGTAGCCAATTTTTGCATACGCTTACTCATTTGATCTAATCTATTTTTAGCCTCTTCATTAGAATATCCCAGCTCATTATGTTCATCGGAATTGGCGACAACATGGTTGCCTACACCCGGGATGCTGCGTAATGATATACCATCTTTGCTGAGAGCATACCGTTTATAGTTTGCTTGTTTTTTAGCCGTAAATTTTCCTCTGTCTGCTATATATTTATTATACTCAAACGGACTAACGCTAAAATGACTTTCACACACTTGTTTGTCAACAATAACTATTACCGGGGTTTGATATTTATCTGCCAAATTAAACGCCTGCATGGTGAGGTGAAATGCTTCGGTCGCATCACCGGCTGCCAAAACAATTCTTGCGAACTCGCCTTGATGCGCATGCAAAACAAATCGCAAATCACCCTGTTCGGTCCATGTTGGCAAGCCCGTAGCCGGACCGCCTCGCATACCTTCTATAATAACCAGCGGAGTTTCGGTCATAGCCGCCAAGCCATAGCCCTCACTCATCAAACAAAATCCCCCGCCCGCAGACGCGGTCATGGCCCTAGCTCCCGCAAACGAAGCGCCAATAGCCATATTAATGGCCGAGATTTCATCCTCGGGCTGCTTATAAATAAAATTATATTTTTCCTGTAGTGGCGCCAAGGTATGTAAAATATTGCTAATCGGCGTCATAGGGTAAATAGCGGCAAATTGCATACCTGCGGCAATTGAACCCAGAGCGATCGCTTCGTTGCCGGCTATTACCATTTGTTTTTGTTTTTTCTTTTTTATCGCAAATATTGGCTTAATTTTATTGGCATACCGCTGGCGCGCGTAGTTATATCCGGCTTCGGCAACGCGAAAATTTTTCTCTATGAGTTCTTTTGATTTACCGGCAAACCCTTCAGCTAACAAATCTTTCAAAATTTTTATATCGCCTCCAACGAGCGCCACGGCCGCGCCGATCGCTATAGTATTTCTAAAAATAAACGACCCGCCAATTTCTCTGACTATTTTATCAATCGGAATGTCAAAAGCAGTTACTCCTTTAGGGAGTTTTGGCAGCACGCACGTTACCGAGTCATACATCAAACCGGCGTTTAGTGAAAGCTCTGAAACATGTAGGTCTATGGTTTGCTGATTTAAGGCAACTAAAAAATCCGTATGTTCATATGAAGCCGCAATCGGATTTTCCGATACCATTATCTGCATTACATTATGCCCGCCTCTAATGATGGAAGGGTACTCCATATAATTAAATACATGGTAGCCGGAACGAGTCGCAACTTTAGAAAAAATCAAACCAGAGGACATGATGCCAAACCCCGCTTCTCCGCCAATTTTTACGCTAAATGGTTGCATATCTTAATATTATCTGACTATGATTCTTGGGTCTACGGCCCAGGCATCAGTTTCAGTAACTATAATCGGATTGATCGTAATTTCACTAAACTGATTTGTTGTTTGCGCCAGATTTCCAAGTTTTACAAGCAAAGTTGCCAGTTTGTTTAAGGCAAAAGATTTTTGATTTCTAAATCCGGTAAGTAGTTTGCTGACTTTGGATTTTAATATTAATTGTTTTGCGCCAGCTTCGTCTATTGGCAGCATTTTTAAATTACTATCCCCTATTAGTTCGGCCAGTATTCCACCCGCGCCAAACATAAGCACATTGCCAAAACTGTTGTCATGTTTTATGCCGGCAATAACTTCAACGCCCGCGCCGATTTGCTGTTGAATTTGTATAAAGCAGTTTGATTTATTCGGTAATTTTTTTACTATGGCCGTAATTTTTGTCCATGCGTTTTCTAATTGTTCATTATTATTTATATTTTTAATTACGGCTCCCGCTTCGGTTTTATGCATCAAAAATGGCGAAGAAATTTTAAGCACTACCGGCCATTTATTTTTTTGCGCGAAATTACGCGCTTCTTCTACATTATTAATCGTTGCGGACTTTGGTGTTTTAATGCCACAAGTATGTAATACCTCGTCGGCTTGAGTTGCCGAGAGTACTTTGTTATTTTTTTCCAAAGATTGAATTATGGCATTGATTTTTTCTGTGCTATGTTTAGAAACCAACTTTTGTTTTTTCTGTTTCACGCGCGCTTTTTGTTTTTCAGCTGCCGATCGCCATTGCCACATTTTTGCCAAAGCCTTTATAGCCCGTTCCGGGAATCTAAACGACGGAATCTTATATTTATTTAAAATTTCTTCAGCCGTATGAATAAGGTCGGCTCCCATAAACGAACAAACTACAGGCTTGCCATATTTGGCGGATAATTTTCCTATCAATTCGGCCGTTGTTTCCACTTCCGTCATCACCTGCGGAGTGAGTATGATTACCAGCGCATCTACGCCAGATTCAGCCAACACGTCGTTTATGGCTTCATGATAACGATCCGAAAGCGCGTCGCCCAAAACATCCACCGGATTTAAAACATTAGACGCGCGCGGAAGATTTTTTGTTAGTTTAGCTAATGTTTTTTTACTTAAAACCGCCAATTCCAAACCTTCTTTTTCTAAAGCATCGGTGCTAATTACCGCCGGACCGCCTGCATTGGATACTATAGCCACTCTTGGCCCGCGCGGCGCGTTTTCCCAAGAAAAAGCTTTGGCTAAATCAAACATGTCTTCTACTCCTTCACAGCGTATTACTCCGGCTTCGGCAAAAGCTGCGTCTTGCACGGCATCATCTCCGGCCATAGATCCCGTATGAGAACGAATGGCTTGTTGCGCTTGCTTTGATTTACCGGGTTTTAAAATAAAAATAGGATCTGCAAGAGAAGTTTTGGCTGCTAATTCTAAAAATTTTTGTCCGGCGTCTATTGATTCCAAATATAAACCTATAGGCTGGCAATTAGACAAGCCCGTTTCTTGTTTTTTGGTTTTTGGTTTACTGAGCCAATATTGCAAAATATCGTTTTCATTTAAAACTGCTTTATTGCCGAGTGTAATAAACTCGCTAAAACCAACAGCATTTTGTCTAGCCCAATCAAAAATTCCGGAAGCCAAGGCTCCGGACTGAGACATAAATCTTAGGTTTCCTCTGGCTCCGCCGACTCTGCTAAATGTGGCATTTAGACTGCTTACAGTGCTGGCAAAGCCAAGGCAGTTCGGACCCAGAATATTTAGGCCAAATTTCTGTGCGGCCGCACGCAAGCTCTCTTCTTTTTTTTCTCCTTCAGGACCGATCTCCTTAAAACCGGCGCTGAATATGATAATGTTTTTTGTGCCTTTTTTGGCAATCGGTTCTAAAAGTTCTAAAGCTAAATCCGAAGGCAATGACAAAATTGCCAAATCCGGAATCTCCGGCAATTTCGCGTAACTGCCATAACATGTTAATCCGTTTATATCTTCGGAATTTGGATTGACCGGAAAAATCTTGCCTCTAAAACCGGAATTAACAATATTTCTAAGCACTATATTGCCGATTTTTTTTTCATCGCGCGAAGCTCCCAAAATAGCAATAGAGCCTGGGTTAAAAAGTTTATACAAATTACGCACGGCTGACTTTGCCATATCTATAAATTTGTCTTAATAATATAATCAAGCATTTGTGGAAAACTGATACCTGCTTTAGCCGCGGCTTCGGGAAACAAACTGGTTGGTGTCATACCCGGAATGGTGTTGGTTTCCAATATATATAATTTTTTGTCATCCCCCACAAAAATATCGGTTCTAGACATGCTGCGGCAACCCAAGGCTTTGTGCGCTTGCACGGCTAATTTTTGTATTTCCAAATTTACTTGTTCATCAAAATCCGCCGGACAAATATGAGTGGAGCCCCCAGTTTTATATTTTGATTTATAATCATAAAATTCTCCCATCTTTGGCAGAATATGCGTAGGCGGCAGCGCCATTATTGTACCATTTTTTTCCAAAACCCCACAGGTTGCTTCTTGTCCGCTAATAAATTTCTGTACCATCAGCCACGAAAATTTTTTAATGGCCTTGTCAATTACTTTTTTAATTTCATCTTTTGATTTTACAATATGCACACCCACAGCTGACCCTTGATCAACTGGCTTTACTACGCACGGAAAACCAACTTTGTTTTCTATATCCTGCAAAACTTTTTCTTGGTGGTTTTTCCATCCGTCTCTTTTAAAATGAATAAATTCCGGATATGGTAAACCGTTAGCATGATAAATCTGTGCTGAAAAAACTTTATTCATCGCTAGAGCGCTAGAAAGAACTCCCGAACCTGTATATTTAATTCCGAGGGTTTCAAACATGCCTTGCACTCCCCCATCTTCTCCGGGCGAGCCATGCATGGCAATAAAAATAATATCAAATAACTTCCTGTCTTTATTTTGCAAATCAAGTTTTCTCTTCTTCCCCAACCAAAAACTGCCGTCTTTTTTCATTTCTACCACTGTTGGCGCGTATTTTTTTCTGTCTAAATTATCAAATACGGCTTTACCGGTTACGAGCGATACTTCTCTTTCCGATGACGGCCCTCCCATCAAAACACCAACTTTTAATTTCTTCATATTATTTTCAATTGTCATCCCGAGCGAGCCGTAGCGACGAGGGATCTCTGCAACAGCAAATAGACAGAGATTCCTCACACAAGGTTCGGAATGACAGATAATTTATTATTCCAAATACCCCAGCGGATCAACCGGGATTCCGTTTAAACGCACTTCAAAATGCAAATGAGGACCGGTTACAAATGGCCCGGCGCCTACAGTTCCGGGCTTACCGCCGGAATAGCCGATAATATCACCTTTATTTACAAACTGATCTCCAGCGACATCTATACGGCTGAGGTGACCATACAAGGTGGATAAATTGCCTGTATGAACGATTAAAACATACGCATAACAAGTAGAGGCGGTACAAGTTTTGGCACGGGCCACATACCCCGATGCGGCGGCTCTTACCGGCGTACCTTGCGAAGCGCGGATATCTATGGCGCTATGCTCAAATACATTTCTAAACGGATAATCCGGATCGTGAAACATGGCCGTAATTGTGCGATTTGGCACGGGCCAGGCAAAGGAATCAATGCTTGTACTCAATTTATTTTGTTCTTCCAGCTTCTTTCTTACCTGATCTTCGTAGGCGCGCTGTTCGTTAATTACCGCCTGGTATTGTTGTTTTAAACTAGAAAGCAAGGTGCGATATTGCATTTCCGAAGATTTAGTAGAAATAAGCAGCTGGTTTTTGGCATCTGATTGATCTTCAAGCTTTGCTTTTTTTTCTTCCAAATCTGTTTTTAAATCTTCGTATGTTTTTTTAGTAGCTTCTAACTGGTCTCTTTTTTTCTGCAAATCCTCTTTTACCAAACGCAATACTTTTACGGATTTCCCCATATCCTTATATATCTTTACCGTGTATTGCAGTTGATCGTAAAAATCCGCAAAACTATCGTTGGTAAGTAAAACTTCCAGATAATTTTTTTCCTTATCCGCGTTTATACCCTGCACTATTTTGGTGACGATATCTTTTTGTTTTAGAAGTGTCGCTTCTTTGGCCGCGATAGTTAACTCCAACGCTTCAATTTGAAGTTGCGCCTGTTTTATTTTTTCTTCGGTTAACACCAGATCGGCTTCGGCCTTGGCAATATGGTTATCCAAAATACTTAATTGATTTTTAAGCGACTGAGCTTCGGTTTGTTTTTTCTCAATATTTTTATTGTACTTGGCTATGGTTTCTTCAAGTTGTCTTATTTTTTCTTTCTTTTCCGCGATCTGTTTATTTAAATCCGCGATCTCTTGAGAAACAGGGGCTGTTTGCGCATGCACAAAAACAGGCGCCCTCACTACCAGAGCCGTTACAAGCAGGCAAATTAAGACAAGCTTTCTCATTGTATCTTTACGAATTGGTATTATCTTGAAGATATTATACCACACTATTGCCTCCTATTACCTTATAACTTTTCTAAAGCGATTTGAAGTCTTGTAATTGTTTGTTTTTTGGCTAAAACTTGGGCAATTTCAAAAGGGCCCGGGGAGTTTTCTTGTCCGGATAGCGCCACACGCATTGGCCAGAGTACCGAACCGACAGAAAATCCCTTTTCAGCTATCCAGGCTTTGGTTTTTTCTTCTAAAACTTGTTTGTCCCAATCGTTTTCATCAACTGTATCAAAAAATTCTATAAGTTTTGGCAAAATAT
>CAZUFD010000003.1:0-29011 GCA_964619625.1 uncultured Gammaproteobacteria bacterium | reverse complement strand
TCCCAATCGTTTTCATCAACTGTATCAAAAAATTCTATAAGTTTTGGCAAAATATTTTTTACCTCTTCGTTTGAACTTTTTTTCCAGACTAGTGTGTCGGCTTTATAATCTGGCAACTCAAAAACAAACTTAATTGCTTCCGGCAATTCGGACAAGGTTGTAATTCTTTCTCTTTCTAGTGACACGGCTTTCTCTAGAATTTGACGGCCGCCTACCCCCGCTTCTTCCAGCCAGGGCATGGCTTTTTCTACTAACTCTGCGTTGGATAAATTTTTAATATACTGTTTGTTGTACCAATCTAGTTTCTCAATATTAAATACACCGCCGGTTTTTCCAACATGCGCTAAATCAAAATCTTTAACTAACTCTTCTAATGTGTACATTTCTTTTTCCGTGCCCGGGTTCCAACCCAAAAATGCCACAAAATTTACGAGCGCTTCTGGCAAGTACCCTTTCTTTTTATAATCTTCTACCGCCACATCGCCCTGGCGTTTGCTGAGCTTGGATTTGTCTGGGTTAAGAAGTAACGGCAGATGCGCCATTTCTGGAATTTGCCAGCCAAAATATTTGTATAACTGAACATGTTTTGGCACGCTGCTTATCCATTCCTCACCGCGGATAATATGAGTAATGCCCATTAGGTGATCGTCTACCACTACGGCAAAATGATATGTAGGAAAACCATCTGATTTTATAAGCACCTGATCATCTACCAGTTCATTTTTAAACCGCACTTCTCCTCGGATTAAATCATTAAAAACAGTTTCGCCATGTTTATCCATTTTTAATCTCATTACATGCTTTTCTCCTGCTTCTGCTTTTTGTTTGGATTCTGCTGGGTCCAGTTTTGCGCAAAGACCATCGTAGCCAGTAGGCATTTTTCTAGCTTGCTGATCTGCTCGTAATTTTTCTAACCTTTCTGGTGTGCAAAAACAATAATAGGCATGGCCGGCGTCTAGTAATTTTAAAGAGTGTTCTTTATATATCTCTAGTCTTTCGGACTGGGTGTAAGGGCCGCTTTCTCCTTTTTCCGATATATTTCCACTTTTGTCTTGTACCACGCCTTCGTCTGGAGCTAAACCCGCCCAATTTAAAGATTTTAAAATATTTGCCACGCCGTCGGCTACGTAACGTTCACGATCGGTATCCTCTATACGCAATAAAAATGTCCCGCCGTGTTTTTTGGCAAATAAATATGAATACAAAGCAGTGCGAAGGCTGCCTACATGCAAATATCCGGTCGGGCTCGGGGCGAATCGGGTTTTGACCATAAATGAAAGCATTAAATATGTTTTAATTTATCTAAAATAAATAAAAATTCAGGATGAAATTTTTGACCGGAGAAAACCATATCTTTAAGTTGCGAAGTACTGAAATAACTACACGACTCAACTTCAGCTGGATCTAAATTTAAAGGTCCGTTATACACAGTTTCAAATAGCGCTATAAATTTGTCTGGCCTGTTTGGCGCCTGATAGAAAAACTTTTCCACTAATTTAAGCTCTGATTTTATTCCCAATTCTTCTTCCAGTTCTCTTTCGGCTGCCGCTTGATACGTTTCCCCTCTTTGTACATGGCCGGCGGCGCTTGTAGACCAATGATTAGGGCAAAAAACAACATCTTTTCCTCTTATTTGCACGGCCATTTCATTTTTATCATTATAGACAATAATATGGACTATTCTATGCGGCAATAATTTTTGATAAATATCATCTTTTGAGGCATTTCCAATTACCAAATCATTACTATCAACAACATCTAGATATTCCATAGTTTTTCTTTTAAGGCTCTCCAAGCAAATATTACTGTAGCATTAAAAATTCTACCGATTCGCCTTGGTTCTTGAATCAAACGATACACCCATTCTAACCCAGACTCACGCAAAAATAAAGGGGCGCGCTTAATTCTGCCAGATATAAAATCAAATGCTCCGCCTACCCCCATAACCACTTTTACGCCCGGCATTTTGACTAAATTTTCATAAATCCACTTTTCCTGCTTACCCATGCCAAAGGCGACAAACAAAACTTGGGTGCCAGAGTTGTTTATCTGCTCTAAAATCCCATCATCTAATTGCTTGGCTAAACCCTCTGTAATTTCTGGTCCTTTGTTATATCCAGATATTTTTAAATTTGGGAATTTTTTACTTAGCCCCTGGCAAGCCCCTCGCACCACGTCATCATTACCAGAGCCTAATAAATAAACGCCCTTCCCCTGCTCTGCAGCCAATTTACAAACTTCCAGCATAAAATCCACCCCAGGAATTCTTTTTATGCCAGTAAAAATTTGCAGGCCCATTCCATCACACAAATTTAAATCACCGGAATTTAAAACTTGTTTAAAATATTGATCCTTTTGCGCCTTTACTACCATTTCCGGATTGGGAGTAAAGATTTTATACTGATTATCTGATTTCAAAAATTCATTAACTTTTTGTAAAGCATTTTCTTTATTTATATTGCTAATATTTACACCAAGAATTTTAACTGGTTGCATTGTTAACCAATTTTTAATTAATTCCTGATTTTCAGGTTTACAACCATTACACCAATTTTCGAGATTTTTATTCCTATCTGCCCAATAATCATCCATTTTATACCACCTGGCTTCTACAACTTCCCCATCATTAAATTTTAAATCATTAACAGAGCCGTTAAACAAATAAGCATAACTTTCAAAATAATGCTTATCTGCATCGTGCGTGCCTTTTGTAATTAAAAATAAATTATCTTGATTAACCTCTATGCCCGCCTCTTCATTTAATTCCAATACTGCATTTTCTTTAAAACTTTTACCTGCCTTTACATGTCCGCCAAAATAAGTTTGCCACTTCCCCGGATTACCAGATAACGTTTCGGAACGTTTTGAGCACAATAATTCACCAGCGCTATTTACTAGCCAAACATTTACAACCCCATGCCAAAACTGTAAAGGCTTAGCATGAACTTCCGCACGATTGCGCGGCTCGCTAATATTACCTTGCTCATCAAAGCATTCTAATAACTCTTGTGGATTTTCTGGATTATCCATAAGCTTTTATATTTATTTTATTTTCCAAACCTCCGTTGTCGTTTATTAAACTCCGTTATCGCTTTATCAAATTCTTTTTCATCAAAATCCGGGAAGTGGCATTTCGGAAAATAGAGTTCGCTATACGCGCCCTGCCAAATTAAAAACCCGGAAGTTCTTTGTTCTCCGGAAGTGCGAATAATAAAATCCGGATCGGCAAGTCCGGCCGTATCCAAATTATCATTAATCACATCAAAAGTAACATCTTCGGGCTTTATGCCTTTTTTAATAATTTTTTGTACAGCTCTTTTTATTTCATCCCGTCCGCCATAATTTAACGCAAGACTGGCAATAATACCCGTATTATTTTTGGTTAACTCAATCGCATTTTTTATTTTCTTTTGCAGCGACACGGGTAATTTTTCCAGTGTGCCAATATGTCTGAATTTAACGCCATGTTTATGGTACTCCTTAATATATTTATCCAGATAATTTTCAAACAACTTCATTAGATATCCTACTTCTTTTTCGGCTCGGGACCAATTTTCGGTGGAAAAAGCGTACATCGTGATAATTTTCACTCCGACTTTTTGAGCGTACAACACCATCTTTTTCGCGTTTTCCATTCCCTTCTTATGGCCAAAAAAAGTAGGCAGTTTTTTCTCTTTGGCCCAACGCCTGTTACCGTCTAAAATAATTGCCACGTGCTCTGGAATGATTTTTTTATTCGTATTTGCCATGCGGTTATGCTAGAATATAATGAAAATACTATCAAACTTGACATGATTTAACAAGATGCTATACTGTTATCACTCATACCTATAGAGTGATAACTACTCCCCACTCTTTACTTAATTACTCCCTAATTATGATCCCCCAAAATTTTACCAATAAATCCCAAGAAATTATCCAAAACGCCGCCCGAATCGCCTATGAAAACGGGCAAAGCCAAATTGAACCCCCGCATCTATTTTTTGCCCTTCTTGAAGATACCGACGGCGTAGTTGTTTCAGTTTTACATAAATTTAACGCCAATATCATTGCCCTTAAAGCCGGCGCGCAAAGCCTGATAGATAAACTCCCCAAACAACCGGGCGCAATGCCAAGCGGCGGCATCGGCCAAATCTTGCTTAGCCAAGGCATGATTTACATCTTTCAAACTGCCGTCGGTGAAGCTAAAAAAATGGGAGATGAATATATTAGCGTGGAACATTTGTTCTTATCTTTTTTAATTGGCCACAATCCAATACACGACTTGCTGGCAGCTAACACGGTAAATTACGACGAAACTCTAAAAGTCTTGGCCGGCATTCGCGGCAACCAGCGCGTAGACAGTCCTGAACCGGAAAGCAAATACAATGTCTTGGAAAAATACGGAAAAAATTTAACCGATTTGGCATACAAAGAAAAACTTGATCCCGTAATTGGCCGCGATGATGAGATTCGCCGTGTTATTCAAATTCTGAGCCGCCGTACTAAAAATAATCCGGTGCTTATCGGCGAACCTGGTACCGGTAAAACCGCTATTGCCGAAGGTTTGGCCCAGCGTATCGTAAATGGCGATGTGCCCGAGTCGTTGAAAAATAAAGAAGTAATCGCGCTTGATATTGGCGCGCTCTTAGCTGGCACCAAATTTCGCGGTGAATTTGAAGACCGTCTTAAAGCCGTGCTTAAAGAAATAGATCAATCAGCCGGAAAAATAATTTTATTTATTGACGAGCTGCATACAATTGTCGGCGCCGGATCTTCCGAAGGTTCTATGGATGCGTCAAACATGCTTAAACCTGCATTATCCCGCGGCACTTTGCACACAATTGGGGCCACAACGCTGAAAGAATATCAAAAATATATAGAAAAAGATGCGGCTTTGGAACGCCGTTTCCAACCGGTAATGGTAAACGAGCCATCTCGCGATGATGCTATCGCTATCTTGCGTGGTATTAAAGAAAAATACGAAGTCCATCATGGTGTACGTATTACCGATACGGCGATTTTGGCGGCCGTGGATTTATCACAACGATATATTGCCGATCGTTTTCTTCCGGACAAAGCTATAGACCTAATAGATGAAGCGACTTCGGCTTTGCGTTTGCAAATAGACTCCATGCCCGATGAACTAGATAAAATGAAACGGGCCATGATGAAATTAGAAATTGAAAAACGAGCGCTTAAAAAAGAAAAAGAAAAGGAAGCGCAGGAACGTTTGGAAAAAATTGAAAAGGACCTGGCAGAGCTTAAAGATAAAAGCACCGAACTGGAAGCCCGATGGAAAAATGAAAAAGAAATCATTACCAGCATTCATAAACATAAAAAAGAAATTGAGGAAATCCGCCAAAAAGCGGAAATTGAAGAAAGACGCGGCGACTTGCAAAAAGTAGCCGAGATTAGATATGGAAAAATTCCGGCCTTGGAAGCTGAAGTGCGCCAGGAAGAAATCAAGCTCGCTAATATTCAAAAAAGCAGCGGCATTTTAAAAGAAGAAGTAACTGAGCAGGATATTGCCAGAGTGGTGGCTCGCTGGACCGGCATTCCGGTATACAAAATGCTTATGACCGAAGCGGAAAAATTAGCCCACATGGAAGATGATTTGGCCAAACGCGTAGTAGGCCAGGAAGAAGCGGTAAAAGCGGTTTCCAACGCTATTCGCCGATCTCGCGCGGGCATTGCCGAGCCAAACCGCCCTATCGGATCATTTATATTCCTTGGGCCTACCGGTGTGGGTAAAACCGAACTTGCCAAAGCTTTGGCTGAATTTATGTTTGATACGGAAAACGCCATGATCCGCGTAGATATGAGCGAATATATGGAAAAACACGCTGTATCAAAGATTATTGGCTCTCCTCCCGGATACGTAGGTTTTGAGGAAGGCGGACAAATTACGGAGATTGTCAGACGCAAACCATATTCCGTAATTCTCTTTGATGAAATAGAAAAAGCGCATCCGGATGTCTTTAATATTTTGCTGCAAATTTTGGATGATGGCCATGTGACCGATGCCAAAGGAAGAAAAGTAAACTTCAAAAATACCGTGGTTATTATGACCAGCAACATCGGCAGCAATTTAATTCTTGATTGGAATAAAAAGGGTGAGTTTGGTTTCAATGGCAGCGAAACAGACCGTAACGAGAAAACCATGAAAGAAAAAATCATGGAAGGGTTAAAAAACCATTTTAAACCGGAATTCCTAAATCGTATAGATGATATTATCATTTTCCATTCCTTAACTGAAAAAGATATTTCCCGCATTGTAAAATTGCAGCTGGAAAAAGTAAAAGAACGATTATTGCAGCAAAAAATTACGCTTGAGATTGATGCCAGTGCCGAAAAATATTTGGTTAAAAAAGGTTTTGATGATAACTACGGCGCCAGACCGCTCAAACGAGTTATTCAAACGGAACTTCTGGATTTACTGGCCATGGATTTAATTGAAAAACGGTTTAAATCTGGCGATACGGTAAAAGTAAGCGCGGGAAGAAATAAAATTGTGTTGGATAGGCTTTAATTTTTATCGTTTTGCATAAAAAATTATTAAAAAAATAAACCGCTCAAGAAATTGAGCGGTTTATTTATAATTTTCACTTGCAAGATCTCCGTTGCTCTACTAAATTAATAAATATTTAGCACAGCAACAACAGGAGACCTTGCCGACTGTTCTACCACTTCTTATAGCGGCAGAACAACCGACGAAGTGTACCTCACGAGGGCAGGCTGAGTTCCTCCTCGACATGATCCAGCTCAACAACCGGATCTTCCGCCTCCGTGAGCTGACGACCCATGACAAGAAGGTTGGAACCGTCCTCCCTGGCCTTGGCCGGAGTGCCCACGCGCTTCTGATCGTGAACTTCCTTTCCCGGCGAACGAACACCGGGAGTGACGAACTTGAGGCCAGAGAGCTTGGCCCAACCGGCGAGCATCGCAACTTCCTGCGGTGAACAAACCACCGCATCGATCCCGGCTTGTTGTGCTTCCAGCGCACGCGCCATCACGATCTGCAGGATATTGTCACCGTGGTAGATCTGGACCGCCTCTGCCTTGTCCAGCGAAGTGAGGACAGTGATGCCGAACACCTCAATCCCCGACTTCTTCGCGGCTTGCATCATCTTCTGGCCGCCAGAGATGTGCACAGTCACGATATCACCTCCAGCATCCGCTACCTCCTTCGCGCGCAACGCCACGGTGTCCGGCGTATCGTGAAGCTTGAGGTCCACCCAAACCCGACGGAAACCAGCTTCCTTGAGCCGCTGAACGACCGAGGGTCCGTGCCGATCCCACAGGACATGGATCTTGACGGCGTAGACGCGATTGCCGATGAGCGGACCGAGCCGCACACACTGCTCGAGTGTAAGGGTGTCGGCGGCTAGAACAACATGACTCGCAGTCAAACGCGATTGCATCATGACAAATACCTCCCCAAATTGTGATGGGCTTGTTGTAAGCCCTTCTTGTGAACGAAGTCTATAGCAAGTAAAGAGGTATGTCAAAATTTCATAAAAACAAAAACTGCCCGATTCGCCAAATTTCTATTATAAAAATCTAACGAATCGACGGGCAGTTTCATTAAACCCTCCGATTCTAAACACACTCTACTTGCTAGCTCGTCAGGTACTTCGGCCAGTAAGCTCGGCCCAGTTGGACTTCGGCCGCACACGCTTGGAACCAGCCGCACACAACGGACAATCAGATGGTTCCCAGGTCTTGATGTCGTATGTAGCCAGAGATACAATCGGACTTCCTTCAAACTCCCGCGCCGAAGAGCGATTGACCAAAACTCCGACAACCGGAGTAAAGGCAATATTCCACTCATGAGCGGTGCGAATACCTTTTCGCACAGCCTCCATCGTCAAGAGTGTGGTGATCAGCTCCTCCACCTGCAGAACCGCTTCGTCCGGACCGATCTTGAACCGGCTCCACTTCTGAGATTTGCCATCCCCCTTCTCCGTAAAGTCGTGCTTGGCACGGTTTCTGACGGCAACGCCATACGAAAGCGTGGCTGCAGCATGATCCGAACCCGCAACCCAATCTACCGGGCCATGGTAGGCATCACTCACCTTCAGCATCAACTGGTCAGCCAAGATCTCGGCGATTGGAGTGTGGCAAAGTGCTTGTTGCACATTCACAAACCCATCGCTGCACTTACCTGAAGTAAGTTCAGCATGCGGCCGTTGAGCATCACCATCATGGAGCCAAAGCGCTCCACACACTTCAAGGATGTGGTTGATCTCACCAGCATCGAGCGACCGTCCCAGATCGAACGGAAGATCGCACAACCCCGCCAGACTGAACCTAACGAGAGAGGAAACAAACATGGCACACGTCCTTCCTACGGTAAAATCCGTGCGAATATATAAACAAATTTATATATAAAAGTCAATTTTTTGGCTAAAAATAAGCGATTGAGCGCCAAAACAAAGTGTGCTATAATTAGATATTAAGAAATCCTGTTATTTTCCCTTATTTTCTATGCAAAAAATTATCACTTTTTTTATTACCGCTCTCCTTTTACTTCCCTCTTCCGCCGCTCTAGCAGCCGTAGAATTCAACCCGCAATTTATTATTTCCGATGAAGAAATGCAGAGCACAGCCAACTGGAGCTTGGGTGATGTACAAAAATTTTTAGAAGACAGGGGTAGCTATCTTTCTACTCTTAGAACAGAGGATTTAAACGGCCAAATAAAATCAGCCGCGGAAATAATTCACCAAACCGCTCTCGCATACCAGATAAATCCAAAATATATTTTGGTAACGCTGCAAAAAGAACAAAGCCTTGTAACCGATGACGCGCCGACTCAAAAGCAACTGGATTGGGCTGCCGGTTATGGGGTTTGCGACAGTTGTTCGCTCAGCGACCCAAATGTTTTAAAATTCAAAGGTTTTGGCAAACAAGTAGATAACGCAGCCGGTATTATCCGCTGGTACTACAATAACAGCGATCGTTCATTTGTTAAGAAAAAAGATCAAAATACCACCATAGACAATCAGATTATTATTCCGCAAAGCTGGGCAACGGCTTTTTTGTACACCTACACCCCGCACTTGCATGGCAATAAAAATTTCTGGCGTATTTGGAATACCTGGTTCACGCAAATTTATCCAAACGGCAGTTTGTTGCGTTCAGAATTAACGAACGAAGTTTGGCTTATTCAAAATAACGTGAAACGCAAATTTAAAAACCAAGCTACGCTTCTGAGCCGCGCGGACCCAAAAATGATTGTAGCCGTCCCCGATTCCGAACTGGGCAACTACCAAACGGGTACGGAAATTTCCTTTCCAAATTACTCAGTTCTTAAAACTCCAAGCGGTTTTTATCTGTTAGATTATGATACGCTGCGCCCGTTTGCTTCGGCTGAAGTTGTCAGAAAAATGGGTTATAATCCGGATGAATTCATAGATATAACTGACGCAGATATTGCCGGCTATCCTCTAGGCCCTGTTATTACCACCGAGACTGCCGCGCCTCAAGGCATCGTGTACCAGATTACGGATCTTAACAATACCTACTACCTACTCAAAGATAACATGTTATATCCAATTACCGATAAAAACATTGTTACGACAAATTATAAAAATTTAGCGGTTGAAAAACATACCTTGAAAGACATAAAAAATATAGAGGTTGCCAACCTCCCGCTTAATTTCAAAGATGGCACTTTGTTACGAACAAAAGATAGCAGTAATGTATATGTTATAGAAAATGGAAAGAAGCGTTTAATTGCCGATGTTGATACATTTGCGGCCTTGGGATATAAACGAGAAAATGTCCTGGTGGTAGCCCCAATTACCCTGGTAAATATTTTGGAAGCTGAACCTATCTTTATAAACGGCAGTCTTATTTCTTCTCGCAATAAATATCTGGGAGACAGCGAAGTAAAAGTTGACGACCTGTTCAAAACTTCAGTTCCGGCATATTTGGTGGCTGAGTACCCAAGCGGTCGCATTATTTCCGGAAAAAATATAGATCAAGCTCGTTCTTCGGCATCACTCACCAAACTGCTGGTTGCGTACGAAGCCTTAAATCAAGATTTCAGCCTTACCAAATCATCCGTATTTTCCAGCGCCAAACAAAAATCATCCGGCCGAAACGTAAATTTGAAAAATGGCGCCGCTTTAAAAAATTCCGACATATTTAATGCGATGCTTATCGGTTCCACCAATAATACCGCTCGCATGATGGCTCAAAATTCCAGCGCGCCTTCGGAAACGGCATTTATTGAAAAGATAAAAACAAGATTGGAAAACTGGGGCGCGGATGACACCACGATTGTAGATGTTACCGGCTTGAACGCTAAGAATAAATCAACCCCGCGCAATACGTTAAAAATCATAACTAAAGTTTTGGAAAATGCCACTATAAAAACTGCCCTAGCCAAAACCGGTTATACATTTAAAGAAGCGGGCAAAGCCACCAAACATACGGTCGCTAGCCCTACAATTTACGCTCCGGCGGGAACAAAAAATTATAAAATTATCGCCAGTAAAAGCGGGTCTACCGATGAGGCCGGCGTGGTTACCATAATGGTAATAGAATCCGTTAAAACTAAAAAACAATATACGATTATTACGATGGGCGGCAAAGGACAAGACCAGGAAGCAAGCAAAATGGCCAAATGGATTTCAAGCGGTAATGTAAAAATAACTAGCAACTAATTTAAAGTATATGTCTTTAGTGTTTGCCGGCATCACCCCTCACCCGCCCCTTATTCTTCCCAGCATCGGCCACAGCGCGGTGAAAAAATTGGAAAAAACCAAAATAGGCTTGGAGCAAATGGAAAAAGATTTGTATATCACTCATCCTGAAATTTTAATTATCATTTCTCCGCATGGCCACGCGTTTAAAGAGGCGTTTACCCTTAACACCAACCCTACCTACCAAACCGATTTGCGCGCGTTTGGCGATTTGGGCACAAAAATAAAATTTCATGGTGAAACATACCTAAGCTCTTCAATTCGCGAATCGGCAAATCAAGAACATATACCGGCTACGATGATTAGCGAATCCAACCTTGATCACGGAACATCGGTACCGCTTATTTTCCTTACCCCGCATTTGAAAAATATCAAAATAATTCCGGTCGGTTTTTGCGACTTAGATTGGAAAACACATGTGGCCTTTGGTAATTTAATAAAGGAAAAAATTTCTGAAACAAACAAACGCGTAGCCGTCATTGCTTCCGGAGATTTGTCGCACGCACTCTTTACCGAAGCGCCGGCCGGATACAACCCCGCCGGACCGGAATTTGATAAAAAAATCCAAGAACTTTTGGCTGGCCATAATTTGGCCGGCATGCTGCAAATGGATAAGACAATGGTAACAAATGCCACTGAATGCGGTTTTAGATCATTTTTAATTCTCATGGGCATTCTTCAGGGTGTTTCTAGCAACTACAAATCCTACGCCTACGAAGCTCCGTTTGGCGTAGGCTATCTTACGGCTAATTTTGCCCTATAATAACTAGGTATTTCATATGATCGTGCAAATTATTCCGGCCAAGCGAGTGCCGCTATCCTTGCCTTTCTTGGATTACATAGTGCCGGAGCCGTACCGAGATACCATCCAAATCGGACAGCTCGTAAAAATCCCTTTCCGTAATAAAGAAGAATTCGGGGTGGTTTTTAATTTGGAATCAAGTGCCGCGAACAAAAATTTAAAATTAAAACCTATTACCGAAATAGTTTTTAAAAAACCAATACTATCTAAAGCGCAATTAAACTTTCTAGCCGATATTTCCGAATTTTATCATGTTTCCTTGGGATTTTTATTAAAAAACAATTTAATCCCGCTGCAAAAAAGAAAACTGCAAAAATTGCAATCCGAAAATTCTTCTCCGGATACAAGTCTAACACTTTTCACCAAACAAACTAGACATAAGCCTGAATTATTTGTTTATAACAACGCGGAGGAAAAAACTAACGTTATCCTAGAAAAATTAAAACATGCGGATTCGCAAATCTTGTTCCTGGTTCCGGAATTAAAATCCGTAGAAAAAATCAAAGCAATTCTTCCAAATAATATTTTAAAAAAAACGACTGTAATTACCAGCGAACTCAACGAAAAGGAACTATTTACCAGGTGGCTGGAAATCTGGCGAGGTGAAAAAAACATCATTATCGGCACCAGAGCCGCCCTGTTTTTACCGTGGTTTAATTTGCAGCATATTATTTTGGATGACGAAGGCAATTCAAATTATAAAAGCTGGGATATGGCTCCGCGTCTCCACACGCGCGATGCGGCTTTGTTTTTATCCACCAGTCACGGCGCCGAGCTCACCTTGCTATCCCACACACCTACCGTGGAAACCCTATTTTTTGCCCAAAAAAAAGTATACGCCGGCGGCCATATTGATGTAAAACCTATACGAAAAGAAATTCAAATCGTGGATATGCGCGCGCAAAGGCGGTTAAAAAACTTTTCTCTGATGAGCCACGATCTGCTGGAAGCATTTCAAAAAATAAAAACAGGCGATATTTTTCTCTTTATCAATCGCCGCGGCACCCTAAGCTATGTGGGCTGCCAAGATTGCGGCAATGTCTTAAAATGTCCGAACTGCCATTTTTCTCTCACCTATCATCAAGATACCGGACGACTAAGTTGTCATTTCTGCCAATACTCGGAACATATGTCCTTGGAATGTAAAAAATGCCAAGGTACAAATATAAATATGTTTGGCGCCGGCACGCAGCTTGCCGAAGAACTTATCAAAAAAATTGTTCCGAAAAATGATACCCGACCCATTATTCGCATAGATAGCGATGAAACCGACTTGAAAAAACTAGATACAGAGGCAGACCCCGGTACTAGATCCGCAGGGGCGGCTCAGTACGGGGCAGGTAAAATAATTATTGGCACTCAACTTGCCTGGACACGCCTTGATTGGAGCAAAATAAAATTACTCGCTTTTCTTGATGCAGACTCTTCGCTTTTTATTCCCGAATATAAAATTTCTGAAAATCTTTGGCAACAATTACGCGATGCTCAATTTAATTTACCTGCCGATTCACAGCTAGTGGTGCAAACCAGCCACCCCGAACACTTGGTATTTACTTCCCTTTTTGACCCACAAGCTTTTTACGCTCAACAATTTGAAGAGAGGCAAGTGTTAGGCTACCCACCGTTCAAATTTTTAGTTAAAATAACTAACGGCAATAGTAAAGAACAAATCTTAAAAGCTGAAACTGCCAAAGTTATGGCCCAGCTCGCTCATTTGACCAAAAACTCCGCTGATATTACAATAATGGGTCCGTGGGAAACTTCCCCGTATCGGCATAATGGACAATACTCACAGCTACTCTTAGCCAAAATAAAGTACAATAACTACAAAAAAAATACCAAGCTGCTGCTTTCTCACATACCGGATAATTGGAAAATAGACCCTAATCCTAATTCAATCTTATCTTTTTCTTAGTATAGGGGCTAAAGCCACATATATACTCATTCACTCGAAAATATTTAATCTGTTAAATATTTTACTCATTCATTTCGTATATGGTCTTAAAAGTGCCAAAAGAATCAGAATACCCCCTCCTATACAAACCTTCTCGCGAGTTAACCGTGGAAGAAATAAAATCGGACGCTATAAAAAAATTTACGGCTGATTTGATAGAAACCATGTATGCCAAAAACGGCGTTGGCATTGCTTCTATCCAAGTAGCCAAACCGATTCAACTGTGCGTAATCGCCAAAGATTTCACGCCGGATAAAAAAACGGATTTGGTTTTAATAAACCCAACATTTGAAAAAGTATCTATACTGCGCGATTGGGATGAAGAAGGATGTTTATCCGTGCCAAAAGTATATGGCAAAGTCAGACGATATAAAAAAATAAAAGTCACGGCCCTAAATACCGAAGGAGAAAAGATTGAATTTGCGGCCGCTGGTTTTTTTGCCAGAATCTGCCAGCATGAAATAGATCATCTAAATGGTACTCTCTTTATTTCCAAAGCCAAACAATTGCACACGCTTGAAGAAACTGCCAAATAAACTTCTCTATACTTTGTCGGTATTTAATCTTAACTCAAGAATAATATGTCCAAGATTAAAATCGTTTTCTTTGGTACGCAAGATTTTGCGGCCGTTATTTTGGAAGGACTCTTGCACGATCCCAGGTTTTCCGTGGAAATGGTTTTTACCCAGCCGGACCGAAAAGTCGGGCGTAAACAAATTTTGGAGGAGTCCCCGGTAAAAAAACTGGCTTTACGGCATAATATAACTATAAAACAACCGGAGACTTTAAAAAATTTTTCCCTTACCTCGCTAACCGATTCATCTGTGGCTGTAGTGGCCCAATACGGACTCATCATTCCTAAAAGTATCATTGATTCGTTTTCCAAGGGCATGATCAATGTGCACGGATCATTGCTACCCAAATACCGCGGCGCTTCCCCTATTCAAGAAGCCATAAAAAATGGGGACGCGCTTACGGGTGTTACCATTATGCTCATGGACGAAAAAGTTGATCATGGCCCCATTTTGTCTGAAGAAGGGGTTACAATAGGCGCAGATGATACTTTTACCACCTTAAGCCATAAAATGGCCACCGTGGGCTCTACATTGCTCTTAAATACCCTGCCGGAATATATGCAAGGAGAGATTATTCCCCAAGTACAAGATCATAGTTTAGCAACATTTACCAAGCTTATCAGTAAAGATGACGGCCGCATTAACTTTTCCCAAACTGCCGACCAAATCTATAACCTGTACCGCGCCTATACTCCCTGGCCGGGCATTTGGTGCATGTGGGGTGAAAAAAGATTAAAACTATTAAAAATTGCCAAGGCAGAAAGAATTCTGGAACCGGGCAAGGTTCTTCTAGAGCACCGACATATCCTTATCGGCTGCGGCCAGCATTCCATTAAAGTACTTGAGCTGCAACTAGAAGGAAAAATAGCCATGAGCGCCGGAGTATTTGTGGATGGTTATAAAAACTTTGACCAAGTTCATCTGCTTTAAATTACCCTGTTAATTTTCCTAATTATGAGAAAAATGATATAATTTTTCTATATTTTTATTGCAACATGCTTTCAAAATTAAAAACGAAGCTGCAAAGCTTAGAGCTATCTACCAAACAAATTTTCGGCGGACTGATGATATATTTCACAATCCGCATTTTTTCTTATTTCTTCAGCCCGGGCACACCGCTCTATGAGGCTAGTATCATAAATTGGATTATCTCCGGAGCCATACTCGCTGCGGCCGTTTATTTTTTAATCAAAAAAGACATGCGCGGCTGGATAATTATTGCCGCGGAAATGATTTTAGGCGGAGCGGGGAACTTTTTAGAGATAAAAAATATATCACTGCGCACCATACTTCTGGTATTTTCCATCGGCATTTTTGTTTTTCATGCTACTTACGACAAAAAATGGAAGCTATTTATTGAAAATAAGCCAATACTTTTAATGTTGGCCGCGCTGTATACCACCGTAGCAGTATCGGCTGTACAAGGCTACCTGCTCGGCAACAATCCAAAACTAATTCTAGCCGATTGTATTCCCTACCTGTTCTTTTTATATTATTTTCCGCTTAAACAATTACTTTCTTCGGTAACTTTCCGCAGCATTGGTTTTAACATGATTTTTGCCGCGATTATTGGCAACTTTATTTTTACCTATGTTACACTTGCCGGATTTTCTTCCGGCATACTTATCTTGCAGGACAGTTATTATCACTGGTTTAGAGATGTGGCCGGCGGAAAAATTACAAACTTTAACACGGGTTTCTTCCGAATCGTACTTAATGAACAACTGCTCATGATACCGATATTTTTATATCTATTTTCCAAACAACTGTTTATTACAACCAAAAAAAATATCAGCCTCGGTTTGTCGCAAATCTCCGCGGGCATGCTACTGGCCATTCTTACGATCAATCTTACCCGTATTTATTTCATGTCTTTGTTTGCCGGCATCTTACTTCTTTTTTCCTTTAAAAACTGGAAAAAATGGCTTTTATATTCCGGCAGCGCCTTTGTAATTTTTATATCTATTTTTATTTTTACTCATGTTGCCGCCACTAAAGGTGATAGTTTGGGCTTGGAATACTTGGGAATACGCCTCCAAAGCATTGCTATGCCACAGACCGAAGACAGTTCGTTAAGCCGTATGCTACTGCTGCCAAAAATTATAAAGAAAATTCAAGATAAACCAATTTTAGGAAACGGCCTTGGCGATACAGTTACGGTCTACAGCCCAGTTTTCAAACAAAATATTACTACCCCCCATTTTGATTGGGGATATTTAGAAATTTTAGCCGAGATGGGAATTATCGGGCTGCTTGCTTGGCTGACGCTTATTGCGTACTGCCTTATGGTTACTTATAAAAACCGTGGTTTACTCGTAACACTAATTGCGCTGCTTATAATAAACCTAACTTCTCCAGCGCTCTTTCATGTAATGGGGATTATCTTATTTACTTTTCTTCTTACAAACACAAAGCCGGCCATAAGGACCGGCAAAACTCCTTTACTGGCATCTCGTTAATCTAGAGATTGCCAGTATTACTATGTATCCATCCACCACGATAGCCCACGCACCATGTTAACTGCCAAAGCAATAAGGCATACCGTGATTGGATAGGCCAAATGCTCGAAGGTGAACGCTGGCACGGTCAAGATCACCGCTGTGTTGGCCACCTGGAACAGGACCCATTCCCACGCATCTTCAACTCTATAATCCTGCCAGACCGCATACAGCGTAGGCACTACAGCTATGAAATCAATTGCCAGATAGCAGATAAGCGCGACAAGCGCTGACGAGGTCAGCCACCAAACAACGGTAGCCAACATGATTGCTACCAGGCACGACAATTCAACCGCGTTTTTCTTTAACCAATCTTTCTTGGCCTGCTTCTTACCTGCTTTTAGATTCCGTATTGCGATCACAGACAGCGCTACAGCGGTGGCTGAAATGCAAATCAGGTCATTGATAAGAAGCGACAGCGCCCAGGTGGCGCCAATTGCTTCCCACTCGCTTTTCAAAAGCGCAATAGCCAGGATTGCCCAGACGACCCAAGTAAACACATTGGGCCGAGCTGTTTCGTTACGCATGCACCACCACATGCGCACAAAGGCGATCAGTGCCGCAACCACAGTAACAGCAGCGGCAATGATATTGACGGTTTGCATTTATTCCTCCCTTGGCAAACAGCATAACAAAAACATGCGTTAAATGCAACGAATACTTATTCGTATGAGCCATTGACAAAATTATAAGAAGTGATAAGATAATCTATCTTGTAAAATGCGGATTTTGCCTAATCTTGGCATTTGAAGCACGTAGCACAAGGTACAGACCCAGGGAGGGTTAGACCATGAAGATCAAGATGGTGATTGTGATGTTTCTCGCTCTTTTCATCACCGGTTGCGGTGACGGCCTGCCCACCGGGGCCCGCTTCTTGCAAGAACACTACGACGTCGAGTCGGTGTTGGAAGAGGGGTACTGTAACGATTCCGGATTCTTTGATAACGGCTTTACGGCAATGTCCGGATACATGGAATTTGTGCATACCGGACCGTACCCAGAAGCTGTTGAGATCTTTTTGGATCATCCCTTCGGAGATCAAGAATACTCTTTTGAGGAATACTCTTTTGAGAATGTTTATATCGGAGAAGATGACGGACACTTTGAAGGATCGTTATTTTACACGATACTCGTCAGTGGCTACTCTCTCACAACCTTCGATTTTATTGAAGGCACCATTATGAGAGGTGGTCTTGAGGCTCACCACACGATATTTTTTAGAGAAGAGTCCGGTAGTGCCGCGCTCTTCTGTCGCGTAACATATAGCGTTAACAGCCTTTGAACAAAGTGACGAGCGGTCGCACGCGCCGCTTGCACAAAACAAGATCAGCGTGCAAAGAATTTATGAATTAAGTAAAATTGATTCATGAATAAACAAAAAATCCAGAAATAATCTGGATTTTTTGTTTATAATTTTTTAATCCCCCACTTATTCAATCTTAATTTTCTAGATCCTCTATTAGCCCCAATTTAATCAACCGCATAGATATAGCGCCTTCTTTGCGTCCAAATGTTTCAGCGAGCTGTTCAACCGGTACGCCGCTCGCAAAAAACTGTTTCAATTCTTCGTCTTGTTCGGCACTCCACGATTTATAAGCATTTGGATGTTTTTCCCTGATTTTTGCGTAACCAGATCCTTTTGCTTTTGGTTTCTTTTTATTTCCTAATCCTTCTGTGTAATTTTGGCGAGTAATAGGTTCATATTGCACGCCATCTTCACCTGTTTGCAACCTCAACTTAACTTCATCTCCCCCGCATGCTTTAACAAAATTTTTATGCATCTTGCTTAGTTCTTCTTTGGGAATATTGGAAAACACATTTACATTCGCCTCCGAACTAACTCTAAAATCTTTATCTTTTTCCAATACTTCCGGATGCACCTGAAACGCCCGCTCATTCCAACCCAATAAATACAGGCCGGCTAGACGTCGTACGCGCGACAGAGCCACATACCCCTGCCCAAACTCAAATACGTCGCTTAGGTCCATTACCGCTTCTTCCAGGCTCATTCCTTGGCTTTTATGCACGGTAATAGCCCAGGCTAGACGCAATGGAATCTGCGAGATCTCGGCCCGCACTTTACCGTTTTCTTGCACGCTCCACTCCATTTTTTCTACCACAATCTGTCGGCCGTCATGAGTGCGAACGATCGGTAAATTCATATATCGTTCAAACCCTTCCACAACTCCCAACGTTCCATTTACAAAGCCTTCTTTAGGATTATTTTTTGTAAACATAACTTTGGCTCCAACTTTTAGTATTAAACTAGATGGCGACAAACAACCTTTTTGGAGAGCCGCCACCAGTGACGGCGAACCTTTACTTGTCATTTCAAACGTCACTGGTCTGTTTACAACCGTGGCAAGCATGGCATCATTGGTGCGATCCACATCTATATTATGGGTATATAATTTTACAGCTTTACTGGCGAAATTTTCATCGCGTACTTTTCTTTTTTCAATTTCAGACAAGTGATCATTATTAACGGTATTAGCTCGAACCGCCGAAAGAATTTGTAAAAATATATCATCATCCTGACGGTGCTGTTCGGTAAGATAACAAACAACCGGTTTGGCTCTTTGCCAGGCAGATGAAGCGTAGGCAAACCTAGGTTTATTATTCCGGAGTAACGAAGTTTGTAATTGTGAATTATTCTCATTTTTTACAACCGGTGGCAACTGAAAAAAATCACCGACAAAAATAATTTGCAAACCGCCAAACGCATCGCCATTTTGACGTATGTTGCGGCACACCGCGTCAGCCATATCCAGTGTTTCGGGAGATAACATGGACACTTCGTCTATTACTAATACTTTCGCCCGGCGAATCCGTTTGGCAAGGTATTCGGTGGAGCTTATTTTATCTAATTCATACCCATCCAAATATTTACGTATGCCAATACCGCTCCAGGAATGAATCGTCATACCGCCCAAATGCGTAGCCGCAATACCAGTGGAAGCCGTAATAGATGGCTCTATGTTGCGGGCACGTAAATATGCCGCATACTGATTTATAGTATGCGTCTTACCTGCTCCGGGTTCACCGGTTAAAAAAACATTAGCGCCGGTTTTAAGTATGTCCAGCGCTTGCTCCTGGGTCATATGTTATTAGTTTTGTCATCCCGAGCGAGCCGTAGCGACGAGGGATCTATACCGATTTTATTAAACGTATTTTTTCTGCCCTGCTCAATTTCTTTATCCTAGCTTCCGCTTTGGAAGCATTTGACCTATTCCGAAATTTCTTTTTGTAAACCAACTTTACTGGTCTACGCGCTCGGGTATACTTGGCGCCAATTTTACCTGCGTTATGTTCTTCTAGCCTGCGCTCCAAATCCGTAGCTATACCAGTATACAACGTTTTGTCCGCGCATTCCAGAATGTATAAATAATACATATTACTCCAAACTTTTTCTGGCGGTTTTAATTTGCGAGCGTATCTTTTTTGATTCCAGACGTTTTATTTTGGAAGATTTAGTTGGTTTGGTGGCTCTGCGTACTTTTGGCACATACAAAGCCCCATTTACCAATTCTTGCAATTTGGCTACAGCCAATTCTCTATTTTGCAATTGTGAACGTTCTTCTTCGGACACTACCACTAACTGGTCTTCGTTATTTATTCTATTAGCCAATTTTTCTCGTACTCTATTTTTTTCTTCTTCGGATAACACAACAGACTTCCCTACCGACCAATGGATAATTACCTTGGTAGAAGTCTTATTTACATTTTGCCCACCCGCGCCGGACGATCTGGCAAAAGTAATGGTTAGTTCACTTTCTGGTATTTGCATAAACCTACCTATTAAGCAACCAAATAGCATACGTAAGATACGTAGCAAAAGAAACCCAAGCCAAATATGGTACAAGTAGCCAAGAAGCTACTTTAGAGATTCTGTAAGTCAAAATAACTAATACTAGAACAGATAACCCCAACAAAGCCGCTTCAAAAATCGCCGGACCAACTAAATGTAAACCGAAAAATAAAGTGCTCCAACCCACATTGAGTACAGTATTTATAATAAACGCAAAACCAACGCTTGTTTTTTGTTTACCTATGGCTTTATTCCAAACAATGAGAGCTGAAATTGTAGCCAAAATAAATAAAACTGTCCAAACTGCACCAATAAAGCTGCCCGGGGGCGTAAACGCCGGAAGTTTAATTGTGCTATACCAGTTCATATCCAAAGAAGTAACCAGACTACCAAGACTGATCGTAGCAATTGTAATCAACGGTATGACAACATGGTTTGTTTTAAGAGCCATACACTAAGCTGCTTTCCAGGCCTCCATACCACCTTCTAAGTGTTCAATATCATAGCCCTTAGCTTTCAATTCACGCGCCACAATTTCGCATCTAGTTCCGCTTTTGCAAACTGTCACAATTTTTTTGTCTTTTGGCAGTCTTCCTTGAGCAGCTTCTATAAACATTTGGCCCATGGGAATATTTGTGGCTTCTTCCATTTTTTCGCCTTTTTCGTATTCATCATGCTCGCGCACATCTACAATCATAACATCTTTACCTTCGTTTAACCCTTGTTTTAATTCTTTCGCTTGCATATGTTAATTGTTAAAAATTATATATCAATTATACACCCACCCCGTGCAGGCTGCACAGTTAAGTTCTTGGATGACTTTTTTTCCACTCTATTAGCTTGCCGGCTCGCCTTTCCATTTTATCGGCTAGACGGATAAATTTTTTATTTTTCTTTGGATAAATTTGCTCGTGCGGCGCTTCGTCTATGGCATTTACCATATAATCCAAATTTTCTTCGCTGGTTATCCATTTGGTGCCAAATGTACGCAAATTAAACGGCTTTGTTGAAAATGCTACCAAAGTTTTTTTGCCGCTTTTATTATTCCAATATTCATGAAAATATGACATCGCCAACTCACGAGTAGTTTTATATACCGGATCGCGATAGCGCAAAGTGGAGTGATTAGTTTTACTTATGGCGCCCCAATATCCATTTCGTTTGTAGAGTGCAATTACATGGTCATCGTCGCCTTTATTTTGAAAATCCATTACCAGCGGCGGTTCACCATGTATCCATAGCGCTACGGCTGCAAAAATTGCGCCTTCAAAACAATGCATTTTTTTCGCCTTTAAGCTTCGGCGCGGAGACATATATGTTTCTCCACCTTTCTCCCAATTCACCGGCATGGTATCCAAAAAATCCTGAATTTTTATGGGAGTAGAAAGTTTTTTTAAAATTTTTAGTTCTGATTTTGTGAGGCCGAACATAAAAATTAAGAAAACAATCGCTTTAAAAACCGAACTAACCAATTATCATCAGCATCACTGACATCTGTATAATTTTCCTCTAAAAATTCATTTATGAATTTTGCCGCTTCATCAATAGTGCTTTCATCTCTAATAATAATGTTTGGCACATGTAAGGTAATAAAACCATCATTTTTATAAGAATGATAAGCGCGTTTTATATCGTTTAAAGCTTGTTCTTTTGTAACCACGTGCTGCAAACCATCAACCTCGATATGAACTTTGGCATAAGGAATAGAAATATCAACACTCTTATGCCCATCAAACGCTTCATATTCCACTGTCCATTTTCCAAGTTCTTTTAATTTTTCTCCGAGTCGTAGCGCTTCTTTTGTGGGTTGATGTTTACGACAAAGTCCTTTACCACAATACTTATAGGAAAAATGGAATTCATCAGCAGTTATGGAGTTTTTACATTTTATACAATAATAATTTTCCATAAATTTACTCTTTACTATTTATCACCGAAACATAACTACAATAATCACATTCCGCGCCTGCTTTGGGAATTTTATCGCTATTCAAACATTTGTGTGCGTCTTTTATAGCGCCATCCACCCATGAATCATTGCCTTTATAGTTAATAAGTGTCACATCAAATTCCAATTTACCATCAAAAGCCTTGCGGTCTGCCTGGCCGTTGCAATAGACAAAATAGCCGGTGTCGGACACTTTGTAGCCATTGCTGCGCAGCAGCCACTGATAAACTTCCATTTGCCGTTTATACCCAATCTGCCATTCTTTGTTTAGCTCGTTGATGGCTTCGTCTTTGGAAGTGGCTTTATAATCTACCACGATATATTCACCTTTTGAGTTCTGCCAAAGGTCATCTATCGCGCCAAAAACCAATAAATTGGTAGGTTTGTGCAAATACTGAATGCCGGTAAAATTGTGTCGCCACTGGTCCAAATCTTTGTGGGCCACAGGCATGGCATCTACGCCATATTTTTCTATCAAAGGATGTTTGGTGCCAGCGACACGATGAATATCAAATTCTAGCTTCAAAAGATGATCCACGGCCGAATTGAGAGCAAAAGGAAACCCCGGCGGCCTGCCTACACCAAGCCGACGGTCAAAATAAAAACAGCGCGGGCAGTTTAAAAAAAGATCTATCTTTGAACGAGAGAGCTTAAAGGGTTCGGAATCGTCTGGATTATAGATGTTTCTGATACGTTGAGGGGTGTAGTATTGGGACATAAATATTAATCTGTCTCCTTAAATTTATTTAAGTTGCTTTATATTTTTGTAATATTTGTTTAATTCTTCTTCCCACTTGTCAGGAAATAAGCCACGGCTTGTTGCATTTATCTGAATCCAAAAATTTCTTAAACCAACATCGGTATGTTTTTCCCCATCCCTTCTACGTCTTTTGTTAAAATAAATATGTGATGATTTTGAGAGCACCTCATTTACTCGTATGCTGGGAATTATCCAAAAATTTGGTTCGCTTTTAAACTCATTTAATCTAACAAAGGCATAATAAAAATCCCTATGTCCATTTTTTTCATCTTTTTTTGAAAGAGGAAATCTCTGAATATCAGAACGAAAGCGGGTTTTTACAGAAATTTTTATAGTTTTTCCTTTTGGAGTAACAGTAAGTATGTCGTATTTCTCAGCTCTACCAAGAGTTATTGTTGCTATAAAATTATTTGCGGATAATCTCGATGCAATATAATATTCGCCCGCATTACCAATATTTTGTTTTCCAATTTTATTTTCTTTTAACATGAAATTATTTTTTACTCATTAAAAAATTCTCTAACTTATTCATTATCAGAATAGGTTTTTTCTTAATATCATGTTCCCAAATACGTAATACTTCCCAACCGGCTTTTTTTAGTTTCAACTTAATAAATTTGTCTCTTTCTTTGTTTTCTTTAATTTTTTTATTCCAAAAATTAACGTTGGTCTTTGGCTGCAGATTACATTTTTTACAACCATGCCAAAAACAACCGTCAACAAAAATTACCGCCTTGTATTTTGAAAAAATAAAATCAGGTGTACCTGGCAGACTTTTCACGTGTCTTCTCCATCCTTTTATTTTTTTAACTTTAAATAATTTAATTAACGCAATTTCTGTACTTAAATTATGCCTACTCTTAATTGCAGACATATTTTTGGATCTTTGTTCTTTTGTGTGTATATCTGTCATGCGGGCCTGAAGGGTATCTTTTTTCTTGTACATTCAACAGAACAAAATCTGCTGGTTGTTTGGTAACCATTCTTTCTTGGATGATACTTTTTCCCACAGGTATCACATTCTTTTGTGACTGTAAGATCTCTGTTTTTCAAATCATCCTGGTTGGACATATTTTATTTTTTAAATATATTCTCTCGATGATACGCTAAATATTTACATCTTTTTACACTTGGCGGTAAGACAAATTTTCTACTAGTTGCTAAATTTAATTTTTTAATATTCAATGGTGAAATGTAGGGAGAAATGAGAAGAGTTCCATCGTCCTCAAAAGATATGAATCCTTGATCAAAAAGTTTGTCGTATGTAGGTGTAAGCACTAAGCCATTGTTTGGATCAATCTTCTCGTTGTCATCTGAGACACTCCACGGTTTAATATGACTTGCCATGAGTACGCGCTCGTCATTAACCCTTGTAATGACACACTCAGAAGATTCATTGAGGAGTTTTTGTCTGTAAGCACCCTGTCCGATACGTGCTTTTACCAACTGTTGTTTTTCTTGTTCTGGCAATTCTTTTTCTTCAATTTCTTTTTCTACTTCCTCTACCTTTGCTGGGTGATAATATGGATTAAAGGCATAGCTTAGTGTAGGTCTGAAAAGAAAAAGAAAATCACCGCTTTGATTTTTGAGCTTTAAGATTGAAACATAAGAAATCATTGGCAAAACAACAGCCCTAAAGTAGTCAAAAATTGCATCGTCTGATTTGATGTAGTATCTCGTCTCATCATGTTCAACGGCCCTGCTGATATTAAAGAACTCTTTACCAGAAAGCTCGCGTAATTTCTGATGATAGATTTCCCAATTGGCTGAAATATTTTGTCTGTATTTTTGTTCCTGCTGTTCGTATTCAAATTTCGCATCTTCTAAATAATCGTTTAAGTCTTTCTTCAGAAAGAAGGCTTTGCCTCTAAAATCATCAAAGAAACTATTAAAATCCTTCTTCTGAACTGCACCCACATATAACTTAGCTTCACCATGGCCTCTTGTACCTTCCAGCTTATTACTTTTTACGAAAGAATCAGCTATGGGTATATTATCGACCTCATCAATAAGTTCTAATCTTTCATCGTCAATGTCAATATAACTTACACTGTTTTCGATCATATTTTTATAAATCAACTTTCTTTGTTTTATCTTTAATTCCTATACTGCGTAAAACGTTCATCAAAACATTAACTACAATACTGTTACCAGCCTGCTTATACATCTGCGTATCACTTACAGTGATCTTAAATGTATCATCAAAGCCCATGAGTCGCAAACACTCGCGGGGCGTAAGTTTTCTTAGCCGACCACCTTTAGTTATATAATTATCGACACCGGCACGGTGCATTTTTGCCATAGTTGCAAGAAGTGGACGGGCTATAGGCAAATCAATTTCAGGTTTACTATAAAAATTTTTTGTACCGCTAGCCATTACATACTTAGCAATCTTCTCGGAAAGGAAATATTTTTCTTCTACTTTACCGGCGGGTACAAATACAAAATCACCATGCCAGTTGAACTGTTGGTTGGCCTTCTCGCATAAAGCTATTTTTCCGTTTATTTGAGTATATTTTTTTTCTAAATTTTTTGGGTTGGTAACAAATTTTATACCTTTTTCAGGAAGAAAATATTTAGAATCCGTTGAATCTTCCAGTAAGTCTCGGACGGTCAGTTTAAGCTCGACAGGTTGTGGAAATTCAAATTTGCGTTTTTTATTGAATCCAACGACAAAAAGCCTCTCACGGTTTTGAGGCATCCCATAATCTTTTGCATTGAGAACTTTATGGAAAAAAGTATAGCCAAGATCTTTGAAAGCACCCTGGATTACTTCCCATGTTTTTCCACTGTCATGGCTCAAAAGCCCTTTAACATTTTCAAAAATAAACACTTTTGGTTGTATCTCTTTAATTAGTCTAGCGAAATCGTAAAATAATGTCCCCCGTGCATCTTCAAAACCGCGTCGTTTTCCAACCATTGAAAATGACTGGCATGGACTTCCGCCAACAAGAAGATCGACTTGCCCATTATATTTTTTTCCATCAACTTCCTGAATTAAGTCATACCACTTTGATTCATCTATATCAAAATTGGCAAAGTAACTTTTTTTAACATGCGGATCATTGTCGCACGCAAAAATAATCTCATGCTTAACTTTCATTCTTTTTAATGAGTGTTCAATAGCACCTATACCACTAAATACGGTGGCGAGTTTCAACATAAATTATTGAAAATTATTTTATAGATATATTATATACTACTTTTAGCTTATTTCCTATGCTTAAAAAACTCAACCTGTCTTAGCCGCTTAACAGCCTCGGCCCTGGTTTTGTATGGCCCGCCTAGATTTTTGCGGGTTTTTCGGGTTTTTTCGGATAATACGTAATATCCTAATTTTCTTTTTACTATCATACTATTTTAATGGATTAAGGGATCCCTCCACTGCGGTCGGGATGACAGTTTACAGCTCTGTATATTTTGTATGTTTACCCTTGGATTTCTCCACCGGATACTTTTGCGCATTTTTATCTATTTTCTTATCTGTCGCTTCTAACAAATCTATGCCAAAATCATTAGCCATGATGAGTAAATAATTCAACACATCGCCCATTTCATCTCCGATTTCTTCTTTGTGAGTTTTTATATACTCCGCTATTTCGTCTTCATTTTTCCACAAAAATTGCTCGGCAAACTCCCCTGCCTCCAAAGTCAACCCTATAGCCAAGTTTTTTGGCGTATGAAACTGCTTCCAATCGCGTGCCTCGCGAAAGGCAATAATTTTTTTCTGAATTTCTTCTAGACTTGGCATATGATTATAATTACTAAGGTTGAGTTAAATAAGAAAAATAGTTTTCTTATTTACGAAGCCTGACGTAATTTCAAGCTTTGCTTATTTAATTTCAACTAACTGATTAGCAACTACTTGAAAATATCTGGAAATTCCTACTGACGGCTTGGTTGTCATTGGCTCATCAGGTTTTCGATCTGTATAATTAACAACAATCTTTCCATCTCTAAATTCTGTTGTCTGCGGGGCAATCCTATCACCTAATAATACCGCGTTTATTTCTTTAAAACGTTCCCCCTCTGCCAATCTAACCGTTACATAATAAAATGTTCCACTGCCCCCGCCATCTTTAGTAAATAAAAAAGCTACATCTTCTTTTCCATCTCCATTAAAATCACCCCTGGCTTCATTGCCAAAATAAAGTTTTTCGGGCAGAACGTAGGTGTTATCAGTTTTAAGATATGCGTTTAACGCAATCAGTAAAGCGGCAAATAGTAACACTATGACACCGATTATTATTAAAATTTTTTTCATAGATGATGCTTGTTTTTAATAATTTGTTTTGCCTCTTCGTATTTTTTTACTTGTTTTGTTTTCCACGGCAATTGATACATAAACTTTGGCAACCAGGTGCTGATCCCCTCTCTGCTGCCTACAACTTTTTCATACAACACTTCAGAGATAAACACGCCAAATTTACCTTTTTCCGCTAAAGTTAGCCATAAATCCCAGTCTTGAAAACGTTTTAAAGACACATCAAACGGACCCTCGGCAACTCCCCCCACCCCCTCTTGGTAAGAGGGGGGTGACAACGAACTACGACGAATAAGTGAAGTGGTATCTATATAATTAACTTGCTTTAATTTCTCAATTTCAAAATTTCTACTCTTTATTGTTTTCCAGCCAAATTTAAATTGACTATACGCGTACGCGGCTTGCGGATTTTTTTGCAATACTTCAAACATTTTCTTCAGCATGTCCGGATGGGCAATGGTGTCCGCATCCCAAAAAATAACATACTCGCCTTTTGAAGCCGCAAAACCGCGATTACGCGCGGCCGGCGCGCCGCTATTTTCTTGGGAAATAATAGATAGCATGCTTCCCTGTCCAATACATTCTTTTTCTATGAGCTCAAAACACTCATCCACCACTTCAAAAAAATTATCCGTACTACCGTCGTTTACGACAATCACCTCCAGCGGCCTATATGTTTGGCGAAATACGGATTCTACAGACCTTTTAAGCGTGTGAGCATGATTATATACCGGAATTACGACGCTGATAAGCGGTTGCATACTAGTTCAATTTCTTAAGTTGATTCTCCCATGTAAATTCACTAAGCACCCGTTCCCTGCCCGCTTCGCCCATTTTTTTGGCATAGGCCGGTTCGGAAAGCATATCAGTAATCGCCGAGACAATACTCTGGTCTTGGTACACATCCACCACCAACCCTGTTACCAAATTCTCTACAGACTCTTCTACCCCGCCCGATCGCCCAGCTACACTCGGGACTGCCGAAGCCGCGGCCTCTACAAACGAAGTCCCCCAGGCTTCCTGTCCGCTTTCATCCGGATGCGTAAGCAGCACAAACAAATCCGCCACTTGGTAAAATTTAGGTAGTTGGGCGTATGGAACATAACCAATAAACCGAGTAACGTTTTGCAAATAATTTTTTTGGATAGCAGCTATAATTTCGTTTTTCTTCGGCCCGTCGCCGATGATTAACCAAACCAAATTTGGCACTTTTTCCAAAATTTTAGGAAGTAAGCGAATTAAATGAGGGTAGCCCTTGCCCTCACTCATGCGCGCCACGGTTATAATTACTTTTTTACCTTCCAAAGCTAATTGGGATTTTATTTTCTTCAATTCCGTTTCCGGAACTTTTTCCGTGAACACAACATCCGGACATGGATAAATAACAATTATTTCTTTTTTCAAATCTTCAAAATTATTTATAAATTGGTTTTTTAAGTAATTGCTATTTACAATAATTTTATCCGCGGCCAAACAAACCTTTTTTAGCTTTCTCTTTTTATTTTTTATCCCCACAGTCAAATCAGTGCCGTGAAAAAACACCACATACGGAATATGTTTTAATTTTTTCATTAAATAGGCCACATATCCGGCCGGCAAGGCATGGTGCACATAAATCATGCCGATCTTTTCATTTTTAACGAGTTTCCACACATCCCAAAGCATCTTTACCCAGCGTGGCCAGAAAAAGAAAAAATATGGCTTGGCACG
>CAZUFD010000002.1:78852-99884 GCA_964619625.1 uncultured Gammaproteobacteria bacterium | reverse complement strand
ATAGTTATCGCGACAAATATCTTTGATATTGGCGGCGCCGAAAGAACGGTGCAGACTCTGGCTTTGTATTTAGATAAATCAACATTTGATGTAACGGTGCTTTGTTTGGAGCGAGGCGGGTCTAGAGTTAAATTATTGGTAGATATGGGCGTGCGGATTTTAATTGGAAATGGAACAGTCCAGAAAATAAAAGAGTTAATACCAAATCCGGATATTGATATTTTACATTTCCATCGCAGCGGTCAATTTGAGCCGCTGCATCAAGCCGCGACTGATTATTTGCGTCCAAAAAAACTTATGGAAACCAACGTATTTGCTTTTTCTGATCCAAACCTTGGCCCAAAGTTTGATTTACAAATTTTTAAAAGCATGATGATGGTGAGTGAGCGAATTTGGCAAGGTAAACAAGCCGAACAAAACAAATGTCTTAAGCAGCGCGTGATATATAATCCGGTTACGATAGATTATTTCCAGCAGTTTCAGATTTCACCAGAACGTCGGCAAGCATTGCGTGAGGCTGTTGGCGTAAAATCAGATGAAATTCTGCTGGGACGTATCGGACGTAATGATCCGGTTAAATGGGGCGATCTAGTTTTATCCGCTTTGCCAGATATATTTAAAATAAATAATAAAATTAAAATCTTATTTCGTACAGTGCCTACCTCTCGCTTGAATTGGTTAAAAAAGCATCATTTTTTTGATGGCAGGGTAATCGTATTGCCGGAATCATCGTTGGAGCAAGAAATTGCTGAAACGTATCAGATGCTTGATATATATATACATACCTCGCGTCGCGGCGAAGCTTTTGGAAATAGCTTGAATGAAGCCATGGTTTGGTCTTTACCCATTGTAGTTGAAAATACACCTCACTGGGATAATGGGCAGCTCGAGCAAGTTGAAAATGGTAAAACTGGCTGGGTTGTTCATAGTGTGGGCGGTCTCACTGCAGCGATCGCAGATTTAGCGGGCAAGCCGCATCACATGGAAGCCTTTGGCAAGGCTGGCCGAGAAAAGGTGGAAAAAAGTTTTGGCTTACCAGTAGGCATTGGGCAATATGAATTAGCTTATAAGCAATTAGCTGGCATAGTACCGAGCCCCGAAGTGTTACAACAAATTTTTCCTTCAGCTGAGATGCTTTTGGGATATAGTAAGCAATATCAGAAATTAAGCCGATTAGATTTTCCACATTCACAAAATATTTCATCAGAGCTTAGAAGAAAGGTCTCATACTGGTATTGGCGCGTACTTGATTCGTTAATATCTCGAGGGTTTGTAAAATTAAAAAAACAAGTTCCATAGTTTTTATGACAAAAATTTCTTTTGGGTTAGTAGTTTATAATGAGCAGGATTTGATTAGACGATGCTTGGAAAGCATTAAAGATGTAGCTGATGAAATTATTTTAGTTCATGATGGAGAATGTACGGACAAAACTCTTGAGATTGCCCGTGAATTTACGGATAAAGTGCATGTTCGTTCCAGGCAAGGCGGTAGTGATCCGCATCGTATTTTTATCTTAGAACACGCGCAAAATGATTGGGTCTTTATGATTGACGCAGATGAGTTCTTATCGGACAAATTGAAAAATTTTTTACAACATGATACATTAGACCGAACTTTGGGGGCATACGCCTTTAAGTGGCCTTTGTGGGATGGGGAGCGGTATGTAACCGCCTCTAACTATCGCCCCTGCTTATTTAACCGATCAAAAGCTTGGATGTTAGGACTCCATAATTTTTCTATACATACAGTCGGCAAAACTCAAAAAGTAGATTGTATCTTAGAACACCAGCCCAAGCAAAGTAAGGTGGCTTGGGGCAGGTTTTCTGGCCAGCTTAGAAATCGGATTGATCGCGATGCCGCTTATTTTTCAAAAGGATTTTCCAATTTAGAAAAGTTTAACGCCGATCTTATTCCGGCTGATTTCCAAGATTGGTATAAGCGTTATCTAAATCATCCAGTTTTTTATTCTTATTTTAATTTTGTTTATTACTTACTGGGGTCCTTGAAGAATACATGGAAAGACGGCTGGTATGGTTTTATAATTAGCATGCAAATAGCTGTATATCAATATAAATTAGCGAAACGTATTAACTTTTTAAAAAAGAATCAGCGTTAATAGGTGGGGGATAGATTTTATGAATACTCAAAAAAAAGTAGCTCTAGTGCGTGGGGATAGCCTTAGTGAATGGGAAGGATCTCTGTGGCATAGTTTGACCGATACTTTTGCGGTAACCGGTGTTTGCAGTCAAAAAAATTTATACAGCACTTCTAATCTGCGCTTTCCGGTCATCAAATTATCGACAACTACGGATAATATTTTTATTCATAATTTCTATAAATATTATTTTGGAATTTTTCAAAAAATGGGCGGGCTGGAAAAATTATTAGCTAACTATGATATTGCCCACACCGCCGAAGTGTATTATTTTTATACTAATCAGGCTGTAAGAGCTAAGGCATTAAATAAGAAACTAAAAGTAGTAGCTACGGTTTGGGATAATAGTTTTGGACGTTTTGAATATAATTATTGGCCAAAATTAAAAATGTCTCCGGCATATTGGCGAAAAAAAGTTAATGGGATTATCAAAGAAAATATTGCCGGCGTAGATATGTTTTTGCCGGTTACTGCGTATTCAGCGGGGCTGTTATCCGATTTAGGCGTGCCAGAATCAAAGATGCAAGTTATTACCCCGGCTATAGTGCGGCCAGAAGAAAAAAATCAAGAAAATATTATTAAAGAGTTGGGACTAGAAGGAAAAGAAGTATATCTAGTTGTAAATAGAATGGTAAAAGAAAAAGGCGTATACGATATTTTGTATGCCTGGAGAATGTATTTAAAAAAATCTAAAAAAACTAATGCAGTTTTAGTTTTGATCGGCAAGGGTCCGGAACAGAAAAATTTGGTCAGGGTATCTAGTGAAATGGGATTAGGTGCAAGTGTAAAATTTATTGAATATTTACCAAATGATAAGGTCCGTAGTTTGTATAAGTTTGTCAAAGTATTAATCTTGGCAAGTCTCAGTACCTTTACTTGGCAAGAGCAGTTTGGTTTTGTGTTAGCTGAGTCTATTTCTGCCGGTACGCCAGTTATTTCTACTTTTTCAGGCGCAATCCCCGAGGTAGTGGGCAAGGCAGGACTACTTGTGCCGCCAGCGCATCCGGTAGCGCTTGCCGGCGCGTTTATGACTTTAGATGATCAAGCGTCCTATGCTAGTTTAAAATTGGCTTGCCAGACTGAAATGCAAAGGTTTAATTCCCAAAATTATATAGAGAAAATCACTAGTCTTTATAAAACTCTTACGGATGTATGAAATTAACCATTATTATTCCAGTGTATAATGAAAAAAATACAATTTTGCCACTTCTAGAAAAAGTGGCGCATTTAGATATTGTTAAAGAAGTTATTGTAGTTGACGACTGTTCAACGGATGGTACCCGAGAAATATTGCGTTCAATGCAAAACGAAAATAAGTATAAGATTTTATATCACGAAAAAAATAACGGTAAGGGCGCGGCTATTCGCACGGGACTAGCCGAAGCTGCGGGAGAATATGTGGTAATCCAAGACGCGGATTTAGAATACGATCCGCAAGATCTGGTAAAAATGTTTTTATATATCCGCGAACATAATTTGGAAGTATTATACGGATCTCGTCGGCTGAATAAAGAGAATAAGAAGTACGCGGGAATATCTTATTATCTGGGGGGTGTTTTTTTGACTTGGGTCGCTAATATCCTATATGGTCAAAAACTTACTGACGAGCCAACCTGCTATAAAATGTTTAAAACTGCCTTTTTAAGAAGTTTGCCTTTGGCCTGTAAGCGGTTTGAATTCTGTCCAGAAGTTACAGCCCTGTCTGCGTTAAGAGGTATAAAAATAGCTGAGATACCAATTAATTATTATCCACGCACAAAAGAAGAAGGTAAAAAAATTGGCTGGCGGGACGCTTTGGTAGCGCTGGAAGTATTTTTAGAATATCGCGCACCAAGAATTTTTACGTTCATACATAAGCATAAGATAGCAATTATTTTGGGAGTCGCGGCGATCTTAAATTTATTAATATTTAAAGCGTTGTTTGGTTTTCACCCAAATAATGATACAGATAGTTTTTTGTGGCTCATGGAGTATTTTAGAGGAAGTTTCCCCGATTCAGTGGTAGCGCATCCAAATAGGTACCTCAATCCTTTTTATGCCGTAATCGGAGCAACTGTATTTAGATTTTTATCTGTGGAAGATAGCCTCATAGCGACTAATATTATTTTTTACTTTGGTTTGGTGTTTGTTACCTATGACCTGATCCGAAGAGTATTTAAAAGTAAATTCACAGGCTTGGTATCCGCGCTCACTATTATGACCGGCTATCCCATGATACGTTATTCTTTAACGCAAGTGCAGGATATTGGCGGTTATTTTTGGTTTTTGCTTACTATTTATGCCGGCTGGCTTTGGTGGGAAAATAAGAAAATCAAATGGCTTCTGCTCGGCGGGGTGGCGGTAAGCTTTGGCGTGCTCACCAAAGAAAGCGGTTGTATGGGCGCCTTATTTGTCGGTATTCTTTTCTTAATTAACAAAGATTCATGGAAAAATAAAATATTAAATTTTGTTTACTTTTCTTTTCTGCCATTTTTTACAATTCTTATAAACGCGGTTCGAGGCAAGGACGTGGATTATAATTCCGCCCAGTGGTTTATAGAAAATTGGCGGATTTTTGCGCCCTCAAATTACACATTGTTTAAATGGGTCGGAGTTCACGCCACTACCTATAATATATTGTGGATTTTTGTTTTGCTTGGGTTATTTTTTACAATCAAAAATTGGCATAATTTACATTCAAACATAAAGATTTATTTGCTCGCGGTAATACCTTCCAGCATGTCGTATTACGCTTGGCCATTGTTTATTGGCAGGACCGTATATATCTCCGCTTGGTTTTTTGTGCCGCTGGCCGCCTATGGAATTTATAATATATATATTAAACCCGGCGCCTTATATAAATTTTTAGCCATATCGGCTGTGGTAGTTTGTTTGGTAACTCCATACGCTTTGCAGAGCATGTTGCGGTATGCTAACCTATTTAGAATTTTAGATATTTGTGAGCGTAAGCCGCTCTGTTCTTGGAATTATTTTTGGCATAACCGGGATAATTTTAGCACAACTGGAGATAAGAACTATTTTGATTACAAATAATTTAAATTAAAATATTGTGGACAAAGAATTTATTTACAATTTTTCTGCCGAACCTACGGGAACGCACATGCTGCTTCTTAATCAAGTAACCCCCAATTCAAAAGTATTAGATATTGGCTGTGCTGCCGGGTATTTGGGTAACTATTTAGCGGTAGAAAAACAGTGCCAGATGTGGGGGATAGAGCCGGACAAAGATGCGGTTGAAATGGCTAAGCAAAATAGTTATAAATTTTTACTAAACAAAAATATTGAAGAAGCTCTGCATGACCCAGCCTTGGCTGGTCAGGAGTTTGATTATATATTGCTTGGCGATGTGCTTGAACATTTGTTATATCCTGAACGTATTTTAGAGTTACTAAAAAAATTAATACGCAAAAACGGCAAACTGCTCGTTTCTTTGCCTAATGTAGGCCACTATTCAGTTCGTTTTTCTTTACTAAAAGGAAAGTGGGATATGAAAGATTCCGGTATTATGGATAGGACTCATTTGCATTTTTATACTTTAAAAACAGCTCAAGCGCTCCTAGAAAAACAAGGATGGAAAGTGGAGGCTATAAGGCCGCGAGGAGATTTAGAACGGTGGTTTCGTAAAATTGGCTTAGAAAAAATTGGCCAAAAAATTTTATTTTTATTCCCTGAATTTTTCTCTATTCAGTTTATTTTTACAGCCAGTTTAAAATAATCTATGCGAGAAGTTTCACTGGTGATACCAACGTATAATGAAGCGAAGAATTTGCCTCTTTTGATTGAAGAGATTTTGACAGTAATAGATAGAAACAACATTGATTTAGAGTTTATAGTTGTAGATGATAATTCGCCGGATGGTACAGGAAATGTGGCCGAAGAATTGTCAAAGAAATATCAGGTTAAAGTAATTCATCGTTCGGGCAAAATGGGATTGGGCAGCGCCGTGGCCGAAGGGCTTAAAGCGTCCGATCGCCCAATCGTTGGGGTGATGGACGCGGATTTAAGCCATGATCCTAAAATTTTAAATGACCTAATCCTGTCTTTAGAACATCACGATATAACTATTGGTAGCAGATTTAGCCAGGGGAGTGTAGTTGAAAGTTGGCAGTGGTGGCGAAAGTTTATCTCAAATGTAGGCGTGTTTTTTGCTAAAAAAATTACTAAAGTTAAAGATCCTTTGAGCGGTTATTTTTTCTTAAATAAGAAAGTAATTGAAGGTGTTAGTTTAAAAACTAAAGGCTATAAAATTTTACTTGAAATCCTAGTTAAGGGTAAATTTACCAGTGTCAAAGAGATCCCGTTTGTATTTAGAATGCGTAAGTTTAGTGCATCAAAATTAAACTATACGGAATATTTTTTGTTTTCTGGCCAGCTAGTCAAATACGCCTTGTTTAGTTTATATAGATATTTTGCCAACTCTAAAGATAGGCTTTATTTTTTATTGCTGTTTATTTTTGCCGCGGGTTTACTTTTGTATAGAGTAGGGGCGAGAACGTTCTGGATGGATGAAACGGCGGTCTTAGAGTATATGTATGCAACTCCAAATCCGTTTGATTTTATAGTTCACTATTTTCGCACTCCGGACAACCACCCCCCTTTGTATTATTTTTTAGTGATTGCTTTGTATAAAATAGCGCCATGGGGCGAGTTTGGAATTCGGCTGGTTTCGGTATTATCAGGTTTGGGGATAGCGGCTCTGGTTTATAGCTTTTCAATTTTATTGTTTAAAAATAAGTCTGTGGCCCGATTAGCCATGTTTTTAACAATAATTTCTTCTTACTTTATTTTGATTTCACAGATGGCTCGGTATCATAGTTTAGCCGCGCTTTTGACTTTGGCAAGTTTATATTATTTCTCTAAAATTTTTATAGAAGGCTATAATAAAAAATATTTTATAAAATTTTTAGTCTTGGCGCTGCTGGTAGCGTATGCGGATTTACCGCACTTTATTTATTTGGCAGCAATTACTAACTTATTTTATTTTTATAAAAAACTAATAACCAAGCTTGATGTTATTGGGATTAAAAAATGGGTGAGCGGCCAGCTGGCAGTTGCGGCTCTATTTTTGCCAATAATTTATTTATTTTATCTGCGAGTGTTTCATCAAAATGATAAGGGTTTTGAAAAAGAAGGGCTGCTTGGCGGGTCGCTTACGGACAGGCTGGCTGATTTTTCCATGCATTTTTATGCCTATTTTTTCGGTGAAAATATTTTTCCGTGGAATGTGGCGCCGTTTGTAGCCGGCGTTTTAGCGGCTGGGGGGCTTTTGTTTGTTTTGATCAGAGGCGTTTACAAGAAAAAATTATCGCCCAATTTCAACCTGTTATTATATTTATTTTTTTCGTTAGTTATTTTAAATACCGTCTTCCTCAATTACGCTGATCCAAGATATAATTTTATAGTTTTCCCAAAATACGTTTTCGCGGCTTTCCCGTTGTTTATTATTTTAATAAGCGCCCTTATTTGGCAAATAGAAAATTTTAAAATCAAATGGCTGGCAGTTGTGGCTATAACCGGAGTATCAATGTACGGACTGCAAAATTTCTACAGATCAACAAATTATCTAAATGGCAGCTACTTTAATAGTTTTAAATCTTTTGAGTTCGTGGAAAGTAATTCCAAAGCCGGCGATTATTTGATTATTAATGGTGATGCAAATATTGGCGTATATAATTTTTATAAAAATAGTTATTTTAAAAATTTAAAACCAGTTTTCGTATACAATTTGCCACCCGTAAAATTTGATAAAGGCCAGCGTTTTTGGTTTTTTGCGACCGGGTCTGATGGCGATAGCGCCTATCCATCTGCAACTGCCGAAGATAAAATTCCAGAAGGGTTTGCTATGAGCAGCCAGTTTAAGTCCGTACCTATAGATAAAACCTTGCTACAATTAAAGCAAAGGATTACCGGTAGACAAAGCTATGAGTATAAATATGAGGTTTATTTGTTGACTAAGGAGTAAAAAGATGCCAAACTTAAAACACTAAATCTTCTAAGTTTTAGAAGTTATGGAAAATAAACTCCCCGTTTCAGTAATTATCGTGAGTTTTAACACAAAAGATCTTACTCGCAAGGCGCTTCAAGCCTTGTATAATTCCAGTAGGCTGCCGGAACAAGTTATTGTGGTAGATAATAATTCCCAAGACGGCAGCGCCCAAATGATAAAAGAAGAATTTCCGCACGTTCTGCTTATTGAAAGTAAAGAAAACTTGGGTTTTGCCAAAGGTAATAATTTGGGTATTAAAATATATGCCAATCAGCCGTATATTTGGCTGTTAAATAGCGATACGGAAACCGGCAAACACAGCCTGCAACAGTTGTTAGAATATATGGAACAACATCCGGAAATAGGCGCGCTCGGCCCGCAGATGGTCTATCCTACCAGAGAATTTCAGTCCGTAGGCGGTTATTTTCCATCGATTGCGAATGTGTTTTATTACTTATTACCGTTTGTGTTTTTTATTCCCAAATCATGGCGCCGTCAATTAAAATCCATGGCTGTTTTTCCGCGGCCTCTATCTGACAAAGGTCTTGATTTGGATTATGTCACTGGGGCCGCATCTTTGCTTCGCAGAAAAGCGCTGGATGAAGTGGGTCTTATGCCAGAGGATTATTTTATGTATTTTGAGGAGACGGACATGTGCTATCGCATGAAAAAGGCCGGTTGGAAAATACAGGCGATTAATTGCGAGCCGGTTATGCATGTCTACGGCGGCAGTTTCAAGACAAGATACGATCCTAGAAGACTGCAATTATTTCAAGAAAGCCTGATTAAATTTGTGAAAAAAAATTATACTGGCTGGCGACGTTTTGCAATTATGGCGGAAGTATTTTTATTCGGCAGCGTTAGTATCTCTGTAAAAAAATTTAAAGAAAAATTATAATCGTATGGTTTCATTAGTAGCCACTGTTTTGAACGAACAACACAATTTGCCGGATTGGCTGGATGGTATTTTATCTCAGTCAGTTTTGCCGGAAGAAATAATTATTGTTGATGGTGGTTCCACTGACGGTACGTGGGAAATGCTTCAGAAAAAAAGCAAAGAACATGCCTTAATTAAGCTATGGCAACACCCCGGTAATATATCAATGGGGAGAAACTTTGCGATCTCCAAGGCAGTGGGTGGTATAATTGTAGTGACTGATGCTGGGTGCAATTACGATAAAGACTGGTTTAAAAAAATTACCGAACCGATCCTGTCAGGTCGGAGTATGTTTGTGGCAACCGGCTTTGGCCCGTGGTTTAAAGAACACGACAATTTATTAACACGACTAATAGCGGCGGCCACAATTCCAGCTCTAGCTGAGTTTAAGCGTGATTGGCTGCCTTCCAGCCGATCTATAGCTTTTAAAAAAGATGTGTGGCAGAAAGTCGGCGGCTATCCGCAGTGGATTCCGCTCTGCGAAGACGTGGTTTTTGATCTTAAGATTTTTAAATCCGGAATAAAGCCCGAATATGTGCGCGAAGCCTTGGTTTTCTGGCGTCCGCGTACAAATTTAAAAGCGTATTTTAAACAGTTGTTTGGCTATACCCGGAGTGATGGCCATGGCAAGCTGTGGTTTCATCGCCAGATGATCAGATATATTTTTTATTCCCTGAATTTAATTTTTTTGTATTTAACACTTGTGGTAAGCTGGTGGTTTGCGGTAATAATTTTGCTTGGCCAAGTTGATTATATGAGAAAGTTTGGCAAAAGATGGCTGGTGTTTTCCGAAAAATTTTCTTTGCCCGGTAAAATTATTGGATTTATTTTACTGCCTTTCATTGTGGCCTTTGGCGATATTGCTAAAATGTCTGGCTGGCCGGTCGGTGTTTATGAAAGAAAAAAAGGAATAATTAAGTTTCCAAATGTATGAGGGCTAAGCCGCACTACGTTATTATTCATTTCGCTTATATGGGCTAAAGCCACATATATACTCATTCGCTCGTAAATAAATAAGCTAGCTTATTTATTTACTCGCTCATTTCGATTATGAAATTATCTATAATTTTTGTCAATTGGAAAACTCCGGATTTGACCCGGGATGCCCTGGTTTCGGTATACAAAGAAACCAGCGGTTTTGATTTTGAAATAATCGTAGTTGATAATAACTCTCAAGACAGTAGTGTGGAAATGATAAAAAAAGAATTCCCACAAGTTATTTTGATAGAAAATAGCGATAATAAAGGTTTTGGCAAGGCAAATAATCAAGGGCTTAAAATTGCCAAAGGCGATTATTTGATGTTTTTAAATACGGATGTAGTTGTACTGGATCATGCCATAGAAAAATTAGTGAATTACTTAGATACCCATGCGGACGTGATGATGGTTGGCCCAAGGCTGTTAAATAGGGATTTAACTTTTCAACACGCCTGCCGCCGCATGCTGCCCAACCCCGTAAGTTCCTTTTTTCACTTATTTGGTTTAACCAAATTATTTAAACGCAGCCATTGGGTTAACGAGTACAAGCAGTATGATGCCAGCCCGGAAGTTACCGGCCCAACCCAGGCCCTTTCCGGGGCGGCGATGATGTTTCGCAAGGTTGTTTATGAGCACATAGGCGGGTTTGATGAGATGTTCTTTATGTACGGGGAAGATCTTGATTTTTGCAAACGGGTACTTGATAAAGGGTGGAAAACAGTGTATGTTAGTGAAGCAAAAATAATTCATTTTGGCGGCCAAAGCAGCGGGAAACGCTGGGTAAAATCCCTTATCAATTTTTATGAAGCCATGTGGCTGTATTATAGAAAACATTTTTATAACCAACACAATATTGTTTTAAATCTAATAATCTGGATGGGGATAAAAGTGAGAATGGCGATTGCGTTACTAATCAACTATCTAAAATAACCGGTATGAAAAGAGTCTTAGTTACCGGCGGGGCAGGGTTTATCGGCTCACATTTATGCGAGCGTCTTTTGAATGAGGGAAATAAAGTAATTTGTCTGGATAATTTTTTGACGGGTTCTAAGGAAAATATTGAGCGTTTGTTTGACAATCCGCTGTTTATTTTTGTTGAACACGATATTATTGATCCAATTGTTATTAACGAACCGGTTGATGAGATATATAATCTTGCCTGTCCGGCTTCGCCCATTCATTATCAAAAAAATGCTATCAGAACAATTAAAGTTAATACGCTCGGTGTGATTAATGTGCTCGGTTTTGCCAAGGCTAGTAAAGCAAAAGTATTGCAGGCCTCTACTTCTGAAATTTATGGTGAACCGCTGGAACATCCGCAAACGGAACAGTATCGCGGCAATGTAAGCAGTATTGGGCCCAGAGCCTGCTACGATGAAGGGAAGCGTTGTGCGGAAGCATTATTTTTTGAATACCGCCGTTCGCATGGATTAAATATAAAAGTAGTCAGAATTTTTAATACATATGGCACGTACATGTCTAAAGACGACGGCCGGGTAGTATCAAATTTTATTGTCCAAGCCTTAACTAACCAGGATATTACCATCCAGGGGGATGGCAGCCAGACCAGAAGCTTTTGTTATGTAGATGATCTGGTTGACGGCATGATACAAACCATGGCAACATCAAATGATTTTACCGGTCCCGTAAATTTAGGAAATCCCAATGAGGTTTCTATTAAAGAAATTGCGGAGTTAGTTTTAAAGTTAACCGGCTCAAGCAGCGCAGTGGTATATAAAGAATTGCCAACCGATGATCCAACTCGACGCTGTCCGGATATACGTATGGCAAAACAAGCGCTCGGTTGGGAGCCGAAAATAAATTTGGAAACGGGATTGTTAAAAACCATAGAATATTTTAAATCAAAAATTTAGTTATTGATGAATTATGAAATTAATATATGTTGGCGCCGGTTTTGTGGGTGCGTGTTCCGGAGGCGTTATGGCCGAAGCCGGTCATGATGTTTTATTATACGATGTTGATCAGAAAAAAATTGAGATGCTTGGTTCGGAAAATGCGCAGACAGTTGAATCCTGTTTGTTTGAACCCGGCCTAGGCGATTTGCTGGTAAAAAATAAAAACAGAATTGAATTTACTAATGATTATGCCAAGGTTATTGGCGCGCTTGACGAAGCAGACGCGATTTTTATGTGTTTGCCGACGCCGGAAAAAGCCGGGGCGGAAGGAAGTTCTGATCTTTCTTATTATTATCAGGCCGCGCAAACTCTGGCCGAAAATTTAGTCAAAAGAAATAACGGCGCGCAGACAAAGTATGTGGTTATTGTAAATAAAAGTACGGTGCCGATTAGAATGGTAAGTGAAACCGAATCAATCATGAAATCACATGGAGTCATAAATTTCGGCGTGGTTTCTAACCCGGAATTTTTGGTAGAAGGTAAGGCGGTAGAAGGATCGGCTCGTCCGGATAGAGTTGTTATAGGAGCAGAAAAAGAGGATGATTTTAAAGTCATGCGCATGGTATACGCTCGTTTTTATAATTCTACGGGCGTCAAATATATTGAAGTCAATCCATACGAGGCTGCGGCTAGCAAACTTTTGGCAAACTACCTATTGTTTTCCAGACTGGCTAATACGTTTAGCGTGGTGGGCAGGGTCTGTGAAATATTTGATAATATTAAATTTGAAAATGTCCGTGGCATCCTTATGAGTGACGAGAGAATAGGCGGGTGGGGATTTTATGACAGTGTGTACGCGGGAGGCAGTTGTTTTATAAAAGACGCGGCATCACTGGCGCATCAAATGGAAGAAGCTGGCGGCAGAGCTCATCAGGTTCGGCTTACTCTAGAAGAGAATAGGTTCCAGCGGGATAATTTTTATAGCCGCGCGCAAAAAGAAGCCGGGTTTTCTTGGGCAGGAAAAACTGTGGCCGTGCTCGGTGTGGCTTTTAAACAAAACACTAATGATGTGAGAAATTCTCCAGCCTTTGATATTATTAACCACCTCATTGATGACGGGGTGGCTCAGATTAAAATTTATGATCCGGTAGCTGCGCCTATGTTTAAATCATTTTTGCCGTCAGGCGATTCCAGGTATGAAAGAATAAGTTATCACGAAAGTGAAGAAGACGCGCTAGAGTCGAGTCAGGCATGTTTAATTTTAACAGACTGGCCTCAATTCCGGTTGGTCGGGGAAAAAGTAGCGAAGATTTGTCCGGCACCGTATTTAATCATGGATGGCCGCCGCATGGTTCAGGATCAGTTTGTGGACCTGGCCAAAAAAGGCTATAGTATAATCGCGGTTGGTTCCCCATTTTTTAAAGGAAATATTTAAATATATGTCAAAATATCTTGTTACCGGCGGCGCTGGTTTTATCGGTACAAATATCGTAAAAAAACTTCTTGCTCTTGGCCACAGCGTGACCGTTATAGATAATTACGCGGCTGGAAAAAAAGAAGATCGCATGCAGGAAGGAGCAACATATTTTGAAGGAGATATACGAAACATGGAAGATTTAGACAAGGTCTGCGCCCAGGGTTTTGATGGTATATTTCATTTAGCAGCCCTGCCCAGGGTTTTATTTTCCGTAGAAAATCCGCTGGAAACTCATGAGACAAACGTCAATGGTACATTAAATGTGCTTTTGGCTGCTCGAAATCATAAAATAAAAAGAGTAGTGTTTGCAACTTCGTCTTCAGCCTATGGTAATCAACCCACCATTCCTTTTGTAGAAGATGGCGTGGTAAAGAAGCCGCTCAGTCCATATGCGTTGCATAAGTTTATTGGCGAAGAATATTGTCGTTTATTTTGGGAACTCTATGGCGTAGAGACGGTTAGTTTGTGTTATTACAATGTCTATGGTCCGTATTTGGACCCAGAAGGAGCCTATGCTCTGGTTATCGGCAGGTTTCTAAAATTACGAAAAGAAGGAAAACCGCTGACGATTAGAGGCGATGGGGAAATGAGAAGAGACTATACTCATGTGGATGATGTGGTGCGCGCAAATATGTTGGCTATGACTAAAGATGCGGTAGGCCACGGCGAGGTGTTAAATGTTGGTAATGGTCATTCCGTATCAGTAAATGAGCTCGCAGAATTGATAGGCGGTCCGGTGGAATATGTCCCAGCTCTGCCGGGAGAGATGCAAAAAACCGAAGCCGATTATTCCAAAGCAAAAAAACTTCTTGGTTGGGAGCCGACCATACAGTTAAAAGATGGTGTTGCTGAACTAAAAAAACAGTGGGGTCTATAAAACAAAAACCCTCCTAACTTAGGAGGGTTTTTGTTTTATAGGTTATAATATTAGGCTTCCACGTTTACAAATTTTGCCATTTTCATGCTGCCATCAAAGCGGCGTCGTTTATGCTGGGAAAATTTAACTTTGCCGTCAGCCATGGCAAAAATTGTGTCATCACCAGCTCGTTTTACGTTTTTTCCTGGGTGAAATTTAGTACCACGTTGACGTATAATTATCATGCCTTTTTGCACAGCCTGGCCATCATGCAATTTAACGCCAAGCCGTTGGGAGGTAGAATCACGTCCGAGCCGGGTAGAACCACCTGCTTTTTTATGAGACATACGGGTTTCTAAGTTAGAGAAATGAAGTTTTACCTGATAAATATAATACAAAATCCCATTATTGTCAAGGGGGTTAAAATTTGTTATTATATCAGTGGATTTGCTCTACATATAGATAAGTTCAGGGCTTTTTCTTCAATTTAGCCTAAATACAGCATGCTTTTTTATTCACCCAAACTCTACCTTCGCGATCTGTGGATTTCCATACCCTTGGCAGGGTCAATTTTAATACAAATTTTTTTGTGGGTAATTTTAGTTACGAGTGTTAGTCCGGATACGCCTATCATTTTTTTACATTATAATATTATTTTTGGAGTTGATTCGGTTGGAGAGTGGTGGCAGATTTATTTCCCGCCCCTTATTGGCGTACTGGTTATTTTATTTAATTGTCTGTGTTCGCTCGCAGTTTACTTTTACGATAAGTTTTTGGCAAGACTATTGAATGCTTGGATTTTATTCTTTCACATATTTTTAGCCATTGGCATCATATTGCTTGTGCGGTTGAATTCTTAGGAAAAGAAATGTATGCAAACATCAAGAAAACCAGCTGACAGATTGTTTTTATTGCTTTTTGCTATCCTGGTTATTTTTGGATTGGTAATGCTTGCTTCGGCGAGCGCCCCTATAGGCTATACTAAATTCGGCGATACGTATTTTTTTATTAAAAAACAGTTATTGTTTGGCCTGCTCCCCGGACTCTTTTTATTTTTAGTTTTTGGCAATATCAAATATGAGCTGCTGCAAAAATTTGGCGGTATTATATATCTATTATCGCTTGTAATTCTCTGTTTGGTTTTTATACCGGGCATCGGACTCACTATCAATGGTTCGCGAAGCTGGGTACAATTGTTTGGATTCAGTTTTCAGCCCTCAGAATTTGTAAAGCTCACCACGATAATAATACTTGCTAAACTTTTGTCTGAAGGCAGGGATTTGCGTGATTGGAAAAACGGCCTGATGCCAATTTTTGCCATGCTACTACCGGTAGTTTTGCTTATCGTCGCCCAGCCCGATGTGGGAACTCTATCAATTTTGATAGTTATAATTTTTGCCATGCTGTATTTGGCGGGTATTCCTCGGGTGTATTTGGTGATTCTTGGCTTACTGGCAGCGGCATCATTTGCCATATTGCTTTTGATAGCGCCATACCGCGTGCAGCGGCTTACGACCTTTTTGCATCCCGAACTTGATCCGCAAGGTATTGGTTATCAAATAAATCAGGCATACCTGGCGGTTGGCTCTGGTGGGGTATGGGGGTTGGGACTTGGACACTCCAGACAAAAATTTCAATATTTGCCCGAAGCGCAAGCCGATTCAATATTTGCCATTATTGCCGAAGAGATGGGTTTTTTAGTTACCTCAATTTTGGTTTTTTTAATCAGTTTTTTGGCGCTCCGAGGCTTCAAGATTGCCAAAGGCGCCCCAGACCCCTTTGGCCGTTTACTTGCCGCGGGGATTATGATATGGTTTATCTGGCAATCTTTCTTAAATATTGGCACAATTATCGGGTTATTACCCCTTACGGGCGTACCCCTGCCGTTTATTAGCCATGGCGGATCAGCTCTGCTCATCGGGCTTGCCAGTATAGGTATTGTTGCCAACGTTAGTAAGTACAGTAAAATTTAAATGATACACTTATGAAGTTACTTGTTTGCGGCGGAGCCGGGTTTATGGGCTCCCATTTCATAAAATATATTTTAGCAACATACCCGGATTACGAGGTGGTAAATTTTGATAAGCTGACCTATGCCGGTAATTTGGAAAATTTACGCGAAGTTGAAAATACTACGGTATTTTCTACGCTCTCTCAGGAGAGTAAACAAGCTTCCTCTCCTCTCGCTCGACTTGAAAATAACCCTCGGTATACATTTGTTCGCGGAGATATCTGTGATAAGGCTGCGGTTGAGAATGTGATTAGGGAAAATAATATTCAGGCAATAGTTAACTACGCAGCCGAAACCCATGTAGACAGATCTATTATGGACCCGGACGCGTTTTTGCGAACCGATATTTTGGGCACATTTAATTTGCTTGAAGCAACCAAAAATTTCAATTTAACTAAAATGGTGCAGATTTCTACCGATGAAGTATACGGCAGTATTGAAGCCGGCAGTTTTACGGAAGAGTCGCCATTTTCTCCCAATAGCCCTTATTCGGCAGCCAAAGCCGGCGGCGATCATTTATGCCGAGCCTATTTCGTTACATATAAAACCCCGGTGGTAGTCACCCACAGCTGTAATTTTTATGGTACCAATCAGTATCCGGAAAAATTAATACCATTTTTCATCACGAATTTAATTGAGGGTAAAAAAGTTCCCTTGTATGGCGATGGAAAAAATGTGAGAGAGTGGATTCATACCAGCGACCATTGCAAGGCTGTTGATGTGCTGTTGCATAAGGCTGCGCCGGGAGAGGTATATAATATTGGTTCTGGTCAGGAGTTAGAAAATATAGAATTAACCAAAATGATACTATCCGAAATGGGGTTTGGCGAAGATATGATTGAGCCGGTAAAAGACAGACCGGGACATGATAGGCGGTATTCCATAGATTGGAGCAAGTTAAAAAAAGATTTTGGCTGGCAGCCGGAAAAAGACTTTAAGACAGGGCTCAGGGAAACAATTGAGTGGTATAAAAATAATCCAAATTGGTGGCAGCCGCTAAAAAGTGGAGAACATTTAGAATATTTTAAGAAACAATATACAGAAAAAGTTTAAATATATGTCAAAAAAAATTTTAATTATTGGCAATGGTTTTTTGGGCAAACGCTGCGCGGCAGCTTGGCCCGAGGCAGTTTTATCGGATAAAATGATTCATTCCGTGCAAGATGTTGAGGAACTCATAGATGAACACAAACCGGATTCGGTATTAAATGCCGCGGGTATTGTGGGTAAGCCAAACGTAGATTGGTGTGAAACCCATCAGCTTGAAACAATTGCGGGTAACACGACCTTGCCGATTATGATTGCCGAGGCGTGTCAGAAAAAAGGCGTATATTTATTGCATATGGGCACAGGCTGTGTTTTTTATGGTTATTCCGCAGACCCGAAGGGTTGGAAAGAAGATGATCATCCTAACCCCTTGGCTGTTTATACGCGCAGTAAATACGCTGCAGACTTGGTATTATCAACAATGCCAAACATCGGGATTGCCAGAATCAGAATGCCGGTTGATTATGAGCCGTCACCGGCAAATTTAATAGACAAGCTCATGTCATTTCCACGCGTAATTGATGTGATAAACAGCATCACGGTGGTAGAGGATATGATATATGTTTTTAAACAGCTTTTAGAAAAACAAGCTGCCGGAATTTTTCATGTTACCAATCCGGGCGCGATCAAACATAAAGAAATTGTGGCAATGTACGAGGAAATCGTAGATCCAAATCACAAAGTAGAAGAATGGATATCTGCCCAAGAATTAGTGGCAAGCGGTTTGGCTAAAAAAACCAGATCAAATACTATTTTACAATCCGGTAATTTGGAAAAATTAGGTATACAAATGCGACCGGTGCATGAAGCGGTGCGAGAAACGCTTAAAAAATACGCGGAATTTAAAAAGGCTTAACACGTTTAGTGTATGCTTGATAATAAAGAAAAAATCGTACAATTGGATTCAAAAAATATGCTGGGCAGCGTTCAGCTCTTAGGCAAGCAGATAGAAGAAGTTTTGCCTCAAGCCAAGCAAGTTAAAATTCCTGCTTCATATAAAAAAGTAAATAATATTGTTGTTTTGGGAATGGGCGGATCGGCTTTGGGGGCGCATTTAATTAAATCGGTTTTTTTCAAAAATTTAAAAGTTCCGGTAGAAATCGTAAATGGCTACGAAGCGTCCGGGTTTGCTGACCAAAAAACACTGGTTATTGCTTCCACTTATTCCGGTTCAACCGAAGAAGTTTTAAACGCGGCGGCTGATGCAAGGAAGAAAAAAGCGAAAATTTTGGTGATTTGTTCGGGAGGAAAATTAGCCGAGTGGGCGAAAAAGAATAGAATTCCGGCGCTGATTTTTACCACCAACAATAATCCTTGCGGGTCGCCGCGAATGGGATTAGGTTATTCTATCTTCGGTCAAATTGCCCTACTAGCAAATGTTGGTTTGTTAAAATTATCTCCGGCGGAGGTAAAAAATGCCTTACAAACAATTTCTAAATTTAATTCTTTATTCGGCGCGGATAATTTGGGGGCAAAAAATCCCGCCAAACAATTGGCCAGAAGTTTATTTGGCAAAAGCGTCTGGTGTGCGGCTTCACAGCATCTATCCGGTAATGCCCACATCGCGGCAAACCAGATGAATGAAAACGCCAAACGTTTTGCCGGTTATTTTATTATCCCTGAACTCAACCACCACTTAATGGAAGGCATGTTGTATCCGGAAAATAATAAAGATAATCTGAAAATGCTTTTGATTGAGTCGGGACTGTATGAGCAAAAAATTCAAAAGAGATACGAAATCACCAAGCAAATTTTGGACAAAAATAATATCGGCCATGTTTCTTATCTGGCTCAGGAGAAAAATATGCTGCTTCAAGCATGCGAATTATTGATGCTGGGAAGCTACGTAAGTTTTTATTCGGCCATGCTTCAGGGTATAGACCCGACCGCGATTCCATTTGTAGATTTTTTTAAAGCGCAGCTTAAGAAATAATGACGGGATTGCCGCGTTGTCCGCTCAAAAATGTAAGCGGACTTCTGGCAATGACGTATTATCCTATGAATCTTTCTGTAATCACCGTTACTTGGAATTCAGAAAAACAAATCGCCAGACAGATTCGTTCGGTTGAGGCTGGCTGCAAAAATATAAGCCATGAGCAATTTGTGGTTGACAATAACTCTACCGACAGCACCGTGGAAATTTTAGAAAAAAATTTTCCACAAATTAAGTTATTAAGAAATAAGCAAAATATCGGTTTTGCGGCGGCTAATAACCAAGCTGCTCGGCTGGCGCGAGGGGATTTTTTTCTTTTCTTAAATCCGGATATGCAGGTCTCGGAAGGGTCTTTGAATATCATGTTAGATTGGATGAAAAATCATCCGGATGTTGGCTTGGCCAGTTGTAAATTGGTAGACGAGCATGGCTATATAAACCAAGACGCCCAACCGAGGCGTTTCCCGAGAGTGTGGGATCAGCTGGCAATTGTTTTAAAGTTACCCCATATTTTGCCTCATATAAATGATAGATATTTGTTTAAGGATTTTAATCCGGAAATAGAGCAAGAAGTAGATTCAGTGCGCGGATCATTTATGATGATGCGCAAAGAGGTTTACGAAAGATTAGGCTGGGCGTTTGACCCCAGGTATTATATTTGGTTTGAAGATGTGGATCTTTGCAAAGAAGTAAAAAGATTAGGGTTTAAGGTAATGCATACCCCGATTATTTCCTGCGTAGATTACGTTGGGCAGAGTTTTAAAAAAAGAAGTACTTTCTGGAAGCAGAGGCAATTTATAAAAAGCATGTATCGGTATTTTAAGAAGTGGGGAATTTAAAAACTATGCCAAAACTATCCATACACTTAGTTGCTTGGAATGGCGCCAAGTATGTGCCGCATGTCTTTGATTCGTTGCGAAAGCAAACCTTTTTGGATTGGCAGCTTTTGGTAATTGATAATAATTCCACGGATAATACTCTAGAATTAATAAAAAAAGAGCTTGAAAACTTTCCAGTTACGTATCAAATTATTGAGAATAAAGAAAATTTGGGATTTGCCGGCGGACAAAATCTGGCCTTTAAAAAAACAGACATAGAATATTTTTTGATGTTAAATCAGGACATGTATTTGATGCCGGATTGTTTAGAGCGAATTATAAAATTTTTAGATTCTCACGCCGATGTTGCCGCAGTTTCGCCGCGTCTGATGAAATGGAATTTCAACAATATTCAACATGGTTTGCAAGAAAGTTTTACTGATCAAGTAGATAGTTTAGGGCTCAAAGTATATCGGAATCGCCGCGTGGTTGAGCAATATGCTCAAGCCGACTGGTTGGAAATTTCGGATGAACTTTTGGGGCAAGGGAACGTATTTCAGGTATTTGGTATTTCTGGGGCGTTGCCCGTGTTTAGGAGGTCTATAATTAAAGGTATTTTATATGAAGACGGAACTATTTTTGATGAAAGTTACCATTCGTATAAGGAAGATGTGGATTTAGCGTACAGGTTAATCGCTTCGGGTAATATGGCCTGTGTGCTGCTTGATGCCCTGGCATTTCATGATCGAACCGCTGCTGGTTCTAAACAAGCGAGCGATACTGCGGCACTGCTAAATAAACATTCTCAATCAGAATTGGTAAAGTATCATAGCTATAAAAACCATATAGCGACCCTCTTTAAAAATGAATACTGGCAGAACTTCATCCTTGATTTCCCGTGGATTTTGTGGTATGAACTAAAGAAGTTCGTATATTTTTTGTTATTTGATAGGCAGGTTTTGGCCGGTTTAAAGGAA
>CAZUFD010000002.1:14491-78752 GCA_964619625.1 uncultured Gammaproteobacteria bacterium | reverse complement strand
GAAGTTCGTATATTTTTTGTTATTTGATAGGCAGGTTTTGGCCGGTTTAAAGGAAATTTTTGCCTATAATTTAGTTGGAAAAAGGAGATATATTAAACAGTTAAGAAAAGTAAGCTGGAAACAAGTGCGTGTATGGTGGAACTAAGGGCCAAAGCCCATGTAATCTCATTCGTTCGGAAGTGATCAAACAAATTTATCACTTCACTCACTCATTTCGATTATGAAGGACATAAATATAGTTTTTGTAAATTATTTGATGAAAGACGACATTTTGCATGCCGTGGCTTCAGTTTTTAATGATATATCTAATTGTCCGTATGCCGTTGCCGTTACCGTAGCTGACAACTCACAAAATCAGGATGGCATAAAAGAAGCCTTGGCTGCGCAATTTCCTTTGGTAAACTATGTGGACTGTGGTGGTAATGTAGGTTTTGGCAAAGGCAACACGATCGGTTTTAAATCCGCCCCGGCTCGATATTACTTTGCCTTAAATCCGGATACGGTTATTCCCGAAAATTCTTATGTTATAGAGCGAGTAATAAAATTCATGGACGAGCATCCAAAGATTGGCTGTATTGGCACGAAGCTGTTAAATATTGACGGTACGTTACAGTATTCTTGCTATAGATTTGATTTGCAATCAATGCTTATCAAGCCGCTTAAACAAATAAATTTTGATAAAAAATACAGCTGGGTAAAAAAGTTTTCCGACTGGTTGCTTATGAAAGATTTTGATCATAATTCCACTCGACCCGTAGATTGGGTGCTTGGGGCAGCCATGGTCGTGCGCAAGGAAGCTATAGATCAAGTTGGCTGGTTTGATGAGCAGTATTTTATGTACCTGGAAGATAGCGACTGGTGCCGCACGATGTGGAATAATGGTTGGCCAATATATTACGTGCATGATATTATAATTACGCATAAATATAATCGTGATTCAGCTAAGGTACCCGGTATTTTTAAGGCGCTTATAAAAAACAAGCTGGCCCGCATTCATTTGCAGAGCTGGCTGCAATATATGTGGAAATGGCGTCATAATTTTAAACATTTTCCTCACTAAGTATGAATCCAAAAGTGGCAATTATTTACCTTTCGTTTAACTCGGACATCTATTTGGACGATGTGGTGTCGTCTTTAGAAAAAATTACCTATCCAAAAGATAGAGTAGAGTTTATTGTGGTAGATAATCTCCATCCTAAATTTGGCTCTTCCATGAGAAACCTGGAAGAAAAATTATTACCAATTTCTGGGACTGCCATTCCGCATGTTACGTTATTGCCGCAAAAAGAAAATCTTGGTTTTTCCGGCGGAAATAATGTAGGCATTGCCTGGGCTTTGGAACACGGTTTTGAATATATTTATTTCCATAATAATGACGGCTTTATGGCCGCCGATTGTTTGGAGCAAATGGTGGCTGCCTTAGAGCGGGACCCGCAGATTGGCGCGGCTCAATCTTTGTTATTGCTTTATCCGGAAACAGAATTAGTAAATACAGCCGGTAATTTATTTCATTATCTAGGTTTTGGTTATTGCGGCAGCTTCAGACACAAAAAAAGCGATTTAAAATTAAAAGAGGTTGAAGAGGTCGGTTATGCCAGTGGCGCTTCGTTGCTGATGCGAGCTAAATTGCTTAGGGAATACGGCGCCTGGGATAAAGATTTTTTCTTGTATCATGAAGATTTGGAATATTCATTGCGTATGAGAGCGGTGGGTTATAAAGTCTGTATCGTCCGGGACGCGATTTTTTATCATAAGTATCAATTTAGCCGCAACCAGGACAAGTTTTATTATATGGAAAGAAACCGTTACGGCGTGATGCTTATGTATTTTAAGTGGACGACTTTAATTCTGCTTTTGCCCATGGCCATAATTATGGAATTTGGTTTGATCCTTTTTTCCATCATGACCGGTTGGTTTAAAGTGCGGATGAGTATTTACGCGTACTGGCTTGATCCGAAACATTGGGATTTGTGGCTGGAAAAGCGTAAACATATCCAATCTATTCGTAAAGTCAGTGATAAAAAAATGTTAGAAATGGCTGCGGGTAAGGTTGTTTTTGAAGAAAAAGACATTAATAATCCTTTGCTTAAGTATATTGCCAACCCGCTTATGACAGCCTATTGGTTTATTGCCAAACGGATAATTTTTTGGTAGAACAAGTGCATATGAAAATTAAAAAAGCGATATTAACCGGAGGTGGCAGGGCTACTAGACTTCGCCCTGTAACTTCCACTATGAACAAACACTTAATTCCGCTGGCCAACAAGCCGATGATTTTTCATGCGATTGAAAAGGCGGTAAGTGCGGGAGTGGAAGAGATTTTTATAAATACCAATCCTGGGGAAACGGAATTGCAAAAATATATCGGTGATGGCGGTCATTGGGGAATAAAGATTACATTCTTTGAGCAGGAGGGTGGGCCGCAAGGGGTGGCCCATGTGGTAAAACAGGCCGAAAAGTTTATCGGCAATGATCCGTTTTTATTTTATTTATCGGATAATGTTATTTTAGGCAGCATTAAAGATTTTGTAGATGAATTTATAGAAGGCAACTACGATTGCATGCTTGCTCTGTCGCAAGTGCCGGATCCGGAACGATTTGGCGTGCCGGTGTTAGACGCCAGCGGTACGTTAACGGATGTTCTAGAAAAACCCGCAACTCCTCCTAATAATTTTGCGGTTACCGGTATTTATTTATATGGTCCGGGCGTATTTTTTAAAGCCTTTAATAATATTGAGAAAAGCGAGAGGGGAGAATATGAAATTTCCAGCATTCACTCGGATTTATTAAAAAATAATTTTAAAGTCGGGTATAAAGAAATTACCGGCTGGTGGAAGGATACCGGTAAACCGGAAGATCTGATTCTGGCCAGCGAATTATTGCTTAAAGAAATCCCAGCCGAAAATTTTAACATTGAAGGGGCTGTTGAATCTGGAGCGCGCATAAGCGGCAACGTGAGAATTGGCGTAGGTACAACCGTAAATAAAAACGTTACAATTACCGGCCCAGTGCTTATTGGTGAAAACTGCACCCTGGAAGATTGTATAATTAGTCCTAATACTACGATTGGCGCGGGCACTAAGATTCGCAAAGCAGAAATTAAAGATTCAATCATTTTAAATAAATGCACCATTGATTGTGATATTAAACTCATAGGAAGTATTGTTGGTTTGGGGGTAATGGTGACAAAGAATGAATCGGGGCATCAAAAAATGATTTTGGGAGAAAATACACTAGTGGAACTTTAGAGCTAGTGAGGAGGGTCGCTCGGTCGTAGAGGGAGCGATTCTTATTTTTATTGACAAAATTTATTTTTTAACGTATACTGTTGCAAGTTCTTTTACAGATAAAATATTTTTAAATGTTTCACCGGTCTGCGTATTTTATATCTGAAATTCAGGTATGCAGTACGCAGATCGGTGCAAGTATGGAAGTGCAGAGTCGCGAGTGCGGTTCTGCAGGCCACTTAAGGCATTCCAGTTGGAATTTCTTTGCTTGATCTTCACCGGTTAAGTCTGAGAGGAAACTTCACATGACTCGATGGAACGGTCACTCTTCCAACATCTCGATCGAGGAAGCGCGCAACGAGACGGATGATCCGTCCGGCGATAACACCGAGGCTGGAATCCGGCGTCAGAAGGATGCCTTCCACAACCGTCCCCCGGGCGACAATGGTCGTCGGGGAACAATGCCGGGCGGTTCCCGCTCGGGTCGCCGGTAGGCCCAATCTTCATAAGGGGGGAACCATGAAGAAACGGTCAACCAAGCGTTCGCAGGACGACGTAGAAGTGGTCTGCGTCGTGATGTCACGTGACCCAGAGGGTGAGAAAGGCGCCCGTCAGTTCCATGTTGGGAAGGTGCGCTACGGCGATATTCCCAATCATCGCGCTGACTCTCGTGCTCAGCAGCAGCGTCACGCCCACCTGTTGATGCGGGCGATGCGCGACGTGCAGCTCGTCACTGCCATGACAGGTGAGGTGGTGACAGACCGTCATGCTACCGCCGCGGCCCTGAAATTGCAGGGAGGGGTGAAGCCTGATCCGGTCTGGGTCGTTCTGATGCGCTGCTCGGTCACGATGCCTGAGCTTGTGGCTCAGCCTCCGACTCCGTCGGTGGTGAAGGCACTGCTGCCTTCTTCAGGCCACCGTCGTCCGTCTGCGGTCCGATACCAGCAGGCTACCGTGAACTGAACCATTCGCAACCAGACCTTCGCTTCGCTTGACTCCTTGGGAGTAAGCATGGCGGAGGTCAACACAAGACCGCCGCTATGCTCATTATTTTTCACCAATGTGGAAACTAGTGAGCAGGCGGTTTTTTGTTTTTATAAAATAACTTGGCAAAGATAAGGGTCTGTGTTACATTAAATATCAATTTATGAAAAACAAATTAATAACTATCGGTGTCTTAGTAATCGTAGCTGCAAGTCTTTTGGTGGGCTACCGTCTTGGCAAACCAAGTCAACCAGGTGAACAGGTAAGTTCACAATCTATCGTACAAGCGTTAAAGCACGAAGGATTTTTGGTTACTGAAACATATATTATTACCCAGCAGATTACCATAGACCGCTCCACGGGCAGCGCGTTTAAAGACTTTTTTTGGGGTCAAGATATCGTGGCTATGGGTACGATGAAAGCGAGTTTGGGAGTAGATTTAAATAAAATATCGCTGGAAGATATTTCTGTTAGCGCCCAAACCATCACGGTTAATGTACCAGCCTTGGAAGATCATGGGGTGGAGCTCATAGGCGATATTGCTTTGCAAAATAAACAGGGAATCTTCAAAAAAATTTTTAACAATGATGACGGTTATAATGCCGCTTACACTAAATTAAAAGAGGCAGCTTTGACCGCGGCGCATAGTGAAATAGTGCAAAATGAAGCTAAAGAAAATACTAAAAAAGAAATTGAACGACTGCTAAAACTGATTCCCGGAAATAGGGAAGTGGAAGTGCGTTTTAGATAATTGTCGGGGTGACAGGACTTGAACCTGCGACCTCATGACCCCCAGCCATGCGTTCTAGCCAACTGAACTACACCCCGATTGCTGGCAATTATACTTTTTAAAAAATAAAAAATCAATATTGCGAAAGCCGGTACCTGGGTACCGGCTAAGGAGAGTTTGTTTCCATTTCTATTTCCTCTCTTTGAGCAGGACATAGAAATTGATTGCGAAGATGTGAATGGCTACAAGCGCCACGCACAGTACGGACAGGAGGTGTTCCTGATTGACCCAGGCGAGCACACTGGCAATGAGGTAAACGATCAGAAAAGGCGCGCTGCCTTTGGTAATGAGTATGACCTTCATGGTACTTCTCCGTTTCTCGGGTTGAGCCAACTCGCATGTTGGTGCGAAAGTAGTTCAGCCGATGGACAATAGGTATGTAATAATATTTTGTGCCTACTGTCAATTAATTTTACTAAAAACAAAAACACCTCGAAGTAATAGAGGTGTTTTTGTGGCTGTATATTTTATTTATGCCAATTTTTTTACCATCGTACGGCGGCAGGTGGAGCAGGCTTTGATACTTTTGCCGTCTACTCTAACCAACTGTAAGTTTGGATTTTGTCTGCGTGGTACTTTGCGATTGGAATGGCTCACGTGGTTGGCGCGGGCAGCGGACTTCTCGCAGATATAGCAAGCTCGGGACATATGTTGAAACTTTAAGATTTTTTAAGTATACTTAAATACAATGGTTACAGTATACGCTACTACTTAAGTTTTGTCAACTCTGTTACTTATGGACTTTATCTTTTATTTTTTGGTCATTGTGCCTTCGGCGATTATCCATGAATATGCTCATGGCTGGGTGGCAGATATGCTTGGCGACCCTACCGCCCGTCATGCCGGAAGACTGACTGTAAACCCTATGGCCCACATAGATCCTTGGGGTACGATTTTAATGCCAATAATGCTTTCAATTCTCACGGGCGGTAGATTTTTATTTGCATATGCCAAACCCGTGCCGTATAACCCGTATAATTTAAAAAATCAGAAATGGGGGCCAGTTATGGTGGCGCTCGCCGGACCAGCCGCCAACCTTCTTTTGGCTGTAGCATTTGCCTTGCTTATACGCTTTTTGCCCCTGCCACTAGGCCTGGCTGAAATTTTAGCAATTATTGTGTATGCTAATATTATGTTAATGATATTTAATTTAGTGCCGATCCCGCCGCTTGACGGATCAAAAGTTTTGTATGCCGTATTGCCAAGCTCGGCCTATAAAATTAAGAATTTTTTGGAACGGTACGGTTTTGTAATTTTATTATTTTTTGTTTTCTTTTTGTTTGAACTTATCTCTCCGCTCATAAACGGACTGTTTAGATTATTAGTTGGTTAAATTTATTTTTAATAAAAGAATATGCAATTAGTTCTTCGGTGGTTGGTGAGTGCGGCAACCCTAATGCTCGTGGCCTATTTGGTGCCGGGTATTATGGTGGATAGCGTATACGCGGCGCTGGTGGCAGCATTAATTTTGGGGCTTATTAACGCTCTCATTCGTCCGCTTCTTATTGTTTTAACATTGCCAATAAATATTCTAACCCTAGGGCTTTTTACGTTTGTAATAAATGCAGCCATGTTTTTACTTGCCTCAACAATTGTTAAGGGTTTTTATGTGTCAGGTTTTTGGGCCGCGCTCTGGGGAGCAATAATTATGTGGTTGGTGGGCTGGGCCGTAAGTTCGTTAATTAAGAGCAGTAATAGTACCAATAGTTAAATAGCAGAGCTCTGCATGAAAAATTATTCTTCCAATCGAGCGCAAAAAGGCAAAACCGCGTATCGCACGCCGAGTTTGTTTAAGGCAAATAAAGCGATTTTTGTGGCTAACAAAAAAGCTAGAATAGATAATCCTAAAGTACGGAAAAATTTTTATGAACAAGTTTAGAATAATTTCTATAGGGGGCTCTATTATTATTCCTCCGTCTGGTTTTGATATTGAATTTCTTAAAAAATTGCGTGATTTAATTGTGGAACGAGTTAAAAAAGGCGAGAAATTTATTCTGGTAATCGGCGGGGGAGCGACATGCCGTAATTATCAAAACGCGGCCAGCCAGGTGGCTGACATGACAAATACGGATTTAGATTGGTTGGGGATAAAATCCACCATATTTAACGCGGAATTTGTAAGATTTTTATTTAAAGATTACGCGCATAGTGAAATCATTACCAACCCAACAAAAAAAATTAAAAGCACCAAGCCAATACTTATGGCCGCGGGTTGGAAGCCGGGCTGTTCTACCGACCACGACGCTGTGCTTCTGGCAAAAACGTACGGAGCTACAGAAGTGATTAACGCGTCTAATATTGATTATGTCTATACGGCTGATCCAAAAAAATATCCAGGCGCCAAGGCGCTGTCAGAGTTAAGTTGGAAGGAAATGAGAGGTATTATAGGCGACAAATGGAGCCCGGGGGCAAATTTTCCGTTTGATCCGGTGGCAGCCAAAACCGCGCAGAAACTGGGGTTAACAGTAAAGTTTGTAAAAGGCACAAATTTAAATTTATTAAACCAAGCCTTGAGCGGCGAGTCGTTTAATGGTACGATTATACAGTAATTAATTTTAATATATATGGGCTAAAGCCGCATATATACTCATTCGCTCATAAATAATTTCATTAGAAAATAATTTAGCAAGCTCATTATTTTCTAATGAAATTATTTAATTCACTTATTTCGCATATGGCAAAATCATCTGAAGGAGGAACGGGAATAGGATCAAGAGAAATTGGAAGACAAAGGGTAAAAATTGAATTAGCTATTACAGCAGTTTTTGGTAAAAGTGAAGAAGATCGGGCTGCGGCCAGAAGTAGTCTAAAGCATAGCTTTGATGTGGTTCAGGATGCGGAAATACTGGCTCTCGCCAAACAAGATCCGGGCTATGAACGGTTAAGAATAAGAGAGATGTGCATTAAGGTTGTTTCAGGTGATGAAAAAGTTAACAAACCCGCGCTCATACAGGAGCTCGCAAAATTGGGGATTAGCGACATGCGGAAGATCAGAGATTTTGCCAGTGTTGGCGTACCTAAAACCTGGGAAGTGGGACTTGAAGATATCAATCTTGGTATCGGGAGGCATAAGAAATAGAGCCCTTGACTTTTTTTATCATTATATATATACTTGGTCTAACCATAGACAGTAGGTGTCCGAAAGGATCTAATTTGCCCGATTTACGGGCAGGCCTGCCGAGGTACAAATAATAGCTGTTTAGCTAGATTCGGTCGATTTGTGCTAGAGGTCTGTGGAGAACACAGATTTTTTGTTTGAAAAACATACATATGCCAAAAACAAAACTGCAGAAACAAGATACCGTTAAATCTTTGGAAGATGGTCTTAAAGCGGCTAAGGCCGTGGTTTTTGCCAATTTTCAAGGATTGAAGGTTTCGGAAGCAGAAGAATTGCGCCGAGAATGCCGAAAAAACAACATCAAAGTTGTAGCTGCCAAGAAAACCCTGGTAAAGCGCGCGTGTGAAGAATTGGGACTCAAAGATATTGATCCTAAAGTTTTCTCCGGCGGTGTGGCTACTTTTATGGCTTTGGGAGACGAAGTTTCCGCCGCAAAAATAGTGCACACATTCTCCAAAGATCACGAAATAGTTAAACTATTTGGTGGTGTGCTGGAAGGCAAATTTATAGATGTTTCCATGGTAAAGAGTTTGGCCAGCTTGCCAAGCAAGCGGGAACTCTTGGCAAAATTGGTTGGAACTCTTAACGCTCCGGTTTCCGGATTTGTAAACGTCATGGCTGGAAACTTACGCGGGCTTGTTGGAGTGCTTAATAATATCGCCAAAGCAAAATCATAATTTACATATTTAACTAATTCTATGTCAGAAGAAAATAAAGTTGTAGAAGTGCCTGCCAAATTCAAGGATTTGGTGGCTGAAATTGAAAAAATGTCAGTGCTCGATCTTTCCGAACTTGTAAAAGTTTTGGAAGAGAAATTCGGCGTATCTGCCGCTGCTCCAGCCATGATGATGGCTGCCGCTCCAGCTGCCGGAGGCGCTGCTGCCGCTGAAGAAAAAACTGAGTTCAATGTTGAACTTACAGACGGTGGTGCTAGCAAAATCAATGTTATCAAGGCAGTTAAGGAAATTACCGGTCTTGGACTGGCTGATGCCAAAGCTATGGTTGATGGCGCTCCTAAGGTAATTAAGGAAGCAGTAAAGAAAGAGGAAGCCGAAGCTATGAAGAAGAAAATTGAAGAAGCTGGCGGTAAAGTGACATTAAAATAATAATTTTAAAGTCATCCTGAGGTTGTAATCGAAGGATCCCTATAAAATAAAAAAGACTCCATAATTCGGGGTCTTTTTTATTTTATTTATTATAAGCAAAGCTTGAAATTGCGTCAGGTCTCACAAATAAAATTAAAATTTTATTTGTTTCGTCCTTAGCAATTATAACCCAATCTGGTATAGTTTGTTGCCGTCTATAATATAAGCAATCTTTTTTTGCTCATCTATAATCATACCCGTAGGATGGACAAATTCACTGGCTGTAATTTGGGATTTAAATTCACCGGTTTTATTCGCAATGATAATTCTTTTGCCAGCACTGTCTAAAATATAAAGATAGTTAAGATCATTATATGTCCAAATTTTATCAGCCGAAGTGAGCGGCGGATCAATTTTGGAAAGATTAAAGTTTTGTGTTTGGCCTTTGGTAAATTTATAAATACTGCCGTTCTTGCCTAAGATAAAGACATCGCCGTCTATAGACATATCAATGCCGGATTTAATATCCGTCGTGTTATTTTGGGTCCATTCTTTGCCCGTGGAGAAGCCGGTTTTAATTGAATCATGGCGGTAGATTTTATTGTTTTGAGCGTCCAGGGTGTAGAGTCTGCGATTATATACGGCCAAACTAGAAATGTTAGCATTTTGAGCAGGGTAGGAGATATCTACCTTTTTCCAGGAATTCTCCGTTGGTTGGAACTGTACCACGTGTTGGTTGTCATACAGTAGTACCGCGTAATCATTTTCTTTTGGTACGGAAACTGTAATAAAGTTGTTTACAGATAAGTTTGGACTGGTGAGCTGTGACTCTTTGGTCAGCATGTCATAGGCCAAGATGTCGGAGTTAGTTTTGCCAAATCCGTAAATTTTATTGTTAAGCAGGAAGATGTTTTCCATTTGGTTGTTGGGAGCGAGCGTATTCCAATCCGCCAGAAGCTGCGGGGTGACCAGAGTGATATGGCGAGCCCTTAATTGTAAGGCAACTAGCTGGGTTTTTAGGTTTTGGCACGTTGCTTTTTCAGCGTTTGTCTCGCAAGGGAGAGTGGTGAGAATTTCTTCAGCCTCTTGTAGTTTGGTTATAGCCGTATCCGTATCGCCGTATACCAAAGAACTCTCGGCCTCATCTTGTTTATTTTGTATCATCTGAGCGATTTGCATGGATTGTTTTACACGAGCTTCTTTTTTCTGTTTATTTTTCACATACACGATTCCAACGGTAAATACGAGTACTAAAATTATGGAGACAATAAGCAAAGCTTTGGTAATAAGCGGCAGTTGCTTAAGGTTATTCTTTAGATTGCGCCACCAGTTGCCCCACTGAGTCAAAATGTTGCGGCGTCTATTTTGGTAATTGGTAACCACGAAAAATAATAACATCGCGTTTCTGCCAAGCGTGGAAAATACAGTGCCAATAAAAAGCAAGAGAATCATAATTGCTCGGCCCGTGTATTTTATGATTTGCCAGATAATAAATATTATTTTTTTAATTATTTCCTGGGTGTTAGGCCTAGCCGCCGGTCGTATCCGGTCTTGTCTGGCGCGTAAGTGTGAAGAAGTAATTTCGGTATTGGCGCGCAAGCCGGTTGGGTTTGGCTGCATCATTTCAGGCTCTTCTTGATCGGTAAAGGCGTTATTTACTTTGTCTTGAAATTTTGGCAGTAAAGACGGAGAGAGAATGCTCGCTGTATTTTGTTCAGTGCTAAACAAGCTCTTTAATGAGCGGGCGGATTCTCCTTTTTTAACAGGAGAGATTCTTGGAGTTGGAATAGGCTCCGTACTTTTTTGCAGGTTAATTATGATGCCGCCAAATGAAATATTGTTTTGAAGTTCGGACAATACTCGCTGCAAGTGTTCGGAACTTTGGCGCGGCGGGCGGGTGGTAATAATTTTTTGCAGGCGGTCATGATTGAAGTAGTTTATAATATTTGGCGTACCGGCAAAGAAAAAATCGTTGGGGCCGATTTTTCCCTGAACAATTTGGGAAAACAGCTGATTGTTTTCCGAGTTTTCGGTAGATTTATTTTCTTCTACCAAATCCATTTTTTTGTATAGGCCGTCTTTGGTTTTGTAGAAAAGCACCATTTGCGGATGCCCGTAAAAGCTAAAGATAATATCATTTTCGCGAATCGCGCCCACAATGCAATGCAAGCCAATCTCTGGCTGGATCATGGACATGTTTTCTTGATTGACCTTGTTTAAGACGATTTCTAAGGCAGTTTGGTATTCTTGATCTGGAATTTCGTAGTAACTATTTTCTATCTCATCTATGATATTTTGCATCTTGGCGATATATTTGGTGTCGCCGTTGTTTATTTCGCAGATTACGAAAAAATAGCCCTTGCTTCTTTCGGCTGAAGTAGAGGGTTCGGTGATATTTAATAAGACATGCGATTCTTCGGGGTTGTTTCCTTCCACGAAAAATTCATGTAAGTGTAGTGTTTTATCCATGGTATTTTGACTTTTTCTTCTTTAATAATTATACTATAAACGGCGTAAAATAGTAAAGCTATTTATTACGATTTTCTTATTTAGTCCAACCTTAGCGATATGCTTGAACAACTTTTTGGTTCAAAGACGAGGATAAAACTTTTGCATATTTTCTTCCATTCTCCGGATCGGCCATTTTATGTGCGCGAACTGGCAAGACTGGCTGAATCCCAGCTTAACGCGGTCAGGCGCGAACTCAGTAATTTGGAAAAAGTGGGTATTATTATGCCTACGGTTGCCGAAATTACCGATTCTGCCGAACAATCCGGTACTGGCCGTTCAAAATATTATAAATTAGATACCGCTTGTTTGCTGTATGCGGAACTTAAAGCCCTGTTGTTTAAGGCGCAAATACTGTATGAGCGTGAGCTGATTGAACTCTTAAAGAGCAAAGCCGGCAAGCTGAAATTACTATTGTTTACCGGTTGCTTTACGGATGCTAAAAACGCGGAAACCGATATTTTACTCGTGGGAGAAATAAAACCGGTTTTGGTTTCAAAGCTGGTGGCTGATTTTGAGAAAAAGCTGGGCAAGTCGCTTCGCTATACAATCATGAGTGAAAAAGAATTAAACGATCGTCGTGAAATTGGCGATAAATTCTTATATAGCATCTTTGAAGGCAAGTATGTAAAAGTGATTGACGAAATAAATAAAATGTAATCGGCTATGCTGCTTGTTATTGACAATACCGAAGACGATAGGGGTGTGTTCTATGCTGAAATGGATAATAAATTTGTTCAAGGTGTTTTTAAAAGAACCGCGGCTTCGTCAAAACAAAAAACTTCCGGACACAATATTAGATCAAAGGTTTTTAAAACGAAACAGAGTGATGATTTGCTCGTTTGTTTGGACAAGTTTTTATCTGACCTTAACCTATCTGTAAAAGATATTACATGCGTGGGCGTGGTGATGGGTGTGGGAAGGTTTACAGCCACTAGGCTGGCCGTAACTCTGGCTAACACCTTAGCTTATGGCTTGCATATTCCGGTTATAAAATTAGAAAAGAATTTTGACCAGCGGGCGGCTTCAGCTAAGGCCAAAGAGGCTAAGGCCGGACAGTATGTGATGCCCGAATATAGCGCGGAGGCTCATATACAAGGAAAAAATAACCAGGTATGATCTCAAATTATCACAGGTATCGTCTGTACGAAATGTTACCGGGCTTAAGTATTTGGCTTACGATTTTTTTGACCATTATTTTATCCTTTGCCAAGCCGTTATGGATGATTTATTTTATTCTGGTCTTTGATGTGTATTGGGTTATCCGCGTATCATACTTTTCTTTTTATTTGTTTTTGTCTTGGAGGCGCTTCCGCAAGGCCATAAAAATAAATTGGTTTGAAAAACTTAAAGCCGAATTTCCAGATTGGGAAAAAAGAAAGAATGTCGTTTTTCTGCCTCTGTATAATGAAAGTTGGGATGTAGTGGCGCCGACGTTGAATAGTTTTTTAAAATCCAGCTTTCCAGCCAGCAAAACCTATCTGGTAATTTCCGGCGAGGCTAGAAAACTGGAACACTCACAAAGCATACAAAAATTAGTTGTTGAGAATTATTCGGGAAAATTCGCGGATATAATTTTTTATACGCATCCGGAAAATTTGCCCGATGAAATTCCGGGGAAAGGTTCCAATATTCACTATGCCGAATGGGAATTTAAGAAATATGCCGACCAGCGCGGCTGGGAGTACATAGATATTATTACTTCGGTTTTTGATATTGATACGATTGTGCATAGCGAATACTTCGCGCATCTGGCGTATTTGTATAATAGCCATCCGCGACCGGATCACAGTTCGTTCCAACCGCTCACTTTATATAATAATAATTTGTGGGAGTCGCCGGCCATTATCCGTATCATGGCCTTCGGTACCAGTTTTTGGATGTTGTTTAGCTTGGCCAGGTTAGACAGCCTGGTTACATTTTCTTCGCACAGCATGAGTTTTAAAGCGATTATGGATTGCGGGGGGCATAGCAAGGACATTGTCAGCGAAGATTCGCGTATTTTTTATCAATGCTGGTTGCGGTATAATGGAGATTATGAAGTCACGCCACTGTATATTCCCGTATCTATGGATACGGTGCGCGACGACTCGTGGTGGCGCAGTTTGAAAAATTTATATTTGCAGCAGCGCCGCTGGGCCTGGGGCACGGAACATATTCCGTATTTATTGTGGCAATTCCGCCAGAATAAAAAAATTCCCTGGTTTAAAAAAGTATCAGCGCTGTTTCATGAATGGGAGGGCAAGTGGAGTTGGGCGGTGGTGGCAATTCTTATCACCCTCATTGGCCGATTGCCTCTGTGGGTGGCGGGGAATGAAGTTCGGCAGAGCGCTTTATTTTTTAATGCCCCCAATATTTTAGAAATTCTGATGACATTGGCTATGCTCGGGCTGCTCGTTTCAGCCGTAATGAGCATGTTGATTTTACCGGCACGTCCGGAAAATCACCCGCGTCATGGATATTTATTTATGATTCTGCAATGGTTTCTTTTGCCGATATCGCTTATTTTCTTTTCGTCGCTGCCTTGTCTGGACGCGGTTACTCATCTCATGTTTGGCAAATACCTTGGTTTTAACGTTTCCGTAAAAAAGAGAAGTTAGTTTCGTTTATATGGACTAAACATATGATAAAAAAAATAATTTTTATTTCACTCTTTGCGATAGTTGTTATCGGCGCTTTGGGGCTGTGGCGCTGGTCTCGTTCCGAAGGCGGATTGCAATCGGCTGTAATAAAAAAGGTTGCCGAAACGGTTGTTTCTGATCCGGCAGAAAATATCCTGATTCCGAAAGTATTGGGTTTTGAAAAACCGCAGAGCTATTTGGTGTTATTTTTAAACAATACTGAAATTCGTCCGGGCGGGGGATTTATCGGCGCCTATAGCGTCGTGCGAGTTGATAAAGGCATACCGCATATTTTAAAAGTGGAAGGAACTGAAATTTTAGATAACCAGGCGCCGCAAGATTTTGAGTCCGTGCCGCCCGAACCGCTGCAAAAATATGTGCTCGTCAAAAGATGGGGTTTTAGGGACAGTAACTGGTCGCCGGATTTTGCAGCCTCTTCCATGAAATCACTGGACTTGTTTAAAAAAGAACGAGGTATTGCGGCCGAAGAAATTACTGGCGTAATCGGCATTACACCCACTCTACTTGAAGAAATTTTGCGCATCAGCGGGCCGATTACCGTAAATGGCGAAGAATTTAACGCGGACAACTTTACGGAAAAATTGGAGTATGAAGTGGAATTTGGTTTTGCCGAAGATGGTTTGCATTTTGACGAGCGCAAGAAAATTTTAGCCGATTTAAGCCATGCGCTTTTAGCTCGTATTCGCGGCGATTTGTTTAAACACTGGTCCAGTTATTTTGCTTTAAGCCAGCGCATGTTGCTGGAGAAACATATATTGGCGTATTCCACGGACTTAGAAATACAAAAAATTTTGGTAGCCCGAGGTTGGAGCGGAGAAATGAAACAGGATAAAAAAGATTATATATTATGGGCGGATGCCAATATGGCCGCGCTTAAAACCGATAAGGTCATGGATAAAGAATTATCGTATTCGGTTGCGCCAAGCGGCACGGATAAATATGTTGGCACGGTGAAAATGAAATATAAAAATAATGGCAGCTTTACGAAATTTACAACGAGATACAGAACGTATGCCAGGGTTTTCTTGCCTGAAGGCAGTAAATTTATTTCGGTTTCCGGCAGTATGAAAGCAGACAGATCAATCGAGCCCGGAGTTGTAGATCAGGGAATGGAAAATGGCCGGCAGTGGTTTGGCGCATTTATTTCCATTGAACCGGGCAAAACCGGTGAGCTCGCCTGGCAGTTTTATGTGGCGCCGCAAGTAGCTGAGCAAATAAAAAACAATTCGTATAATCTGCTTGTGCAAAAACAATTAGGAACGATCGCGGATAAATTGACGCTCAACCTTAATTTTGGTAAAAATATCGTATCAGCAAGCCCAAGTGAAGCTCAAGAAAATATTGGCGATCAAAAATATAATTATAAAACGGATTTGACAGTTGATCGTACTATAGAAGTAGGCTTGGCTAACTAAAAAATTTACTATGTTTATATGGGCTTAAAGCCGCATATAAACAAAACTCGCTCGAAAATGTCTGAATAAATTCATCCATTTCACTCACTCGTTATGTTTATAAAAAAAATCGGCATTGATCTGGGTACGACTAATGTGCTTGTATATGTTCCAAAAAAAGGAATTGTTATTAATGAACCCAGTGTTGTGGCCATATCTAAAGCCGATGGCAAAGTGCTCGCCGTAGGAGTTGAGGCTAAAGATATGATTGGGCGCGCTCCGGACGCGATCTTGGCCGAACGTCCGCTTAAAGATGGTGTGATTGCCAACTACCATACCACCGAAGCCATGCTTAGGTATTTTATAAATAAAGCTTTGGGCGGTGTGCGTTTGTTTCGTCCGGAAGTTATGGTGGCCGTGCCGGCTGGGATTACTTCCACCGAACGCCGAGCTGTAATTGACGCAACCATCGCTGCCGGCGCGCGCGCCGCATATATCATTAAAGAACCGGTGGTGGCCGCAATTGGCGCCGATATTCCAATTGGCGCGGCTTCGGGTCATATGATTATAGATATTGGCGGCGGCACAGCTGAAATTGCCGTGATTTCTCTGGGCGGAATAGTTTCCTGGGGTTCGGCTCGCGTGGGCGGCAATAAGTTTGATCAAGCTATCATGGAATATGTTCGCCATAAATATAATTTGGCCATCGGCGAAAGAACAGCGGAAGAAATAAAAATCAAAGTTGGTTCGGCCATGTATATGGAAAAGCCGCTTACCATGGAAGTAAAAGGCCGTGATATGATTACCGGTTTGCCGAAAACTATACTTGTTAGTTCCGATGATACTACCGAAGCTTTGCAGCATGAGTTGGGAAATTTAACCGAAGCTATAAAAGGCGTGCTTTACAAAACCCCACCGGAACTTTCCGCGGATGTGATAGACAAGGGCATAATTTTGTCCGGCGGTTCGGCTATGCTGCGAAATCTTAACGAACTCATTGCTCAAGCTACGGGTGTGGCTACCTATGTGGCCGAAGAGCCATTGCTCTGCGTGGCCAAAGGCACGGGCATCGCGTTGGACAATTTGGAAAATTATAAACGCAGTATTTTGGCAACCAAATAAATTACGGTGGATTTGTGGTATAATAGCTTAAGAATGCAGAATATAGAGTTTGGGAAATTTGTATGTCTATTATCGGGCACGGTAAAATTATTTCTTTTTTTGAAAACCTTATCGCCAAAAATTCTTTGTCGCAGGCATATTGTTTCGTGGGCAAGGAACAAGTTGGAAAAAAAACCGTGGCTAGATATTTTTCAGCTACATTGTTAAAAGTAGACGAAGCCAAATTAGACACCCACCCCGATTTTTATTATTTATCCCGTCAAGTTGACGAAAAAACCGGAAAATTAAAAAAAGAAATTTCTATTGCCCAGGCGCGCAGCATTAAAGAGCGTTTGGGACGCAAGTCTTGGTTTGGCGGCCATCAGTCGGTAATCATAGATGAAGCCGAACTGCTTAACGAAGAATCCGGAAACGCACTCTTAAAAATTTTGGAAGAAGCGGGAAACGATAGAGTATTTTTTTTACTTGTGGCCGATGATAGCAAGCTGCTCTCTACAATTCGCTCGCGTTGCCAGATAATATATTTTCCACTGGTAAGCGAATCCGAGATTGAGCAGAATTTAATAAAATTGGGAAATGATAAAAAGATCGCGAGCGAAGCCGCCAAATTATCATGGGGCAGACCGGGACGAGCTATTGATTTATGCGCTGATCCGGCGTTGCACGAGCAGTTTAAGGGTGAATTAGAGCGATGGGAACAAATAGTTGGCGAGCCGTTTTTTAAAAAAATTAAAGGCGTGGATGATTTATTTAACGATAAAGACGAAAGTACGCGCGCCGGAGAGAAATTACAAGGTGTGCTGGAAACCTGGACAGTGCTATGGCGCGATGTTATGTTAGACAAACTGGCAAACAGAGATAATAAAATCATTGCCAAAAGCAAATTGTCTTTATCGCAAATGGTGGGACTTATAGATAATTTTAAAAAATCACAAATGTTGCTCGCGCAAAATATAAATCCAAAATTAGTTATAGAACAAATATTATTATCATTAAGTTGATGGGTTATGTCTAAAAAAATATACGTCTTGTCGGCGCTTGTTATGGCCGTAGTGCTTACCGGTGCCGGTTGTATTCAATTTACCGGTAGCGCGCAAGGGCCGATGGGAGCGTTTACATCAAATGATGGCGGTGAAACCTGGCAGCAAAAAAATACTTTGGTTACCGCGCAAGGCATAAAGAATTTGTCGGGTGCTAAGGTATATAAAATGTTTACCGACCCAAGCGATCCAAAAGCATTATATATGGGTACGCGAGGACAGGGTTTATATTATAGCTATGACAATGGCGACACTTGGGAAGCAAGCCCGTTTATGACGGGTAAATATATCTACGCCTTAGCGGTGGACCCAACCGATAAATGTACAATTTACGCAAGTGATGGCGCTCATATTTATAAAACTACCGATTGCCAGAGAAGTTGGAAACTCGTTTTTTCTGAAGAGCGACCCACACAGCGCATGGCCGCAATTGCGGTTGATTATACCGATTCAAAAATAGTGTACGGGGCCCAGTCGGGCGGTGATATTTTTAGGAGTAAAGACGGCGGAGCCAGTTGGCGTTTGGTGCATAGTTTTAATTTTCAATTGCGGCATTTGGCAGTTGACCCATTTAATCCCGGACGATTGTATGCCGCAGCCTATGAAACCGGATTATATCGTTCCGAAGATGAAGGCGTAACTTGGACAAGCGCCAGCACCGGCTTTGAAAATTTTAACGGCAGCATGAGTTTTTACCGTTTTGTATTTAGCCCCACCCAAAAAGATCACTTGTTCTGGATTTCCAAGTATGGTATCTTGCGCTCAGCAGACGCCGGCGCCAGCTGGAGCGAGATAAAATTACTTACTCCGCCGGGCAGTGTAAACATTTATGGTTTTGCCCAGAACCCAAAAAATCTTGCCGAAATGTATTACACGGGTACAATCTTGGGAGACAACAATCAAAATATTCGGTCTACGTTATATAAAACGAGCGATGGCGGCGCAAACTGGGTAACCAAAAAACTACCGACTAATTCCATTCCGGTAGAACTGCTCATAAATAAAGAAAATGGTAAAACTATATTTTTAGGATTTACAACATTATAAAACCGTATGCAAATTTCAGATTTTAAGGGGGATTTTGAAAAGGCTATTACTTTTTTTAAAGAAGATATTTCCGGTCTTCGTACTGGTCGTGCTTCGGCAGCCATCGTTGAGGATATTTCCGTGGAAGCGTATGGTACCTATCAGACTTTAAAATCTTTGGCTTCTATTACTATTCCGGACGCCAAAACCGTAAATATTGATCCATGGGATAAAAGTATTCTGCAAGCCATAGAAAAAGCGGTGCGTGATTCCGGTTTAGGCATCAATCCGGTAAACACCGGCAGTCAAATTCGCATATTTTTGCCCGAACTTACCAGTGAACGCAGAGGCGAACTCATAAAAGTTTTGCACCAAAAAGAAGAAGCGGCCAGAATTGCTTTGCGTAAAGTGCGTGAAGAAATAAAAGAAATGGTAAAAGCCGCCGAAGATGGAGGCGAAGTTACCGAAGATGAAAAGTATCGCTTGGAAGAAGAATTAGATAAAACAGTTAAAGAATATAATGACAAAGTAAAAGAAATTACCGAAAAGAAAGAAGCTGAAATAAATACAATTTAATATATGTCAGAAAAAGGCGACTTTTTGAAACAGGATGCGGAGCGGGAGCAAGACATTAAAAACAGGATCAAAGAGGTAGAAGACATGCTTGGTAAACTTCCCGGTTACTTAGAAAACGTCAGTGTTTTAGATGGTTTTAAAGAGGTGTTAACTTTAGTGGTAAAGTCCCTTGAGTTCTGCAAAACCCAGAAAAAAGATCCGGCAGCAGGTATGTATACGGATATGTTGGAAAATTTAGAGTATAAGGCAAAAGAATTGCTTAAAGCATATTACGCCGCGCGGTTTAGGGAAATCATCGCTCCGGGGCATGGAGCCGGAGATAATCTAACAACTTTTGTCAAAACATCTCTCGGTGTACTCAAAGAACAGGGAATTGAGCTGAAAGACTTAGGACTTTCCTCAAACGAATTAGATATGCTTAACCGTAAAGTGACTTGCGGTTTTTTGAAGTTAGCCTTAAAAGAAGTTCCTTGGGAAGAGGCTGGAGTGAGAAATGCTTTTTATAATAAATTTCTTAATATGCAAAGAGGTTTTAAGTTTACGGCCGAAGAGCTTGGATTGTCGGAAAAAGAATTTGCCGATCTAATTGATGTGGCTGCCGAAGTCACTAAAGATATAAATTGACTATTCTGCATAATTTAGGTATAATTTATACAGAGTTCGGCAAGCGATGAAGAAGGTTGGCGCCTTTGGAGTAAGCTGTAATTCAAAAGAGTGTTTTTCGCTGAGAATAGCGAAAAAAACTTGGGTGGAACCATCCCGATAGAATCGGGACCCCAAGGCCTACAGAGGCCTTTTTTGTTTAGTAAAACTTTGGTATAATAATTTAAAAAAAAGTCCGGCAAAGTAGAGTGTCGTAAGGGCAACCTTGCCTTGGGAGGGGGGAATCCCGCGGCTGTCAGGTAAACGCCCGTTGACTTACTACAATGCCGGAGCCAATAGTATAAACATAATTTTAGCAACTGTCAATAGGTATATGTCAGAACAAAACGATTTAATGGATAAAATAGTATCTCTGGCCAAACGGCGCGGTTTTGTGTTCCCGGGCAGCGAGATTTATGGCGGTTTGGCAAACAGCTGGGATTATGGCCCGCTGGGACACTTGCTTAAACAAAATATTAAAAAAGCTTGGTGGAAATTTTTTGTGCAGCAGCGAGCAGATATGGTACCGCTTGATACGGCTATTATTATGAATCCCAAGGTTTGGGAAGCGTCAGGACACTTACAAAATTTTAGCGACGAACTGGTGGAATGCAAGAAATGCCACCACCGTTTCCGCACCGATCATTTACTTGAAGCAGCGAGCGCCAAGCCGGGGTATGACAAAGAAAATGCTAAAACAATTGCCGAACTAAAATGTCCGGATTGTGAGGGCGCGCTCACAGAACCAAAGGCGTTTAATTTGATGTTTAAAACATATTTGGGTGTAAACGAGGACTCATCTACCACAGCCTATTTGCGTCCGGAAACCGCGGGAGGCATGTTCGTAAATTTCAAAAATATTTTAAATGTTACTCGCCGTCGTTTGCCATTTGGTATTGCCCAGATTGGTAAGAATTTTCGCAACGAGATCACGCCGGGCAATTTTATTTTCCGCACTCGTGAATTTGAAATCGGTGAATTTGAGTATTTTATCAGCCCAAAAGATTGGGAAACAGTTTTTGAAATGTGGCTGGGAGAAATAAAGCGCTGGTGGAAGGATATTATGCAAATAAATATGGATAATTTAGTTTGGCATGAAATCCCGGATGGCGAACGAGCGCACTACAGCAAACGCACGGTTGATATTGAATATAAATATCCGTTTGGCGTCAAAGAACTCCACGGCATTGCCTATCGCACGGATTTTGATTTATCCCGGCATGAAACCGTCAGCGGCCAGGATTTACACTATACTGATCCGGAAACAAACGAAAAATTTGTCCCTCACGTTATAGAGCCTACCTTTGGTATAGATCGTATGCTCTTGGTATGTTTGCTTGAAGCCTATCATGAAGAAGAAGCGCCAACCGCCGAAAAAGGCGAAACTGAAGCGCGTATCGTAATGAAGTTTCCAAAACATTTGGCTCCAATTCAAGTGGCAGTGTTACCATTATCCAAAAAAGAAGAATTATCTAGCGTAGCCAAAGAGTTGGCAGCAAACTTGCGCAAAGATTTCTCGGTGGAATATGACGAAACCCAAAGTATCGGCAAACGCTATCGCCGCCAGGATGAAATCGGTACGCCATATTGCGTAACGCTTGATTTTGATTCACTGGAAGACAAAAAAGTGACGGTGCGAGATAGAGATACTATGGCCCAAGAAAGAATAGCTATGGAAGACTTAAAAAATTATTTGAAAGAAAAGTTTGATAATTAACGTATGTACAAAATTTCCAAATTAAAAAATGGCATTACGCTTATCAAGGTTCCCGTTAGCGGCACCAAAGCCCTTACTATCATGGCTATGTTTCCGGTTGGTTCCCGTTATGAGCAAAAACAAATGTCAGGCTCTTCCCATTTCGTGGAACACATGATGTTTAAAGGCACGAAAAAACGTCCGACTCATTTGGAAATCACCCGTGAACTGGACGCGTTTGGAGCGGAGTATAACGCGTTTACTTCCAAAGATTACACCGGTTATTACGTAAAAACCGGTGAAGTAAATATGGAAAAAGCCTTTGATTGGCTGGCAGATATAATTTTTAATTCTAAATTTGAAACCGAAGAAGTAGAAAAGGAAAAAGGCGTGATCGTGGAGGAGGTTCGCATGTATGAAGATAATCCCGTAATGGCCGTGGAAAATTTGTCCGAACGCGTAATGTTTGGCGATGATCATCCGCTCGGATGGGATATCGGCGGTACGCCGGAAACCGTACGCGGTGTAAGTCGCGAGCAGTTATGGAAATACTATAAGAATTATTATTTCCCGGGCAATATGGTGCTTGTGGTAGCCGGTAACATAAATGAGTCAAAATTAAAAAAAGCCCTCAACTGTTTTAATGCTCCTACCGGCGCCGGGGAAAAAGAATTAAAAAATAAATTTAAAAAATTTGTCTGGAGCAATAAAGCGCTGCCGTTGGCTGACAGAGTCATGGTTTCCGAAAGAAAACTGGATCAAGCGCAGATGATTATGGGTTTTCCCGGTCTTCATTATAATGATAAAGACAGATACGCGCTCTCGGTGCTCTTAAATATTTTAGGCGGCGGCATGAGTTCGCGACTGTTTGTGGAAGTGCGCGAAAAGCGAGGTTTAGCGTATGTGGTTCGTACTGATTCCGGATCTTTTAAAGATGTCGGTATTGCCAGTATTCAAGCCGGTCTTGATCCATCCAGACTGGGGGATGCCGTGAAAGTGATAAAAACCGAGTTAGAAAAAATTCAAAAAGAAACAGTTTCGGCTAAAGAACTGGCGGATGCGAAAAGCAATATTGCCGGACGCATGGAATTATCAATGGAAAATTCCAGCGCCCAGGCCCAATGGTTTTCCAAGCAGTTTTGGTTTGCCGACACAATTCAAACATACGAACAAGTGGTGAAAAAAATAAATAAGGTTACAGCCGCGGATGTAAAACGAATAGCTAATAAAATATTTAATATGAGCCAAGCTCGTTTTGCCGTTATCAGCCCAATGAACAAAGCCAAAGTTTTAGAGTTGTTAAAACACTAACTCACTTTATTTAAAAATAATTCACCTTTAATAGGATAAATATGAGCGACAAAAAATATTTATTCGCCAATTGGAAAATGTACTTGGATCACAGTGAAAGTGAGGCATTGGCTTTGGCGCTCGCGAAAAAGTTAACGCTGCCGGAACATATTGTTATGGCGGTTTTTCCAAGCGCTCTGGCGCTGTCCGATGTATCTAAAACTTTAAAAGATACGCCTATTAGTGTCGGCGCACAAAATGTTTATTGGGTAGATAAAGGCGGTTATACCGGCGAAATTTCAGCCCTTATGTATAAAGCCGCGGGTTGTACCTACGCGCTGGTGGGTCATTCTGAACGGCGTCATATATTTAATGAGACCAATCACGAGGTCAGACAAAAAGTAGAAGCCGCGCTGGCCGCGAGTCTTGTGCCCGTAATTTGTGTGGGTGAAACAGAACATGAAAGACAGAGTAATAAAACTGAAGAGACAATTGAAACTCAAATCAGATCTGCGTTCCATACTATTGCCTGGCCTGAAAACAGAGAGCTTATTGTGGCTTACGAGCCTGTTTGGGCAATCGGCACCGGCCAGGCCTGTGATCCGGTAGAAGCCGAACGCATGCATGAACTGATCAAAAAACAAGTCATAGCCTTAACCGGTATTGCGCCTGTGATTCTCTATGGCGGCAGCGTGCGTCCGGAAAACGTGCAACAGTATTTAAATAATCCAAATATTAACGGCGTGCTTGTCGGCGCAGCCTCGGCAAACATGGAAAGCTGGGAAGCGATTGTAGATTCTTTTAGATAAATATATATGTTGTCCGCGATATTTTTAATAATCGGTGCCGTTGCCTTGGGAGTAGTCGTGTTTGTTGTTATTCATAAATTTCCGCAGCTCGCCAATTTAGATATTAAAAATTTGCAGGAAGAAAAAATATATCGCAAGAAAAAGGAGATTATAAATAAACGCATTGAAGAAAATACAAGTTTGCTCAAAAAAAAGATCGTGAAAATCTTTGGGCCGCTGCGCAAAGCATTGTGGGGCAAACTGCAGCTGCAATTTAGAATTTATGTCGGTAAAATTGAACGCATGCTGCATCACGAACAGGTATTAAAAACAAAATTAAAGAATGAAGCTCTGCCGGTGGAAAACCAAGAAGAAAAATTATCACAGTTAATAATTGAGGGCGAGCAGCATTTAAATGAGGGAAATTACGATCAAGCCGAAGAGCGATTTATTACAGCCATAAAAAATGACCCTAAATCCACGAGCGCGTATAGAGGACTAGGCGATACATATCTAGCTAAAAATTCCGTAGAAGAAGCCAGGCAAACGTATCAGTTCCTTATCAAAATGGAGCCGGATGATGACAGTGTCCTCGTAAAACTAGCTGAAATTGCCGAAAGTCAGGGCGATTTGGAAGAGGCGATAGAGTATTACCAACGGGCGGTTTTGGTCAATGATTCGTTTTCACCTCGGTTTTTCCACCTTTCCGAACTGCTGTTAAAGGTTGGCCAGCCCCAGGTGGCTAAAGAGTCCATATTGCAGGCTGTAGAGCTAGAACCTCAAAATCCAAAGTACCTTGACTTCCTGATTGAAATTGCTATAATATGCGGCGATAAGCCATTAGCTATCAAGGCGTATGGCGATTTGCGGTTAGTCAATCCCGAAAATCAGAAATTACATAGCCTTAAAGATAGAATTTATAAAATATAAAGACTGGCATGACGAGGCCAGTGAAGTGCCGTCTTAGCTCAGCTGGTAGAGCAACAGTTTTGTAAACTGTGGGTCCGGGGTTCGAATCCCCGAGACGGCTCAGAGCAACACGATAGTGTGTTGTAAATGGGTGGATTCCCGAGCGGTCAAAGGGAGCAGACTGTAAATCTGTTGGCTCCGCCTTCGTAGGTTCGAATCCTACTCCACCCACAACTGCCGTTGTAGCTCAGATGGTAGAGCATTTCCATGGTAAGGAAAAGGTCTCGGGTTCAATTCCCGACAACGGCTCGAGTCGAGTTTTAAAAATAATTTATTTATATTATGTCACAAGATAATAGGGTGAAAATGGAGTGTACGGAATGCAAACGTATGAACTATTTTCCAAACAAAAATAAAAGAGTTTTGAAGAATCGTTTGGAGTTGGAAAAGTTCTGCAAATTTTGCAAGAAGCACACGACTCATAAAGAAACCAAGTAAAACCCACGAGGGCCTCGCTTAGCGGGGCTCTTGTGCCATTAGGCCTGTAGTTTCAATGGTAAAACATCGGTCTCCAAAACCGAGGTTCTCGGTTCGAATCCGAGCGGGCCTGCACAGACCGAAATAACCGCTTAACCCTAAGCGGTTATTTTGATATATGGCGTATGATTAGAACTAAATAGACAAAAGTAATCTAAAAAGGTACTATAAATAATAGAGTATAAGTGTGTTAAATTAAAATTTAATAATTCACAATATTTTCTATGAAAGGATATGTAGCAAATATAGAAAAAATTTCTTTAGGGAATGATTATTTTAGGAAAGTTTTGTATACTGCTAAAAACAGTCAACTGGTTGTGATGAGTTTGCTACCAAATGAGGATATTGGCGCGGAAGTGCATCAGTTAGACCAGTTTATTAGATGTGAATCAGGCAAAGGGAAAGCAGTTCTGGATGATGTTGAACACATAATAAGTGATGGATTTGTAGTTGTCGTTCCAGCTGGAACAAAACACAACATCATCAATACTACTTCTGATAAACCGCTCAAATTATATACTCTATATTCACCACCAAACCATCAAGACGGGGTCATTGCTAAAACAAAAGCAGAGGCCGAAACTAACGAAGAGTATTTTGATGGAAAGACTACTGAATAATTTATTATTTAAATTTATGCCGCTCTATTTGACACTAATTTTCATATTTGCCGGTATTGGAATTTTAGATACCATATACTTATCTTATCATGCCATAAAAAAGACGCCGGTGGCCTGTTGGTTCTTTCCAGCAGAATGGTGCGCGAAAGTGCAGTCTAGTCCGCAGAGCAGAATGTTTGGCATCCCAAATGCATTTTTAGGGCTTGCTATGTATGCGGGTATTATATTTTTTTCTATTTTATTTACCCAAGGGCTTGCGCCGTTCTGGCCAATTACAGTCATTGTTACGATTGGTTTTTTATTTTCAATGTACTTTACTTATGTGCAAGCAGTAGTGTTGAAAGCTTTTTGCACGTGGTGCGTGCTGTCGGCAATAAATTTTATAGTGCTTTTTATATCAGTTTATCTATTACGTTAGTTTAATTTTTTAATTTAAAATTCGTATGTGGGCAAGCGTTAATTGTTGGGCGATATTAGCTGCTGCAGTAGCCTCTATGGTTATTGGCAGTATTTGGTATGGGCCTTTGTTTGGCAAAAAGTTTATGGCTGCTATGGGTATGGATAAATGGACGCCGGAACAGCAGGCGGCCATGAAGAAAAAGATGTGGATGAGCTATGCAGGGCAATTTATTGCCAGTCTGGTGATGTTTTATGTGTTGGCCGGAATAATTGTTGGTTTTGCTCAGATTGGTTGGGCAAACGGAGCTATGAGCGGCTTTATCATGTGGTTTGGTTTTGTTTTGCCCGTTAAAGTTGGTGATGTGCTCTGGGGCGGAAACAAAACATTATTCTGGTTGGAAAGTTTGAATATGTTAGTTACTTTGCTAGCCGCGGGCGCGATTATTGGCGCTTGGGTATAAATTTAAATTATAGACTTCAAAAAACAAGGTTCTGATGGGCCTTGTTTTTTTGATTTAGTCTATTAATTATACGTCAAATACTTTTACATCTAAATTTAAGCTTTTCTTTTTATTCTGTGTTATAATACAAGAACTAATTTTTAATATTTTTTTATGCAAAAAATATCTTTTAGCCTTTTTGCGTTTTTCGTTTTGCTTTTAGCTCCACTTAGCGCCAGTGCCGCCGCTTGGAAACCGGCTACACCAGAAGGGTACACGCCGATTACCTGGGCTAAAGCGCAGGGAATTGCCAGTTATTTTAAAGCACCAGCCGGTAACGGTTCGTTGGATTTTATCACTCGTATTTATCTGCCCCAAAACGAAATTGAATTTATTTTTTCCACCAGCAGCGAACCGTTAGATTGGGGACAAATTAACGCCCCATTTGTAACTGCTATTGATGTTGGGTATTCAACGCCAGCAGTTGTTACTCCAACTACCACTGAAGATCCATTTGGAAGCGCGCAAACTTCTACGCCCGTTATAACACCGCCCGTGTCAGTGGCAAGTCCGTATCATAATTTTGCCTTCCCGCGATTTGTTGCCGAACAGGGCAAGGGAGTATCTAAAGATAATAAGTTTGTCTGGAACGCGCCATTTTTTAATATTACCTTGCCAACATCCGATTTAAGTATGGCGCTTAAATATACGGTTGGCACCACCACCGTTATTTCCAGCGGCAGTCGTCCGGATTTTGATATAGCGAGTTCCCGTCGTATGTTACTCATTAACAACCGCACTGGTCGGGCCAATATCCAACAATTTGACGCGGATGTTTTTGTGGGTACCGCAAGCGGTGATCAGGCGTTTGAAAGTTTGGCACCCGATGTTAGTAAAAGTGATGGTGTGGGTACGGCCCGTTTGTTTATTGGAGTTATGCCAAACAAACAGGAGCTTGTTATTTATTGCAGCCAATCGGCTACGGTGGGTGAGGCCAGTCGTGCGCTTTCGGCCGCGGGAGTTCCAGAAGAAAATCAATTGCAAGCAGATGGGGGAGGAAGCGCTAGCTGTGGCTATAATTTACCCGGACAATATTTTGTAGAACCAAGCCGCACCTTGCCGCTGATGATGGGAGCTTCCACATTGCTTGGACGAGGCAATCCGACAACCAATGGATTAAATGTTCGTAGTGGCCCAGCTACAAAATATTCCGTAGTTACAAAAATAAATAAAAATATGACTGTTCGTATTCTTGAAGAAAAGACAGGTTGGTATAGAATTGGCGATGGTCAGTGGGTGAATAAGACGTTAATTAAAAAACAATAATCGCGATAAGTTTTTCCCTCTATGCGTCAGGTATTGTTATATGCAAAGATTTTTATTGGCGGAGGAATTTTCGGCTGGGGGATAGATACTGCCTACCGCACTTTTTATGCTGGAAAATACTCGCCCGGCACACTGGTGCCATATTTTTCTCTTATCTATGGCATGGCCGCGGTAATGCTTTTTGTACTTTTTAGATTTGCCAGATTAAAGTTTTGGCCCAGTATATTTGTTGGCACAATTTTATGTGTGGTTCTAGAGCTTTTTGGCGGAATCGTGTCTCTGTCTTTGCTTGATTATCGTTTGTGGGATTATACTGCCAGTCCGTTTAATTTTCGCGGGTTTATAAACCTTGAGCATAGCGCATATTGGTTTGCCTTAACTTTCTTATATCGTTTGTCTTATAGGCAAACCCATAGATTTTTCCTTAGATAATTTTGCGTGTATAATATAAAAGTGTTTTTTAATTAATTTTATTATGTATAAAACAAAACTTTCTTTGTTAGCAGCGCTCGTAGGCGTAGTGTTAATGGGTGCCGGTTGTGTTAAATCAGACACAAGTACAAATACAGATGCCGTAGTTGCGCCTACGCAAGGCCAGCCTTCGTCAGAACCAGCTGGTGGAAGTTTGCCAACATCTGCCCCAGCTGTTTCATCTGCCAGCGAACCGGCAAGCAAGCCGACCGATACCGCGCCAACCAAATCTGAGCCGTCCACCGCCCCAGACCAGCCTACACAAAGCGCTCCGGTTCCAACTCCTCAACCAACTCCAACGCCTGCGCCAACGCCTGCGCCTAAAAAAGTTAGCGCCGTTATTGCTGGATTTTCTTTCCAACCAAACAGTATTACGATTTCCGCAGGTGATACTATAACTTGGACCAATAACGACGGCGCGCCACACACAGTCACTGCCGACAACGGTTCGTTCAGTAGCGGTGCCATGTCTTCTGGGCAAACATTTAGCCACACGTTTACTTCGGCCGGTACCTATAATTATACGTGCTCTTTCCATGGTTCCATGCGCGGCACAGTTATTGTTAAGTAGTAATTTTGCAAAACTCGGATTATGGTCAGTTTAAAGAATCGTTTGCCGATTAAATATTTCATGGTTTTTTATTTGGGCCTGTTGCTTTTGTTTTCATCTTTATATTTTAAAGATTTGAAAATGTTTGGCAGCAGTCTTTTAATTGTATTGCTTTATTCATTGTACGATTTGTTTTGGACTTATGTTCGCGACCGAGTTTGGTATCTTCCGGTTTCATCGTGGATATCTGGATTTGTTTTAGCGATTGTCGCTTTACCCAATCCGCGCTGGATTTTTATTATTCTTCTGCCGCTCTTGGCCGTGGCCACCAAACAGATGCTTCATTTTGGTAAAAATCGCCACGTGTTTAATCCGGCCTCCAGCGCCTTGGCGATTGTGGGTATTTTTACGCCCATTGCCGCTTGGTGGGCTGTGGCCGCAGCTCAAGTGCCGTCACTCGTAAAATTTAATTTGTTTGACCCAGCAGTTTTGTTATTTATTTTTATCGTTTTGGCCGCGCTTATTATTCTTTGGAAGCAAAATCGCTGGCATATCACCGGAACATTTTTGCTTGTGTATGCGGCTGCCTTTAGTGTTTTATCTGTTGCGGATGGTGTAACTATAAATTTATTACCACGGCTGCTGTCTGCCAATTTACTTACCGGAGTAGTGCTTTTCTTTGCTACGGTCATGCTGGTTGAGCCTTTGACTTCAATCTTTGTTAATAAAAAACAAGAAATATTTTATGCGGCTTTGGTGGCGGTGGCGGCAGTGGTTATGACGTATCTAACTCGTACATTTAATTTATTTAGTTTTGATCCGTTAGTATACGGACTGCTCGTCGGAAATCTGGTTGCCAGTTTGTGGTTTTTGCCTGCCCGTAATGCCGGCGCAAGCGTTGCAGGCGGGCTCGGCAAAGAGAAACAGAAAAAATGCGTACATTGTTCGTGTGGCAAAGAGGTAGCAAAAATTTCAGATGAGCCTTCTTATTGGTTTAGAGATGTTCCGGCAACAGCGCGTTTTCCGACGCTTAAAGGCGATAATAATTTTGATGCGGTTGTTGTCGGCGGGGGAATGGCCGGAGTTTCGGCCGCATATTTTTTATCTAAAGCCGGAGTTAAAGTGGCCGTGGTTGAGGCGGGCACGATTGGCAGCGGAGATTCAGGCTACTCTACCGCCTGTGCCACCAGGTTTTTAGAAAACATAGATGCGACTTTAAAAGCTTGGGAGGCGAGCGATGTTGCGATTAGTTTATTTAAAAAAACAATCGTTGAAGAAAAAATTAATTGCGACTGGCAGGATATTGATGCGTTTTGTTTTACAAAGCAAACAGATAAAAAATCATTAGCAGATTTTTCTAAAACTTTTAATCGGCTTAAAGAAAAAGATTCCGGGTTTGAGGTGTTAGATAAAGATAAAGCAAGCAGAGCGTTGGGAGTTGGAATAAGCCAAGCGTATCGCAGGCATAATTCAGACGGTATTTTTCATATCCGTAAATTTTTATTGGCTTTGGCGGAGAAGGCCGTAAAAAATGGCGCGGTATTTTTTGAAAACAGCGAAGTAACAGATATTTCTTTGGGAGATACAATCAATTTAAAAACCAAAGAGGGGGGTATAGTGACAGAAAAACTTATCGTTGCAACCGGTATTCCATCTAATAAATTTTTTTCAAAAGTCGCTAGCCTTATTCGCAGTTCTATAAGTTATGTCATTGATATAAAGTTTTCCGGCCAGCCGCCGCTGCGAAATGGATTTTTTTGCGACGATTTAGATCCATATCATTATTTTCGTTCGGTAGGGGAAAGTGAATTTCTTTTGGGCGGCGAGGATTGGTTTGTAGACGAACCAAAACCAAAAGGAAATCCGCATGAAAAATTGGAAACGTGGCTACGAGATTTGGCGGGAGAGAAAAATCAGTTTAACATAATAAATAGCTGGCAAGGATCTATTTTTTCTACGGCCGATACCTTGCCTTTGGTTGGTCCGCATTCGGCTTATGGCAATAATGTTATTTTTCTAACCGGCTGGGCGGGCAATGGCACAGCCCAAGGATTTTTTGGTGGCAGCATAGCCGCGGATTTGGTAATGAATAAAACTAATTCTTTTCAAACTTTGTTTGCTTGCGACCGAACTTTGGTTTGGCCAAAAAATAATAAAACCAACATTTCAATTATGAAAAAAGATAAAAAATTTGCTAATTTGCAGGAGGACAAAGGTGAGGTGGTGGAATTGGAGGGTAAAAAAGTGGCGGTAGTTAAAACTGGTGGAAAGGTGCAAACATTTTCGGCGGTTTGCCCGCACCTTGGCTGTACTATTGGCTGGAATGATGATGCGAAAACTTGGGATTGTCCATGCCACGGCTCTAGGTTTAATAAAGATGGTTCTCTTTTGCACGGCCCGGCCAAACGTGGCCTTGATCCGGCTGGGGTTGAGTTGGCAGATGAAGACTAATTTTATCTAAAGTTAGCCAAAATAATAGCGTAAGGGGCTTGACAAAAGCCCTGTTTTGTGGTATAATGCGGGTATATTATCGTGTCTAGTTTCGTTCTTACACAACCAAAAAACAGGCTTAGCCTGGGGAGACAAGACCATGAAGACTTTCATTCTTCTGTTCTTCTTCACAGTGCTGGCAGCCTGTGCAGGAGCGCCGCCTCTAGAAGAGGTGGAGAAGCAGCAGACCATTACGGTCTATGCCTGCGGCGGTTGGCATCAGCCTCAGATCGATCAGATCAAGGCCGCGATTGCCGACATCAACGCCAACGCGCGATACGAGAACGAGAACCAGTTCCTTGCCTACGATGGCGAGAAGCCCGGTCTCTACGGCAGCGGGGAGAACAACGGGGTCCGGTGTATCTACTGGATCTACGAGAACTACCCAACGCAAGACGGTAGAGATCTGTGGGAAGGAGCGCGTTCTGACGAGAGCGACTGGTTGGCCGGTGAGTATGATGGGGACAACATCTTCATCTACGGCAACGGTACCTGTCCTCCCAACACCTCGTGCACATGGATGATGCAGAACGTTGCGGCTCACGAAATGGGCCATGCACTCGGTGCCGGACACCTAGGAGATGATCAGGAAGGAGTCCTGACGTCGCGTCCTACCAGCGTCCGTCTGACCGGAGCAGATGTGGATGAGATCTGCAGCCACGCAAGCTGCGACCCCAACTACTATGCTCCCGCAGCCAGACTGGCAGAGGACACCTACGACCGCCTCGCGCCTGCCAAGTTCCACTGCCTCAACGATTAGTGGTTCAACCCTAGTGATGCTACTCGCTCGTCCCTGACGAAGAGTCGCTCATAAGTTAGTACGCACCGATACCCATCGGTGCGTTCGTATTTTTAATGAATTCTCTATATAACACCCTAGTCTTAATTGTTTTCTTGTGCTACAATAAGTGCTTATATTAATTATCTTGTATGTTGCCGCTGCGTATAAATAATGTTTCTAAAATTTTTAAAAATCCTAAAGGCCAGGAGTTTAAAGCCGTAGACGGTGTTTCTTTGGATATTGAACCAGGAAAAATTTACGGACTCTTGGGTCCAAACGGAGCGGGTAAGTCTACGCTTATTAACATGATTAGCGGACTCTTGTTGCCAAACCAGGGGAGTATTGAATTGTTTGGTTTAGATGTTGTAAAAGAATCAAACAAAACTAAACAGCTTATCGGTGTTGTGCCGCAGGAAATTGTCATGGAAATGGCCTTTACGGTGGAAGAAGTCTTGTATTATTTTAGCGGCATGTATGGTGTGCCGCGCGGCGAACGCAAAGCTAGGATTAAAACTGTGTTGGAAGATTTGGGTTTGGAAGATAAAATACATGAACGCGCGCGTAATTTATCAGGCGGCATGAAACGCAGACTAATGGTTGCCAAAGCAATTTTACATCGTCCAAAACTAGTGATTTTAGATGAGCCGACCGCGGGTGTGGATGTAAGTTTGCGACAAAAAATTTGGAGTTTGGTGCAGCGGCTTAATGCTGAAGGCACAACGATTTTGTTTACCACGCATTATTTGGAAGAAGCCGAGCAGCTTTGTGAATCAATCGCGCTTATCAATCACGGCAAACTTATTAAAAGCGGACGGCTCAAAGATATTCAACAGGAATTTTCCAAAAATACAATTCACTTTGAATTGTTTGACCGCAATGCCGCGCCGCTTGCCGGAGTTTCGGAAGTGGGAGTGGAATACGAATTTCCAATCACTACGGATTTAGCAACCGATATGGCCAAACTCACCAGCCATTACAATCATAATTTAAAATCAATCCGATCCGAAGCGGCTTCGCTTGAACATATCTTTTTGAAATTGACTGGCAATTAGTATTTAGTATTTTGTAAAAAACTATGCAAACAAACATGTGGGCGCTGTATGCCAGAGAAGTAAAGCGATTCCAAAAAATTTGGATTGATACCGTATTTAACCCGATTGTCTCCATTGGTCTATATTTAGGTGTGTTTGGAATTGTAACTTCAGGACGTGAAATAGGTTCTTTGCCATACTTAACATTTGTATATACAGGACTTCTCGCCATGCTTATTGTAAACACCAGTTTTTCTAATCCATCATTTGCGCTTGTAATCGCGAGAAATTTGGGCAATATGATAGATATACAGCTTGCGCCAATTCCAGCCTGGAGAATTGGCGTGGCCTATGCTTTTGCAGCTCTTACTCGTGGGGTAACTACGGTGCTTATCGCAGTTGTCGGCACGGTTTGGTTTATTCCGGCCATGGGGATTCCCGCGCATCCGCTGGCGCTTGTGGCAGCATTATTTTTAACGGGCCTTGAATTTGGCATGCTTGGCGTGGCGTTTGGTTTTTTGGCCAAAAATTTTGAAGCTTTAACATTTATGAATACGTTTGTGATGCAGCCTATGATATTTTTGGCTGGCGTGTTTTATCCGGTGGCTACATTACCGGCTCCGTGGAATACAGTGAGTTTGTTTAACCCGATTCATCACAATGTTAATTTTTTCCGCTATGCCATTACCGGTTATAGCGATGTAAATCCGTTATTTTCTTTTTTGGTTATTCTTGGTCTTTCGGTAGTGCTGTTTGCAGTGATGCAATGGACAGTTGTGCGAAATATTAAAATGAAATAAGCCCCTTGTTGCATTTTTTGCAGGGTATGCTATCATTATATCTAGTAATTTAACTATTTAATTCATAAACAAAGTCTATGCCAAAAGCAAACGCGGCTTTCATGAAGCCGATGACTATCAGCGCAGAACTCGCTGTAGTAGTGGGAAAAGGTCCAATGCCACGCTCTGAAGTGGTTAAAAAACTCTGGGCTTATATTAAAGAAAAGGGTCTTCAGGATCAAAAAAATAAACGCAATATCAATGCCGATGATGCTTTGAAAGTAGTATTTGGCGGAAAAGCAATGGTAAATATGTTTGAAATGACTAAACTCGTTTCCAAACACCTTTCCTAATCAACTTCTAAACTTTTAGTAAAAAGCATGCCGATTGGCGTGCTTTTTATGTTCTAGGGTTGACAAAGGACTGTTTTTGTGTTATACTAATTTTTCATTAATCAATGGCTAAGCTATAAGCAAGCCAAGGACTCGGATCTCTTTATGTGTCATTATGTGGCCCTATAAGTTAATCGGGTCACTAACATCAATATATGATGACACATAACACGCCAGCGCCAGGTCGTTTTAGCGATCTTGGCATCGCTCCAAAACTTTTGGACAACCTAGAAAGGTTGAAATTTGTTGTACCTACGCCTATTCAGCACCAATGTATACCGCAAGCTTTGCAGGGCAAAGATATAGTTGGTATTGCTCAGACTGGAACTGGTAAAACACTTGCTTTCGGTATACCTATGATCCAAATCTTGTCCCAAATGACAGGTCCTGGTCAGGGTTTAATTTTACTTCCTACTCGTGAACTTGCCTTGCAGGTTGACCAAGTTCTACAAACTATCGGCCGCCCCTTGGGTCTTCGTACCGCTGTTCTTATTGGCGGAGCCTCTGCTTACCAGCAAAGACAGATGCTTGCTCGTGGTCCGCATATTATAGTTTCTACTCCAGGTAGATTAATGGATCATATCGATCAAAGAAATCTAACTTTAAATAGAATGAAGATCGTAGTGCTTGATGAAGCCGATCGCATGTTTGATATTGGTTTTATGCCGCAAATCAAACAAATTTTAGGAATGGTGCCAACCGACAGACAGACGCTAATGTTTTCAGCAACCATGCCGAAAGCGATTGCCGAAATTGCCAGCCGCTATATGAAAATTCCGCTTCGCATTGAAGTGGCTCCGGCTGGAACTTCTTCAAAAAATGTGGAACAAGAAATGTTTATTGTAAACAAAGATGCCAAAACACAATTACTTGATAAAATTTTATCTGAAACGAATGGTTCGGTGTTGATTTTTTCCCGCACTAAACATGGCGCCAAAAGAATTAATATGAATGTGCGCAGCATGGGCCATACGGCCGCGGAAATCCACTCTAATCGTTCGCTGGCTCAGCGCAAGGAAGCTCTGGAGGGATTTAAGAGAGGAAAATACCGAGTGCTTGTGGCAACCGATATTGCTTCCCGCGGTATTGATGTAACCGGCATCTCGCTTGTAATAAATTATGATCTACCGGATAACTCCGAAGATTATGTTCACCGTATTGGCCGTACCGGCCGCGCGGATAATTTAGGCAAGGCTATTTCTTTTGCCTCGCCGGATGAACGCGGAGACATACGACAAATTGAAAGACTCATTAAAAAAACTATTCCGATTATGGCGTTGCCGGTTTTGCCGCCTCGCCGAGCCAATGCCGCGCCAAGTTTCTTTAAAGAACAAGAAAATCAGCGCCGCGGCAACTTTCCGCCAAGACGACCGCATGGCGGCAGCGGTGGAAATAGAAATTTCCGCAGACGCTATTAAATAATTGATTAAAATGATAAAATGATTGCTATATAGGCAATCATTTTTAGTTAAAAATTTTTATGCAACCAGAATCAATTGTGTTAGGCGGAGGTTGTTTTTGGTGCGTGGAAGCGGCCTATTCTCATACCAAAGGAGTAGTATCGGCAGTTTCGGGATATGCTGGCGGCACGACCGTAAATCCATCTTATGAACAAGTGTGCGGCGGCAGTACCGGCCATGCGGAAGTGGTAAAAATTACCTATGATCCGGCGCACATAACCCTGGATGATATTTTGCATATTTTTTTCTTAATTCATAATCCGACTACGCGCAATCGTCAGGGCAGTGACATTGGTACGCAATACCGGTCCGTAATTTTTTATGAAAATGACATACAAAAACAAGCGGCCGAAAAAATAATTGCGGAACTGTCCCAAGCTAAAGCATACGATGATCCTTTTGTAACCGAAGTATTGCCGCTCGAGAAATTTTACGAAGCGGAAAGTTATCATCAAAATTATTTTAAAAAAAATCCGGATCATGCCTATTGCCAGGCAGTCATCGCTCCAAAGCTCGCAAAGTTTAGACAAAAGTATTCTAACTTTTACAACTAATTTATCTTCTTTTTATATTTGACATAAATTAATATAAGGTCTACCTTAGAATATAAGGGGGGAACAAGTCCATGCACATTCGTATTCTTGCAGGGCTTCTACTGGTAGTTTGTATTACGTGGTACACGACTTCGGCAATGGCCGATGAGCCAAAGCAGGAGCGCGCACCGCCGGAGCTGGTTGAGCCAGCGCCACACCACGATGTGTTGTGTGGGATCTATACCCGTTGGGAGTTGCTGACCGGCTTTTCGCACAGCAATACCAAGGGTGACAATAGACTTGCCTTTCGTGCCAGAGCTTGGGGGTTTGAGTGCGGTTACCAGCACGGTAATTGGAAGGTGAAGTTCGCCGAAGGTCTTCGCTCCGAAGACTACAAGTTGTCTCACTGGGATTACAGATGGATGGGGAATTTGTCTGCAACCGCCCAGGGGTTTGAGACCTTGATCGGAGTGGGCAGGGACCTCGGAAACTGGAACCTGAACCTCAGCAATTGGTGCCTGTTTCACCGTTGCCTGGGCGATTGGCGCCTTGGCAAAGGGAGTGTTTGGGCAGAGGTTGTGAGGCAGGAGCTTGATGTAGACTCGTGGCGAGTGGATTGGTTGGGATTTGCTACCCGAGATAGCTTTTCCGACTTTTCCGGATTCGCCAATGATCATGTCAGGCTGGGTGTTTACTTGAACTCCTGGAAGTTCAGGGTCAAGGGCGAGCTGGAAGTGAACCGGAACCTTCATCTGGGTTTGGGGTTTGAATGGGGGATTCTGCGGCCTGGCGGCAATATCATTCCTGATGATGTTGCAGAGCTGGCTTTGAAGCATAGCTTCATTGACTCTGAGCGAATTCTGCAAAAGCTGCGAGAGAATATTCATCTTGTTGGGGCTACGCCGGAAGCGCGGGTTGGGGGAGAAAGATGGAGTCTCTCAACAAGGGTTCTCTGGGGGAAGTTTGGCCAAGAGGATTGGGTCTGGGGGGCAGACCTAACCGCAAAACTTAACTTCTAAGATCGGTTGCTACGAAGGGGCTGAAAGAGTAGAAAAGATTAAGGGTTGGGGTAGGTACATTAAGAGTCGTTTCTCGCAGTCGCGGGAACCGGCTCGTTAATTTTTTTAAACGAATTTTAATTTTGAAAATAATCTAAGCGTGGTATAATGTTGATGATAAATTGCAATATCGAAATTCGAAACAAATTCAAATTTATATATTAGTATGGACTTAACATTAATTCTGGGACCGATGAAGAGTGGAAAATCTTTTGATTTAATTAGTCATTTCGCGCCGCTTAAATATACCGATATCCCCTTTGTGTTATATCAATCATCGCGCAATGTCCGAGACGAGCATATTTCTTCACGAAACGGTGTGATTATTGAAGCAAAAAAAGTTGACAGCCTCTCTGATGCTTTAAATAAAAATTTATCAGTTATTGGGATAGACGAGCTGCACATGTTTGATCCAAAAGATGTGGCCGTAGTAGCGGAGTTGTTAAACAGGGGCGTAAAAGTGGTAGCGGCTGGCTTGGATATAGATTACAAAGGCAACATGTTTGATATTGTAAAAGGTTTGCTAGAACTTGGCCCGAAAGAAGTTAAATATAAACGCGCTGTTTGCGAACTTTGTCGCCAGCCGGTCGCAGTTTACTCGCAAGTTTTTAAAAAAGGCGTGCCTTTAACCGGTGGTATGCCGCCGGTTATACCGGACGATGGTACCTTTACCTACCAGCCGGTTTGTCGAAGTTGTTTTGTTAGCGCCGCCAAGGTAACTGCGCCTCAAGTCGGTGGTTAAAAAACAATCTTAAATGGAAGCAGAGCTTTGCAATTTCGTCAGGCCTCGTAAATATGAAAACAAGTTTTCATATTTAGCTCATCCTTAGAAATTGTGCTACAATTTAAGTAGGTTAAGTTGTATCTTGGGATTATTCTGACCCAGTATGGTTTCAGGGCAAAAGTGGAAGTTGTTATTATTTTTAACAGCGCTTTTTTTAGCAAAGCCTGTTTTTGCGTCTACGACAGATGGTACAATTAGTACCGGCAATGCTTGGAGCGCAAACATTGGCTGGATAAAGTTTGCCGCTACAAACGGCAATGTACATGTTACGGATGCCGGACTCACGGGCCATGCCTGGAGCGACCTATATGGATGGATAAAATTAAACCCAACAACGAGCGGTGTTACCAATAACGGAGAAGGTGTTTTGTCCGGAAGCGCTTGGGGAGCAAACATTGGCTGGATAAATTTTTCCGGCGTAACTATAAATTCAAACGGCGTGTTTTCCGGTACTGCCACGGGCGATAATACGGGCGCCATAAATTTTAGCTGCGCGAATTGTTTGGTGCAAACCGACTGGCGCCCGGCAAGCGCCAGGAGCAGTGGGCAGCAAAGTAACGGCACTGCGTTTCCCGTCACAGCCTCTGGTGGTTCTGGAGCCGCTGTTGTAACCACTACCGTCACCACCACCTTGCCAATTTCTACCACCACTGTTCCGGCTACCACCACGCTAGTAGCCCCTAAACCAACTGCGCCCACAGTCGGCAAGATAATTGAAAAAGTTAAAGAAGCGATTAAACCAGTTATTGCCAAAATATTCCCAATTGAAAAATTGGCCCCGCCGCTCGCCAAATTATATTCCGAAGCAAAGCTTTGGCTGCCAAAGTGGTTTAGGCCGCCAGCTGTAGATAATAAGATTCCGATTGAAAAATTTGTAGCCAGAGAAACTCCCTTGGTTTTTAGGAATACCTTTGCTTATTTAAAGCCTCCGGTAGACAGGTTCGTGTTCGCGCCGCTGCCAAAAGAATTTTTGGCTTTAGAAAATAAATTTCCCCAAGTACGCGGCATTTTGCAAAAAGTGGGTGTAAAACGCTTGAGCGATTTGGAAAAAGTAAAAACCGCGCAACTATATTTGCCGGGCTTAACTCGTACGGCCGGTTTTAATAATCCGGAAATAAAAACCAGTGAATTTGGCGCTGAAAAAGCAATTCCGGTAACGGATTTATCCGAAAGTATAAAGGATAAATTGCCGTCAAATATAATTTTTGCCCGTACTGCCGGGCAGTTGGTAGACTTTAAAATTGCTTTATCTTTAACAAATAAAGGGCGTCCGGAGCAAAAAATTTCCACAGTTTCCGGCAAGCAGCTGCAGCTCGTGATGCGGCCGGATTATCCGGTAAAGAGTATAAAAGGGTATTTGGTTTTTAGGTCGCAAAAACCGCAAGCCAGGACCGAAATGCCGCTGTCTAGTTTGATACATTCAATTTTATTTGCCGAGCCGGCTTTTGCTTACGAACAAACACAGCCGGTATCGGTAGAAGAAAAGTTGGTTTTATTGGAGTTTGAATACACAGACCCGGATGGCGACGGGCTATATACAGCCGATATTGTATCGCCGATTCCAGCCGGAGAATATGAAATTATTACCGTGATTGACTATGAAGATCCGGAACTTGGCACAAAGCAAATTCGCCTGATTACGGTTATAGATCCGGAAGGATATATATATGAAAAAATCGGCGATAAAGAGTTGAGAATTCCAAATGCCAAAGTAACTATTTATAACTTAAATACCAGTAATAATTCATACGCAGAGTGGCCGGCCAAAGAATTTCAGCAAGAAAATCCTCAAATTACCGGCGTAAGCGGCAACTATTCTTTCTTGGTGCCGGGTGGAACTTACTATATAAAAGTAGAAGCCAAGGGGTATAAAGAGTTTGTAACCGAACCGTTTTCAGTAGATAATGGAGGGGGAGTGCATATGAACATAGAATTGAAATCAGAGTTGTGGTGGCTCAAAATTTTGGATTGGAAAACCACGTTATTATTTGTAGTAATAATGCTGCTCCTATTTAATTTTTACAGGGATCACCGAAGAAACAAAAAACAAAATAATAATTTAACTAATCAGATAAATCAATAAATATTCATAATTTATATAAGGGCTAAAGCCCGTATAATCTTATTCACTCGTAATAAAATTAAATGCATTTAATTTTATTACTCATTCATTGCGATTATGAAATCAAAAGCGTTTTGGGTTGTAATTTTCTTGGTACTGTTTGGGACAAATGTTTTATTTGCCAGTTTGTATTTGCAAGCAAAGAAAGAATTGGAAGGCACGAAGGTAATTTTGTCTTCGCAGCAGTACCGTTCTAAATATATGGATTTTCTGAAAATGTTTATTAAATTAGTTATAAAATCGGATAAAGAAGTTGATTTTGAAACTCGGTTAAAATTGGAAAATGCGGTACGGGGGCTAAACGAAGAATATAATGATCCGGAAATTTTGGCGCAGTGGCAAAAATTCGTAAATAGCGGCAATGAAACGGAGGCGCAAGTTAATGTAAAAGAATTATTGGGAATGCTGGTAGATAAAATTTACATAATGCAGTAAGGCGAAGTCTGAAAATGTGGTATAATTAAACAGGAGACGGCCTATGAGATATCGGAAAGAAAAAAATTTATTTTCCGCGAAAGTTTACATAGACTCTCGCGTGAAAAAACCAGGCAAACTTGTCAGTGGGGTTATAACCGTATCCTCAATTTTTGTTGGCCTAATAATGGTTTTTTATTATTTTTACCCCGCTTTCGCTAGTCCGCCCACCACCCCTTACGCGCCCGGAGAAACTACCGATCCAAGCTGTTCGCCAGGGGATACAAATTGTACCGTTTATCCGCCGCTTACCACCACGCTTACCGGGAATACTGCCATTACCATGGGCACATCTTCTTTGCGTTTTGCTTATGACTCAACCAACTATACGGCTTTAAACGTAGGTACGGACGGGGCGCTTACAGTTAGTTCCACAAGTGGTGCTACGACTACCTTTGCTAATAAAATATACTTTTTAAGTAACGCCTATTTTAATACCATAGCTTCCGGCACTTGGAACGGAAGCGTTGTTGGTGTTGCGTATGGCGGTACAAATTCATCCACCATTGCCGCCAATGGTTCAATAATTTATTCCGATGGCACTAGATACAACGCTACCGAAGTTGGAACCCTTGGTTATTTCCTTATGTCAGCCGGCGCGGGCAGGCCGGTTTGGATAAATAGTACCACCTTTGGTTCCGGCACAGTTAACAGCGGCACCGCTGGACAATTTCCTTATTATGCCTCTAATGGCACTGCTTTAACGGGTACTTCCACTTTGTTTATCACCCCAACCAGTTTAGTTGGTATTGGCACAACTACCCCCACGCAAAAATTATCAGTCGTAGGAAATGTTTCTAATATTTTAGATCGTAGCAACACCTCTTCCATCTCTCAAATTTCTACTGTGACCGTGGGTTCGGTGCCGCGAGGGCTCTTTGTTTCCGGTAAGTATCTCTATGTAGCTAATTATGATTCTAATACTATTTCCATTGTGGATGTTTCCAATCCATCTGTTCCCGTTCAGATTGCCACCACTTCTGTAGATACTAACCCTATTTCCACTTTTGTTTCCGGCCGTTATCTCTATGTTGCTAACTATACTTCCAACACGGTTTCAGTTGTTGATATCTCCAATCCTTCTTCCCCTAGAAAACTTTCTAGCGTGGCTGTAGAAGCGCAACCTACCACAATTTATGTTTCCGGCCATTATGCTTATGTGGTAAATCACACCTCTAACACCATCTCTGTTGTTGATGTTTCCAATCCATATACTCCCGTTCAAATAGCTACGACTTCCGTGGGCAACAGCCCTCGTTCAGTCTATGTTTCCGGCCGCTATGCCTATGTGGCAAATTATCTTGGAAATACCATGTCGGTTGTGGATGTTTCCAATCCCGCAACTCCCGTTGAAATTGCCACTGTGTCGGTAGGATCTAATCCGCGAGGCGTATATGTTTCCGGCCGCTATGCCTATGTGGCGAATTTTTCTGGAGCGACGGTATCTGTTGTTGATGTTTCCAATCCCGCTGTTCCCGTTCAGATCGCTACCGTTCCTGTTGGTACTAGCCCCACAGCTATCTATGTCTCCGGCCGCTATGCCTATGTATCAAATTGGGGTTCGGCCAATATTTCTATCGTAGATGTATCCAGCTCATCGGCTCCTAGCCATATTGCCACGGTGCCTGTCGGCACAAATCCTTATTCTATTTTTGTCTCCGGCCGGTATATTTATGTAGCCAATTATGGTTCAAATACAATATCTATCTTAGACATCTCCGGTACCGAAGTAAGCAGCCTTATTGCTCACTCTGCTGAAGTCGGTAATCTTCAGTCTAGAAATGATATTTTAGCTCAAGGCAATATTATGGCCGGGACTTCGCTTATGGCCGGAGCAGGGGGGATAATGTCGCAAGGAGCTTTGTCTATTTTTGCATCTTCTACCGGTTCCACATCTTCTATATTTAGCATTGATTCCGCCGCCTCTTCTAGCATCCTAAAAGTTATGGCCAATGGCAGGGTTGGTATCGGCACTTCAAGTCCGGGAGCGCTTCTTAATCTAGCAAGCGACTCTAATACTCAGCTGCATCTTAATCGGTACGGCGCGTCTGGACAAACTGGTACTCTTAGAATTGGCAACCAAGCAGGCTTAATCGCCAATTCTCGTGGAGGAATTAACAACGGAGTTCTACGTAATGATGGCGTTTTACATCTGACTCGCAATCTTGTCTATAACAGCGGTGATTGGGAATTAGAAGCGGCCGATACCGGCGGTTTATTGGAAGTTGGCAACGAAGGTATTTCTTTATGGACATCTGCTTCAGCTGCGGCGGGTACAAAAAACCTTGGCATTATTTTAATGGCTCGTGATGATGGTGATCTTGTAATTCCGGCAAAAGTCGGTATCGGAGTTCCTTATAATGATTCCACAGTTACTACACCTCTGTATGTACAAGGAAATACGTCGGAAATTATAAGGTCAGTTCGCACTTCCACCTTTACTAACGTGGCACCGACAGGTCTGCGTTTGGCGCAAAATTCGTCTAATTCCAGTCTCGCGGATGGTTTTGGAATGGTTATGCAGTTTGCTATAGACAGTCCTTCAATTTCGGAAACGGCCATAGCCGAAATTGGCGGCATCAGATCTGGCGGAAATACTTCCGGCGCTCTTGTGTTTAATACCTATGACGCGGGAGTTAACACAGAAAAATTAAGAATTACCCCTTCGGGGCAAATTGGTATAAACTCTTCTTCGCCAGTGGCGAGTCTATCCTTACAAGGGACATCTACCGTAAATATTGTGGAAATCGCTTCATCTACCGGCGCCAGCTTGTTTAGAATAAATAAAGATGGAAATATTGGCATTGGTTCTAGTACTCCAACTACCGCACTAACTATTGGCGGCACGGGCGCTTTAAGTTTTGGAAATATTCCAGCCACCACCGGCGCTATTCGTCTGGAAAATAATACCGGTATTTATGGCAGAAGAGCGGATAATGCGGCTGATATTGGTCTGCTTAGCCTGAACACATCAAATCAAGTAATTATTGGTGCTTTTGCCAGCACGGTACTTTTAAGCACAGATTTAGGTTTTAGCAGCGACAACACCTATGACATCGGCGGAGGCACAAGAAGCCCGCGGCATATTTTTGCTCGTAGTAATATGGCCGCCGGTACTAGCACCGCAATTGCAAGATTGACAGTTCAGGGAGACGGAACAGCCAATCCTTTTTCAGTCGTCACCAATACGGCCGCCGCTTCTTCTATGTTTACGATTCTTACAAATGGCAGAGTGGGTATAAATACTTCTTCGCCAATAGCCATGCTGTCGGTGCAAGGCACAGACGGAATCAATCCTTTTAGTATAAATTCTTCCACCGGAGAATCTTTGCTTAACATATTAACAAATGGCAATGTTGGTATAAGTTCTTCTTCTCCACAATACACATTAGGCGTACAGGGTTATATAAGCGGCACCAGAGTTTATACCGGCAACCCAAGTGTTTATTTTGCTTCAGACTCCGGCGGCATTACAGTTAATGGTGGTTATCTGTATGCTAATGGGAGCGGCAATTCGTTTTATGTTCAAAATAAAGCTAATTTCCGCGGTACCATAGCTAACGACAGCGCTGGGTATTTGACAATTGTCGGTGGTACGAGCAGCAGCACTTACTTTAATAGCACTATTGGTATAAATACCACCAGTCCGCTGGCAAAATTAGATATTTGGGGCGCGGGCAACACGTCTTCCACAGTTTCGGTAAATGTGCACAGCGCTTCCGGCACCTCTACATTTAAAATTGACGATGCGGGCAATGCCTTTTTTGCCAATGACGGCGTGTATTATGAAGCTTCCAGTTCAGTTACATATGTAAATAGTTTAGAAACCGGCCCATTAAATTTTGATGATAATGCCGGTATGGTAACTTGGGTAGATATGACAGTTTCGTCTACGGTGGTGGGTACGCCAAATAGCTACACTGCCGCCATCAATGACAATCCGATGTTAATGATATATGCCGAAAGCAATGGTTCGGGCGGTATTGCAAACCAAACAATTTCCATAAACACCAGCACTACTTCTACTTATAAATTATATATAGACGCGGGGGCCAGCACCACCGCCGGTTTGGGTGTAAATGGTTTTATAAAAGCATCCGGATATATTGCCGGCACGACCACTTTGGATATTGCCGAAACTTATCCGTTGGATCCGGAGTGTGAAGCCAATGGAAATTGTCCAACCTACGGCGAAGTGGTTTGTTCCGGAGAAGATGCATCTTCTACTCCATTTATCAAAAAATGCTCCGTTGCTTATGCCGATAATATTCTAGGCGTAATTTCCGAAAATCCCGGTTTTATTTTGGGAGGATACGATGTTAGTAATGTAAGAATAAAAGGTTTGTATCCTACTTCATTTAGGCCGGTAGCTTTAGGCGGACGCGTGCCGGTTAAAGTTTCAAACGCGAACGGAATAGTTAAAGAAGGGGATTATCTAACTTCTTCCGCCGAACCGGGGTTGGCCGTAAAAGCAACTGAACCGGGCAGAGTAATAGGTATTGCTTTGCAATCTATGGAAGAAAATGCCGCCATCGGAACAGTGACCATGTTTGTAAATCCGCACTGGTCGGCCGGCAGCTTAACAGAAGAGCAGATAGGCGTTGATTTGCCGAATTTTGCTCAAGTTGTGTTGGATAAGTTTACTTTAGCAGTAAAAAATAGTTTAAGAAAATTAGGATTAGCAATCAAAAACGGTATTGCCACGGTAAAAGAATTGTTTGCGGACAAAGTTACTACCCAGCAGCTTTGCGTAGGCAATACTTGTGTAAATGAGCAGCAGCTGCAAGATATTTTAAACAGAACAAATGTGCAGGCGGCACAACCCAACCCAACGCCGTCCGCATCGGACAATAATAGCAACATCGAAGTCGTTTCTACTAATACCACCACCGTGTCGGCTGCTGAACCCGCGCCGTCTTCTACCCCCGGTACTGTTGAAAATTTAACTGCAACTCCTTCGTCAACATCGGTTGTTTCCAGTTCTGTTTCGGAAGTAGTTACCACCACGCCTTAGCAAAAAATTATCATGAAAAAGAAAAATAAATTACAAATAATGTCGGTAGCTGTTTGCGTTTTTGCGGTATTGTTGTTTTTGTTTAATAAAAATAACCAAACCGAAGCGGCTGTAATTAATAAAACAAGCAGCTCAAACTCTTTAAAAAACGGATTGCAGGGTTGGTGGACATTTGACGGACCGCATGTGACTGCGAGTGCTGTTACCGATAAAAGCGGCAGCGGATTAAACGGCACAAGAAACGGAACCCTACGGACTGCGGGGAAAATCGGCCAAGCTTTAAAATTTAACGGCACCAGCAGCGACTATATTACTCTTCCGGCCACCGGTGATTTTAATGTTAGAGGAAATATGGGCCGCCTCTCCAGTGAAAATTGGAGTTTAAGCGCTTGGTATAAAGGCACCGATCTCAGGCAGAATGTTGATTATGGCGTGTCTTTAATCGGTTGGAATAGCGGTAATCTTTTTGCTACTTTTTCTGTGCGAAGCGGCTACGCGGAATTTGCGCACTACAATGGCGGTTGGCAGCACAACATAAAATCAGCCACTTTGGTTGCAGACGGAAAGTGGCATTTGATTACGTACTCCAACTACTCGGATAATACCGGCAGTCTTTATATTGACGGTGTTTTAGAAATTGATAGAGCCAGCTCCACCATTGGCAGCGGAGCTTTTTTTCAGCCGTATCATATTGGCGCTAATTTTAATGGCATATTTACAACAGGCACTATTGACGATGCCCGTATCTATAACCGTTCCTTGTCATCAGTAGAAGTAATACAGCTTTACAAAAGTGGCGGAGGTAAAGTAAATAAAACAGACGCAATTAGAGCGCAGCTAAGAGATGGACTAAAAGCACACTGGACTTTTGATGGCGGAGATACAACTCCTAGTACAAGCACCGACAGAAGCGGTAATGGGGTGCATGCAACGAGACAGGGCGGTGTAGCCACGATTAGAGGCATAGTGGGCCAAGGTATGTTTTTTGACGGTGCTGGTGATGATGATATTTTAACCTATACAACACCATCTATTACAGATGCAATTTCTATTTCGCTTTGGTATAAAACCAACACCACTACCTTGCCTGGGGATTTTGGCAATCGGTTTATGATTTCTGGGGCCACAATCGGTACCCCCTTTATAAGTTTGAATACGGACGGTTCAGCTTTTCCCTATGTGACCCTTAGAATTGGCGGCACAAGCAGGAATTTAAGCAGTAACGTGCGTTCCAGACTAAACAAATGGACTCATGTAGTGGCTACGTGGAACGGTAGCGGCACCCCCATTAGAATTTATGTAGATGGTATTTTACGAAACACGAGCGCTAGTTTTTCCGGAGCTCTTTCGGGAATGGATGGAACCACAACCTCCAGTATTGGCCGTGACAAAACCGCCGTTAGTTCGGAATTTTTTGGATCTTTGGATGATATACGAATTTATAATCGCGCTTTGTCTAATGCTGAAGTTTCGGAATTATATAAAATGGCCAATAATAAAACCAGTAAAACAGATACAGTGAGAGTACAGCCTAAAAATAGTTTGGTAGGGCACTGGACTTTTGATGGCGGGAATATGACATCCGTTACGAGTACCGACATAAGCGGCCAGGGAAATCATGGAACAAGCACAATCATAAGCGCGACTAGAGGAAAGATAGGGCAGGGCCTAGATTTTAAAGATAGTAATTATTTTGTAAACCTTGGCGATCCGTCATCTTTAAGATTAACAACCCAATTTACTATTTCTTCTTGGATAAAAGTTCGCGCTCATAAAAACTACAACCAGGTTTTTATGAAAAATGATGCTAATCTTGATTTTTACGGGTTAGTTTTGGATGCAAACGGTAATTTAACCGGCCAAGTTGGCAATGGCGGTTCAAATGTTACGTTAGTTGGTAATTCCGATTTATCAACAAATAAATGGTATCATGTAGCCGCAACGTATAACTCCGGTTTAGCATCAGGCAATCTAAAATTATATATAAACGGTGTTGAAGATACATATGTGGGCAACGGTAATTTTACCAGTGGTGTTGGTGATACCACCGGCGGTTATACTAATATAGCTAAAGATCCGGTCAATGGAAGAAATTTTGATGGAGCGCTAGATGATGTGCGAGTTTATAGTCGCCCTTTGGCTCCGGCCGAAATTATGGCTTTGTACAAAGCGGGTAAATAAATATATGCAAATAAAATTCAGCCAGGAAGAAATAAAAGATCCGGAAAAATCTATTTTGCGCTGCGGTTATGCCAAAATTATAGATAGACGTATGAACAAAACTAGTTTTGCCAAACGCATTCATCGCGATTTTTATCCGCGTTTTCATGTGTATATAAAAACCGAAGGCGGGAAAGTGATTTTTGATTTGCATTTAGACCAAAAGCGTCCGATTTATGAAGGGGTAACCGCCCATTCGGGAGAATACGACGGCGAAGTAGTGGAGCGCGAAGCCCAGCGAGTAAAAAATAGCGTGCTTTTATCTATAGAAAAGCCTTGATTATCTGTATAATGTATGCTAAAATAGCGAAACCTTAAAGGGGTCTATTTTTTTAATATTTATGTCTTTTCTTACCAAGATTTTCGGAGATCCTAATGCTAAAGCAATTCAAAGCATCCAGCCAATTGTAGAGAAAATTAACTCTTTGGAGCCGGCTATGGAAAAGTTAACCTTGGCTGATTTGCGCGCCAAAACAGACGAATTTAAAAACCGTTTGGCGAGCGGTGAAATTTTGGACGATATTCTTCCTGAGGCCTTTGCCGTAGTGCGGGAAACTTCCAAGCGTATTACCGGCATGCGTCATTTTGATGTGCAGCTTATCGGCGGTATCGTGCTCCATCGCGGCAGTATTGCGGAAATGGGAACCGGCGAAGGTAAAACTCTGGTAGGAACACTCCCAACATATTTAAACGCGCTCGCGGGCAAAGGCGCGCATGTAGTTACCGTAAACGATTATTTGGCCAAACGCGATGCCGTTTGGATGGCACAAATTTATGACGCGCTAGGACTCACCGTGGGTATTATTCAACAACAGCTTGTTTCTTATAAGTATAACGCGCAAAAATCCATAAAACCCGAAGAAGATTTATCCGAAGGCAGCCCCGCCGACAAAGAAAGAGATGCTAAGGGCATGTATAAAGTTGAAACAGAATTTTTGGAAAGATGCTCCAGGCAAGAGGCCTACGCTTGCGATATTACTTACGGCACCAATAATGAATTTGGGTTTGATTATTTGCGCGACAACATGGTGCAAAGCAAACAGGAAATGTCGCAGCGGCCGTTTTTTTACGCCATTGTAGACGAGGTTGACTCTATTTTAATCGATGAAGCGCGAACACCGCTTATTATTTCCGCCCCGGCCGAAGATGCCACCGATATGTATTATAAATTCGCGGATTTGGTAAGTCGTCTTAAAGAAAACGAAGATTATAACGTGGATGAAAAGATGCGTTCGTCTACGCTCACCGAAGCGGGCATAAATAAAATTGAAAAAGCCTTGGGTATAGATAATATTTATGCCGAGGGTGGCATACGCACCGTGCATCATGTGGAACAAGCTTTACGCGCTCATGCTTTGTTCGCGCGTGACCGCGATTATATTTTGGAAAACGGCGAAGTAATAATTGTAGATGAATTTACCGGTAGAAAAATGCCGGGCCGACGTTATAGCGAAGGCTTGCACCAAGCCATAGAAGCCAAAGAAGGGGTAAAGATTCAGCAAGAGAGCCGCACCATGGCCACTGTTACTTTCCAAAATTATTTTAGATTATATCCAAAATTATCAGGCATGACCGGTACGGCCGTAACCGAAGCCGAGGAATTTGGCAAAATTTATAAATTAGAAGTAGTCGTTATTCCACCAAATAGGCCAAATCAGCGCCATAATCATCCGGATAGAATTTATAAAACTGAAAGTGCGAAATTTAAAGCGATTGCCCTTACCGTAAAAGAATTACAAGCCAAAGGCCAGCCGGTGCTTATTGGTACGGTAGCGGTAGATAAAAACGAAGCCCTCAGTTTATTTTTGGAACGTGAAGGAATCAAGCATGAAATTTTAAACGCCAAAAACCACGAACGCGAGGGTGAGATAATCGCTCAAGCCGGACGCGCCGGCGCAGTGACGCTTGCTACCAATATGGCCGGCCGCGGTGTGGATATATTGTTAGGAGGAAATCCGGTAGTGCCCGAAGAAGCCAGTAAAGTTCGTGAAGCGGGCGGTTTGTTTGTTATTGGTACTGAACGCCACGAAAGCCGCCGTATAGATAATCAATTGCGCGGTCGCAGTGGCCGTCAGGGAGATCCGGGCGAATCACAATTTTATCTTTCCACCGAAGACGACTTAATGCGAATTTTTGCCGGCGATCGTATTCGCGGGGTGATGGAAACCCTCAAAGTGCCGGATGATATGCCGATAGAACAAAGAATGATTACTCGCATTATAGAATCTGCTCAAAGAAAAGTGGAAGGGATGCATTTTGATACCCGCAAACATTTGTTGGAATACGACGACGTACTCAATCGCCACCGAGAAGTTATTTATGGCAAACGCCGAGAAATTTTAAACGCCTTTGATAATGAAAAGAATAATACTGTGCCTGAAGGCGCAATCACCATGCGTCAAATGATTTTGGGTATGGTAGAACAAGAGATTGAGCAAGTTGTTTCTTTTCATACCAACACCGAAAGCCGACACGATTGGAATGTTAAAGAAATTTTGGAAAATGTTTCCACTATTTTTGCCCTGTCAGATGAAGAAAAAAATACGGTCACTGATTTTGCTTCAGGAGAAAGAAGCCAGAAATTGGAAGATGTGGAAAGTCGTACCAAAATTATTGAATACTTGGTGGATTTAGCTAATAAAAAATACGATATGCTGCTTGTTAAGGCGGTGCCGGATATGGCGATGCTGCTGGAAATAGAAAAACAGGTACTCTTGCGCGCGATGGATAATTTATGGGTGGATCATTTGGTGGCCGTGGATTATTTGCGTACCGGTATTGGCCTGCGCGGATACGGCCAGCACGATCCGCTCGTAGAATACAAAAAAGAAACGTATCGCATGTTCAATGAATTGCTTAACTTGATTCAAAAAGAGGTGGTATACCTAATATATAAAGTAAATTTGGGTATTCAATTGGCGCCATCGGTAATGGGCACAAGTCAACATTTGAATTTCAAAGGAGCCAGTGATGCAATAGATGGCGAGATCGAGGTTTCAAACAGCCGAACAGAGAAAGGTGCGGATGGAAAAGAAGTTGGGCGCAATGATTTGTGCCCCTGTGGAAGTGGAAAGAAGTATAAGCGCTGCCACGGAGCCTAAAAATAAATTATATGGAACCAAATATAAGGTTGAGTTATGAAAAAAATATTTTATCATAAACTTATTCGTGACGGAGTGGCGGCAAAGATGCGGAAAAAGGGTATAGCGTTTGAAACTAAAAAATTATCTAAATCGCAATTGGAAAAAGCATTGCTTGCTAAGATTGAAGAAGAAGCTGGCGGTGTACAAAATGCCAGAACACGCGTAGAGCTTGTACATGAAATTTGTGATGTACTCGCAGTGATTGATGAAATAAAAAAAGTAAAGAAAATAAGCACGCGAGAGTTAAATGCGGCGCGTAAAGAAAATATGCGCAATAAAGGTGGTTTTGCAAAGCGATTATGGTTGGTGTGGTCTTCGGACACCGGATATAAAACTAACGAGAAAAAAGGAAAAAGAAAATAGAGTAGAATATATGTCGCTTAAACTTGGTAAATATAGGCATTATAAAAATAAAGAATATAGGGTTGTCGGCATTGCCAGACATAGTGAGACGCTTGAAGATATGGTTATTTATGAGCCGTTATATAAGAGCGATTCCAAATTTTGGGTGCGGCCGCTTGCAATGTTTGTAGAAAATGTGGAAGTAGACGGCAAAATCATGCCTCGTTTTGAATATATTGGCAAGTAATTTATCCCCGTTTTGGTCTAAACTCAGGTCTTGCCAAAAAATCCCAAATCCTTTAAGATTAAGCAGATAAAAGGGGTATTATTGCCCGTTTCTTACATTACTCATTAACACGCGCGCTTGTATGGCTGTAAAAAATAAGGTGAAAACCGTTTCGCGAGAAAGTCTTAAATGGAGAGTTATTGGTATCTTGTTTTTAGCAGTTTTTTGTCTTTTAGTCGTATTTCCAACATACGCCAACAAAGGGATAGATTGGATGAATAAAAAAGCCAATATAGGTTTGCCGAATTTTCCGGCTGCCGGATTTAATTTAGGCCTTGATCTGCAGGGCGGCGCTCATTTGGTTTACCAGGCAAATACGGATGTAATTCCAGGCAGCGACAGAGCTAGCGCCGTGGAAGGTGTGCGTGATGTTATAGAACGGCGTGTGCGCGGCGGACTTGGGGTAGCGGAACCGCTGGTACAGACAACCCGCGTTAATGATGATTATAGAATTATCGTGGAGTTGCCGGGTATAACCGATGTTAATCAAGCTATAAAAATGATCGGTGAAACTCCGATTTTGGAATTTAAGGAAGAAAGTGATGAGCCGCTGCGACCGCTGACTGCAGAAGAGAAGAAAGAAATGGACGCCTATAACGCCCAAGCGCAAGCCAAGGCCAAGGAAGCGCAAAAGGCAATTGTTGAAGGCGTGGATTTTGCCGAGGCCGCGGCAAAATATTCTGAGGATGAAACTACCAAAACTGATGGCGGTGATTTGGGTTTTATTGATGATCAAGTTTTCCCCGAATTTTATAAATGGGCCGCAAGCCATAAAGATGGAGAAGTGAGCAAGGAATTAATAAAGAGTTTTGACGGGTTAAATGTTTTAAAAAGATTATCTTCACAAACAACCACAACCGATACGGCCAGCAGCACGAAAGTTTATAATGTTGCCAGAATTTTAGTTAAAACAAAATCACCTACGGATATCGTGCCTCCGGCAGAGCAGTGGAAGGCCTCTGGCTTATCCGGAAAACAATTAAAGAGAACCGAAGTAACTCAGGACCCCCAAACCGGACAAGTGCATGTGTCTTTGCAATTTGATGAAGAAGGTACGCAGTTGTTTGCGGACTTAACCAAACGCAATGTAGGCAGACCGGTAGCGATATTTTTGGATGGATCAGCTATTAGCATTCCACAGGTAAATGAACCTATTTTAACCGGTAATGCGGTGATTAGCGGCAGTTTTTCTGTACAAGAAGCCAGACTGCTCTCTCAGCGCCTGAATTCCGGAGCATTGCCGGTGCCGGTAGAGCTTATCAGCCAGCAAAAAGTTGATGCCACATTAGGCGCGGATTCTTTACAGAAGAGCTTTATGGCCGGTATTTACGGCCTCATAGCCGTGCTTATTTACATGGTTCTATATTACAGGCTGCCCGGACTGTTGGCAGCCATATCGCTATGTATTTATGTGCTCATAAACTTAGTTATATTTAAAACCATCAATGTCACTTTAACCCTGTCTGGAATCGCCGGCTTTATTTTGTCCATCGGTATGGCGGTAGATGCCAACGTGCTTGTCTTTGAAAGGCTTAAAGAAGAATTAAGAGAAGGAAGAAGTTTAAAATCCGCTGTAGAAGAAGCGTTTGTTAGAGCCTGGCCATCTATTCGCGACAGTAATATTACCACTTTAATAAGTTGTGTATTTATGGTTTGGATGGGCGGTTTTGTGAAAGGCTTTGCGGTAGTCTTGGCCATTGGTGTTTTGGTAAGTATGTTTTCCGCCATCGTTTTAACCCGCACAATTATGAGAGCTGTTTTGTTGCTTATGAAAAGAGAAGAGGGGAATATCTTGTTTTTAGGTTATAAGAAAAAAGAAGAAGCAGTTGTTAGTAAATAAACTCATTTCGATTATGACTATATCATTTATAAAATATTCAAAATTCCTGTTAGTATTTAGCGCCCTGGTTACGATTACCTGCGTGGTATTTTTGGCAATGTGGGGTTTGAAACCGGGTATAGATTTCACCAGCGGATCTTTAATAGAGATTACGTTTAATACCAGACCCGAAAATGAAGAATTAAAACAAGTTTTTGATACTATCGGTTTAAAAAACACCTTTTTTCAAAAAACCGGAGATAAGGCTGTAATTATCAGAACCGATTTTCTTTCCGAACAGGAACATCAGTCGGTTTTAGCAGGGCTGTCTAAAAAATTTGCTGTTGGCGATAATATTGTCCATGAAGATAGATTTGAAACTATTGGTCCGGCCATCAGCAAACAATTAAAATCCAGATCTTTCTGGGCAATTATAATGGTAAATTTGGGTATTATTGGTTATGTAGCCTATGCTTTTAGAAAAGTTTCCCGGCCGGTAGCAAGTTGGAAGTATGGAGCCTTGGCCATCGTAGCGCTTTTTCATGATGTGCTTCTGGTAATGGGTGTATTTTCCTTCCTGGGCAGATTTTATGGAGTAGAGGTAGACACGGCCTTTGTGGTAGCTATTTTAACGGTGCTTGGCTATTCAGTAAATGATACGATCGTAGTTTATGACCGTATTCGTGAAAATTTGCTTAGACATAGCGCGGATAGTTTTGCCGACGTAGTAAATATTGGCTTAAATCAAACTTTAATGCGTTCTATTAACACCACCTTCAAGACCATGCTGCCGCTCTTCGCTTTATTCTTTTTAGGAGGATTCAGTATCCATTACTTTGCTTTGGCTTTGCTGATAGGTATTGCTAGCGGCGCTTATTCTTCCGTGTTTATCGCCAGCCCGCTCTTGGTGGTGGTATATAACTGGCAAGAACGTCATCGGGCGTAACCCCAACTTCAATAAACAAAAACCGTCATAATGGCGGTTTTTGTTTTAACTTAAAATATGTTATGATATGGTGAGTAAATTCTATTTAGAAATTAGTAATTTTATCGTATGTCCGATAATACGCTGCGCCATCTAGTCGCGATGTGCGCCACCATAATTTGTGCTTTGGCCTATTATAGCGGCTGGGTTTCCGGCCAGTTTGGCTGGTGGTGGACGATTTTTGCCATGTTTATAGTATATGGCGGCATTATATCAATTCTTAAGCACTAGCACTTCTAAGTATGGGTTTAGAAGGTTTGCCATTTGGATTTACAATTGATTTTTCTTTTTGGGGAACGATCTTGAGTTTGCCTTCCTCGGAATTAACGCGGGTAGTTTTTGTTATGTTTGGTTGGGCATTTTTGGCCTTGGTGTTTTTTTTCGTTGGCGCGCATTTGTGGCTTGATCTACGCCAAGATTTAAATGTCCATCACTGGCAATGGGTCGTGCTGGCTGTAGATGTGCCGCCGGATACGGTACAAAGCCCAAAAGCGGTAGAGCAGATATTTGCTCATTTAAGCGGTGCTTTGGATGAGCCAAATTTCGGGCAAAAATATTGGGGCGGGGCAAAGCAACGCTGGTTTAGTTTGGAAATAATCAGTTTAGAAGGATATATTCAATTCTTGATCTATACCGAAATCGCGCATCGTGATCTGGTGGAAGCAGCTGTTTATGCGCAGTATCCAATGGCAGAAATTACCGAAGTAGAAGATTACGTAAGTTTGATTCCGAGCAAGTTTCCAAACGAAACGCACAACATGTTTGGCATAGAATTTGGTCTGGTCGCGGCTGATCCGTATCCAATTCGCACCTATGAGGAATTTGAGCATAACATTATGCCCGACGAGCTTAAGTTTAACGATCCGATGGCTTCTATTTTGGAAAATTTTACCCGTATCGGCGCGGGCGAGAATTTATGGTTTCAAATTATTATTGAACCAACTTCAAGCAGCTGGAAAGAAAAAGGCATAAAACTCGTAAAAGAAATTATTGAAAATAAAGCGCCCCACCACGATCAGATCTTTGTGGTTAAAGCGATAAATGTTTTTGCCAGCGAACTGCTTAACGCGATCAAAGGTCCTTCCGAGGATCATGGCGGTCATGAAGAACACGAAACACCCGGCAAAGTTTCTGATCTGACCCCAAGAGGCCGAGATACGATCGCGGCCATAGAAGATAAAATATCAAAGGTTGGATTTAAATCAAAAATGCGCGTTATCTACGCGGCTAAAAAAGAGGTGTTTAATCCCGGCCGTTGTCTAGACGGATTTGTTGGTTCTATAAATCAGTTTAATTTTACTGGCCGAAATGCCTTGGTGCCGGTTGCGGCAACTAACGCTCACTATTTTTTTAAAAATGCTAAAATTATCGAACTTAAAAATAAATTCATTAAAGCCTATAAAAAACGCAAATTGAAAATGGGAAAAAACCCTTATGTTTTAAATACGGAAGAGCTGGCTACCTTATGGCACTTCCCGCTGCCGCTCGTTAAGACTCCGCTGCTGCAAAAGACCGGTGGCAAGAGAGCCGAACCGCCTATCAATTTGCCTATTGAAGAACTCGCTGAAAGTCCATTGAAGAGAAAGATGCCGCCGCCTCTGCCAGAGCCGCCGAAAGAAGAACCGCCGGCCGAATTGCCTTACGCGTAATTATTCCAGAGCCAAAGAGCTGTTTTTCTTGGCCTGTAGAGCCAGAATTGCTTCCATACTGCCAACAAGCAAGGCGGTATAAAATAAATCTCCAAGCACGGTGTTTTTAAAGAATGGCAAAGCCGCTATATAGCTTTGTGTTAAACCGTTTAGATTGTGCGGATACATGGTTCCAAATGCCCATACCGCCCAGTTAGTGATGATAAAGAATAGGATGCTCGCCAGCAATGTGCCGCTAAGTATGGTGCTTAATTTTTTGTGTTTTTGAACTACTAAACCGATAATACCAGTAAGCGCAAAAGTAGCATATACAGATAACATAACCGGCCAGAGATAAAAGCCTAAAATAATATCACTTACTAACATGGCGGCCATAGGTATAATAATGGCAAATTTTTTTGGCAAGTATACCCCCGAAAACAAAGCAATGGCCGCGATTGGCGCAAAGTTTGCCGGGTGAGGAAGGAGTCGGGTTGAGATGCCTAAGATGATAAGAAGAAAGGCGGGAAGGTAGCGTTGCATATGTTTATTTTTTCTTCATTAAATGGTTAAATCCAAGGTATAGGCTAATAGCCCCGGCGGCAAGAAGACAAATTACTAGAAGTTTTTGTATCATCCACCTTAAAGCAGATGAATCAGAGCCGGTATTTTTTTGATTTAGTTCTAAATTTTTTTCTGTATCCAAGTCTTTATTTGTAGATATAGTTGTGCTCGTCTCAGCGTTTATATTTTTATTTTCAGCTTGTGCCAAGCTTTTTGGTTTGGCGGAAATAGTGCGAGCAGTTTTTACCGGTTTAGCTGTGTTTTCAATTTTTATACCCAAGATTTCACCTTGAGGCTCTGAATCTGTATTAACCAGCTCAGAGGTAGTTGTGGCAGGGGTAGAGGTTGCTATGGTTGTAGTACTTATTATACTGGTAGTTTCAGTTTGAGTCGAGGTGCTTGCTACAACAGGATTTGAACCCGAACCTGAAGAAGCCGGAGCCGCGGGAGCAACCGGAATGCTGATAATAATTGGCCATGATTTGCCCAACAACGCTGGCACAGCGTGTTTGGTGGCAAACCAATCTATACCATCCGCGCTCCAAGGAGACTCATAATAGCCCGAATCATTCACATTATTTACGAGGAGTGACCATGGGTTTTTATTTTGAGTATTTGTCCATCCTGTTTGACCTTCGCCAAGCGCGTTTAAGCCGTACATGGCCCAACTTGTAGTAAGCGGATCGGAAGTAGTATCAAAGCCCCAGCCGCCATCGTTTAATTGAGTGGTATGCAGATAATTTTTTGCTTGCTGGAAAATTGTTTCGTCTACGGCCACGCCAAAGGTAGAAGCATATTTAAGAGCGTTAATAGCGGCACCGGTAACATCTTGTCCCGGCCATCCATTCCAGGTAAATGCGCCGTTTGCTTGCTGGTCGGCCTTAATCGTTGCTACGGCTGCCTGTACAAGTTCATTTGAAGCGCCCTCGTTGGTAGCCAGCAGAGCCATTAAAATAAAGATATCATCATTTATTCCCGCTTGACCCACTTGTCCGCCAGCTAAACATTCCGTTGTAATTTTATTTTTTAGGTCAACTATTTGGCTGTTTGTTTTGGTAAATCCGGCACTAAGTAAGCCTAGTATATGTCTGGCATATTCAGTGCAGCTGTTGAGTGTTTGAGTTGTAGAGGTGACTATAGTTACATTTAAGTAATCATACAGAGAGAATGTAGAAGTTCGTACATCCTGGGCATAAGTACCATGTGCGCCAAAGGACATAGCCGACCAATCTGAAGTAGACAAATCAACAATCGCGCCGCTATCTAATTGCTTTGATTTCAAAAAGTTTAATATTTTTTGCACCGCGTTGTTTATTTCGCTTGTGCTTACCGCCGCAGCCGGCCCGGAACCGCCCCCATTTTGCGGAGGTGTTCCTGAATCTGTGCTAGAAGAATTTTCAAGTACAGTAAGGGTTATGGGATTGCTCCATTTGGTCCAATCTAAAGAAATAATTTTGGCATAATATGTACCGGTTGCGGAAAATTTAAAATCTACGGTGCCGCTGGCGCTGGTTTGGGTTGTGGTAACCGTAATCGTTTGATCCCACCAACCGGTTGAAGAAGGGTTGGGAACAGAAATATCCACCAAATTGTTTTCATCAGATACCCACGGTTGCGATAGATTATCAAATTGATAGCGCCAGGTTTGCAGAGTTGTGGTTGTGTCTAGCGGAAATGTGGTAGTGGAGGCGGAAATTTTCCAAGGAGTAGAGAAGTAGACGTATATACTTTCACCGCCAGTTAACGAATATTTATCCATGCCAATACTTGGGTAATTATTATTTACCACATAATTCCAGTTGTAGCAGGGATTTTGGGTAGAAGTTGGCGAAATGTTTATGCAAGCAAGGTAAAAACTGTCAAAACCGGAATTATATTGGGCATCTGAAATAGTAAAAACATCGCTTTGCTGGTCTGCTAAAACGAGAGCAGAAAATACTGTATTAGTAGTAAGTTGATAATCCAAATTATTTATTGCGTCATGATATAGGGTGCTTGTCAGTTCCAGGCTGCCTGTCCAGATAATTTGATCTTCGTAACGAAGCGTTAGAGTAGAAGTGGGTAAAGACACGGCTGGTGTGCTGGTAGACAGTTCCATTTCCGGAGTAGAAGTATTTATATCAGGAGTAGAGCTGGTTGTGTTGGCCAGGGCCGGTAAAGCCCATAGCAACGCTGTTAATAATATAAAATACGTTAATCCCCCTAATTTGTTCTGTATCTTCATAAAAATTATTTATTTTCGTACTTCCATGTAATTAAATCGTTTGGTTTAAGGGTATAATTTGAGACACCAACCTTTGCTTCCTCGTTATTTATATAAAATGTCCAGTAGAAACCGCTAGACGGACTATTTTTCTGGCCATTGATTTCTTCTACGAAATGCCCCAGGCCGGAAAATACTTTGGTAGAAAACGAGATATCTTTGCTTTCTCGTAATGCAACCATTGCTTCATAAGCGGTAGCGCCCGGCTTTACGGTTGGACTGTACTCCTTGTCTTCAATTTTGAATGTAACGGGTATAGTTTCGGTTGAGTTGGTCGGAGGCGGTGGGGAAGAAGGAGCGGTGTTGGAGGTGGTATTTGTTCCTGTGGGGCTAATTACAGTTTTTTCGTTACCATCGCTAGTTTTATTTTTTAGCATCGCCGGTTTTAAACCTGGTTCAGTTTGAAGGGTGGCGGCAGTGTTTGTGGGAGCAGGGTATAAAGGTGGAGAGGCGTTATTATTATCTGGGTTAAGGAATAAGTAAGTTGCGGCAAAAACCGAGATAAAAATTAGAAAAATTAATAGTCGGTGAAGGAGTTTGTTTGAATTGGGCATATGTAGTTTTAATTATGCGCGCTAACAAAAAAAATCTTTGCCGAGCGGGAAAGATTCAAAAAATATAAAATATTTTATTTCCTGCTCGGGACTAACCCCATATTATGGGGCCTATATCTGAAGACCGGACTTCCCAAGCTAATTGCATGAGTTTACCGTTGCGGCACAGTGGAGGAATTGAACCTCACTTCCACAGATATATGTTAGTTAAATTGTAAAGTTAGACTAGCACCTAAATTTTTGAGTGTCAAATAAAGGTGTGGATTATTGTTAATTAATAAATTTATAGATTCGAGTTGACGGTGTTGAAGAGTGCCCGTCGAACTCTAACGGCATTATTTGCCCCGTTTTTCTACAAGCTGTTGGTAGCTTGCAAACCCCTCCACAGTCTTTCTTTTTCTGCATGTTGGGCAAAAGACGACAATGCCGATCTGCTTTGTCGCCAGGTGTTGGAGTATTCCCGGACAGGAACCCCCGCCTTTCTTTGGGCTGATAATTCCAGCGCAGTACAGGTCTTTTACTCTGAGCGCCATTTGTACACCCCCTCTGTTATTTTTTACTTTACCTTATTTATTTTTTTCGCGCAAGTTACGGTATTTAGAAGAAGTTTGGCCACCGTAATTGGGCCAATGCCGCCCGGAGTGGGGGTAATGAAGCTTGTTTTTTTGGAAACCGGCTGGAAATCCACATCGCCGTACATTTTGCCGTTTATATATACAATACCGGTATCAATCACAACCGCGCCTTTTTTTACCATATCGGCTTTGATTAAATTTTGTTTGCCTACGGCCGAGACAATTACATCCGCTTCCAAACATTTCTTTTTTATATCTTTAGTATAACTATTACAGGTGGTAACGCTGGCTAGTTCGTTTACCAGCATTATGGCCAAAGGTTTGCCGACCAGTGCGCCCGCGCCCACAATCGTGGCATTTTTACCCACCAGATTAAATTTTATTTCTTTTAAGGTTTTTATAACTGCCCACGGAGTCGGCGGTTCTATATGATTGCTTTTCATGACCAGTTTGCCGATATTGGCGTCGGTTAAGCAGTCCACATCAATAGCGGGCGAAATCGCGTTAAGCACCTCTGGTTTGTATAATCGTTCCGGCAGTGGCAGTTGGATAATGAGGCCGGTCAGCTCTGGGTCTTTTTGTATTTTGTGTATGGCACTAACTAATTCTTCTTTGGAAATATTTTTTGAAAATTCGTGCAAGGCAAAATTAATGCCCGCGCGCTGCGCAGCTTCTTTTTTCTTTTTTATGTAAGTGCGAGACGGTTTATCATTTCCAACTAAAATAACCGCCAGTTTGGGCGTGATGCCTTTATTTTTTAAGGCAGCCACTTGTTTGGCAGTTTGTTTTTCTATCTTTAGAGCAATTTTTTTACCATCAATTACGGTTGTCATGGGCAAATAATAGCACTTTTCAGCGTTTTTGGCAAACCCTGCCTAATTGACTGGATAGCTTATTTTTAATAAGATATACGGGTGATATAAACAAATTTTTGTGAAGAAAAATACCTCCTGGGGCAAAGTAGCCAATTGGTACGATAGCATGCTGGAAAAAGACGATGATTCTTTTCAGACTAAGGTTATTTTGCCAAATCTGTTGCGATCTATAAATTTAGATAAAAACCAAACTATTTTGGATCTGGCTTGTGGCCAGGGTTTTTTTACCCGTATTTTTGGCACTAAGGGCGCAAAAGTAGTTGCTTCCGACATTTCACCGGAACTTATTCAAATTGCCAAAAAACGCGACACAAAAACAGAATACCATGTTTCACCCGCAGACAATATTGATTTTTGTAAAAATGGCTCTATAGATACGATTATAATAACTTTGGCATTGCAAAACATTCAAAACGCAGAGGGTGTTTTAAAAGAATGCGCAAGAGTTTTAAAAGAAAAGGGGAGCGTATACTTAGTTTTAAACCATCCGGCCTTTCGCGCGCCAAAAATATCCAGTTGGGGATGGGATGACAAAGAATGGGTGCAGTACCGCCGCATGGACGCATATTTATCTGAATCCCAAGTAGAAATAGATATGCATCCGGGACAAAAGAAATCGGAAAAAACAGTTTCTTTTCATCGTTCGCTGCAATGGTATGTTAAGATGTTTGCCAAACACGGCTTTGGCATAAGCAGGTGTGAAGAATGGATTTCGCATCGCCAGCCCACGCAGGGCCCTCGGTTTTTGGCCGAAGATAAGGCTAGAAAAGAATTTCCGCTGTTCTTGTTTCTAGAGTTAAAAAAATTTAAGAGTTAAAATCTAGATAAACTTTTATATTAAAAGAAACTCTTGCCAGGGTTCTTTTTTTGTGGTATGCTCTTGTGGTTAAAACGAAATCCTGAGGTGGAGAAAAGCCATGCAAGAGCCAGAGACTGTCCAAACAGAGTCAGAGCCGCAGCCGCCAAAACCATGCAAAGTCCTGGTTACGCTTCCATTACGGGGGAAACGGGCGGTGGCGTGTTTACTGGGAGTGCACAATGTCAGGAAGATCATATTGCCGGCGGTTACGCTTGAGGTCTATGAAAGGATATTCTTCGAGAAGTCAGAAATTCTGGCTGACGATATCCGTACCATAGTTGTGCAGTTAGTTCCCGGATATGCGGTGGAAGATTTCGTTAAAGGGATGTGTGGCAACCTGGAAAATGTGCAGGTTGTCGGTTAACGCTCCCTATGGATAATGGGCTCCGCCTCGGCGGGGCCTTAGTTATTTTATTTTGTTATTCAAAATTATTTTCAGTGTTTACGAAAAAATCACTCGTCTTTTGTCTCCTCCGCTTAAGTCTTCTAGATATAGAGGATCTTGAGTAGGGGTGCGAGTGATTTTTTGTTGCACTCCTACGTGAAGCAAGAGTGCAAATGTTTTTATTTTTCCTTTCGGAAGGTTGTTTGAATGAACGAGTTATTCCTCAGGCTTTTTTTGGTGGTCTACCTCAGTGAAGTAGGCCCTCTCTTTTGAGCCTGCAGGCATTTGGCTTGCTAGCCAAAACTTCAGATGCCAATAGAGCCCATTGCTTCGTTTTCCGAGCGGCATATCCAAGCGCGCGATTACTTCTCCGGCCAAGTCGATGCCGGTTTCTTGGTAAAAGACCATGAAGAGCGTGCCAATGCGCTTGCGGTATTCCTCTTGGAACTCCGGAGAACGCTCTGTGTTGGGACAGCCGTCGCACGGGTGGAGCACTCTACCCATGAGGGCTTGGACAGCGCCTATGGTTCGAGTTCGGGTGTCCATGAATTTCCTCCTGCTTACCAAAAGATAAGCAAGTATATTACACTCCTTTTTAGGCAAAAAATCAATAGTGTATAAGTTGTTCCGAGGCTTGGATTCGAACCAAGATAAGCAGATTCAGAGTCTGCTGTCCTACCATTAGACCACCTCGGAGTCATGTCATATTGCCGTGCCGACTTGGAATTTATCTAGCCAAGATTTCTCCACCACCATCACAAAACCCCACTTCCATTTGCGATCTTTAAATACTTGAGGAGAAGACACGTGATGTTTTTTATTATCTTTAATCAGATAAATCCGACCGCTATCTTTAGTTTTTACCAGCATTCGCTGGCTGGTAAAAAGTACGGTTGCAGGTTTTACGGTTTTACTGGTTTTATGATCGTAATCCCGTAAAGCGCCCATGATTGTATCATACGAGTAGCGCAAGTCAAGGCCTTGTTTAAGGTCGCCATTATCATTTACGATAAATTCTTTTTTTTCATCATCAAAGCCTTTTATAACGAAGGTGTGGTAATATGATCCGTTGCGAGCAAATTGGATGCGAGGATTTTGCAGGTTATAGCCATAAAGCAGGGCAATTACCGGTTTGCTGGCCTTTAGTTCGTTTTTTATATCATCCAAAGTCGGGTTAGTTTTTATTTTAGCTTCAAAATATTTTGAATATTCATTTATCACTTTTGTCATTTCCGCCGCGTTGGTATTGCCATTGTAGCCAAACAATTTATTTTCAACATCTATATAGTATAAAATGGATTGTTTGGCTTTAGTTTTAGTAACGCCCTGGTTTCGGTTGCCAAAATAATACTCATCAAGCATGGCGGTAGACGCTTCTTCGCATGAGTTATTCCATGGTTTTACCATAAGTCCTTCCGGCGCTTCGGGGATATAAGGTACGGATAAATTGATGCTTTCGGCAGCCTGGGTAGGCAACGCGGGAATTAATAAGAATTCAAGAGCGAATGCAAAAGTTAAGGCTGTAGTTTTCATATTCGAAATGAGTGAGTATAAAGTTAAGTGTGTTTAACTTTATACGAGCGAATGAGTATATATGGGCTTTAGCCCATATATTGGTGAAGGTTAAAAATTAGATTAGTTCGCCGCCAAAATCTGCGGCAAGCT
>CAZUFD010000002.1:0-14391 GCA_964619625.1 uncultured Gammaproteobacteria bacterium | reverse complement strand
ATATTGGTGAAGGTTAAAAATTAGATTAGTTCGCCGCCAAAATCTGCGGCAAGCTTATTTAATTCAGTATCCTCTTCGGTTTGTGGTCTGGAAGTTTCTAAGACTTCACAGGTTAAGGTAATATGTTCAGAAAAAACGTCTGATAAGGTCTGTTCTATGGTTCTCTTAACTTTGATTTCGTCAATTTTATTCTTATGAAAAGAGTAGGGTACTGTAATAAATAGCTGTCCATTTTCCACGGCGCGCAAGCTGCTCATTTTAAGAATGAAGCTCAGTGAATGGTTGGCTTTGCCGATGGTTTCAATTATTTCATCCCATTTGGCCCGAGCATCTTCTACTGTTGTTTTTATTTCTTTATGGGTAATATGAGAAATTGTTTCCTTTATGGTTTGGGTAAAAGAAGGGGAGGAAGGTTTGTTTTCTTCTTCGGTGTTGATTTTTATTGCGTCGTTTGAAGTTGGCAAAGATTCCGAATCGCTCGGCGCAGCCGCAGTTTTTGGTTCTACTTTCGGTTGGTCGCCATGCCGATCGGATCCCGCAGGCTGTGAAGATATTGAGAATTCAATCGCAAACAGCTCAAGAGGTAGTTGAGGCAAGGGAGAGGATCTCATTTCTCTGTGACGAACGATAAGAGATTCTATTATGCGTATGAGTTGCGAAGTGGAAGTTTTTTCTGCGGTTTTCTTTAAGGTCTTTAAATCTTCATCGCTATAATCCGTATTGATATTTTTTACCTTGGCACTCGTTTGGGTAATCATGGCCAGACGCAACGCTTCTATACAGTCATATGCAAATTGTTCCAAATTTACGCCGTCCTCGGTAAGTTTTTGGATCATTTCCACGGCCGCGGCGGTTTGTTTGTCTAGAATAAAGTTTACAAATTCCAAAATTGATTCAATGTTTGAGGTGGGGAGTATCATTTCGGCATCTTCCTCGCCGATAGTTTTTAGATCCAAACTTAGAATTTGTCCCAGCAAACTTTCGGCATCGCGCACGCAGCCATCGCTTTTATTTATAATTCTTTCCAGAACTTTTTTATCAACTTTTACTTTTTCATTTTTACAAATGCCCTGCAATCGTTCCATCATGTCATCATAGCCGACTTTTTTGAAATTAAAACGCTGGCAGCGAGAAATGATCGTGGCGAGCAGTTTATGAATTTCAGTAGTGGCTAAAATAAAAATGGCGTGAGCCGGCGGTTCTTCCAAGGTCTTTAGCAGCGCGTTAAAGGCGCTGGTAGAAAGCATGTGCACCTCGTCTATAATAAAGACTTTATATTTGGATTTGGTCGGCTTAAATTGGGCATTTTCAATGATATTTTCACGCACATTGTCTACGCCCGTATGCGACGCCGCGTCTACTTCAATAATATCAATACTGCTGCCGCTCATTAATTCTTGGCAGGAGGAACACTCGTTACATGGTTCATAGTCGCCATCCTTGCGATTTTGGCAATTTACGGCTTTGGCCATAAGTCTGGCGAGCGTAGTTTTGCCCGTACCACGCGGGCCGGAAAATAGATAGGCGTGGGCGATTTTACCGGTTGCGACTTCGCTGGTAAGTGTTTTGATGATATGATCTTGGCCGGTAACATCGGCAAATAATTGTGGGCGGTATTTTCTATAGATTGTAGACATATTACATTTTCTTTTTCTTTCTCATTAAGTAAACAACTAGAATTGATAATAAAATACCAAGTATTAACCCTAAAGTAAAATGTATATAAATTAAATTATCAACAATTATTTTTTCATGACTTGGTCTTGATAAAACGAAAAATCTACAGGTCCAAGTTGAGCCGTCGCAAGCAAGAACAATGGTAGGTAATAATAAAAAAATATATAAAATTCTCGATAGTGCTTTCATAAATTTACAGCCCCGCTTCACTAAGTTCGGTCTTTCCTGATTTTACGGCCACCCCAAGTTGGGCTCGTTCCATGATTTCGGCTTCCACTATTTCTCTCGGTCGGCCATATTTAAGCCTGGAGAGCTCTTTAATGGCCGCAGCAAGCTGTTTATTTCCCGGGCGCGGGGGATAGGTGAACATATTAAACGGTTTAGCGGCGGTGTTGTCAATCAGCAGTTTGGTATAAGCTGTGTATTGTTCCACGTTTACCAGATCATAGGCGCTAAATACGGGCGCGAATTCTTTGGCCAGAATCTCGGCGTCTTCCACGCCAATGCGGAATGATACAAGTGTGCCCGCGTTACCCAAGACCGCGTCACGCACCGTGGTTTTGCCCTTGTTATCTTCTAGCTGTTTCATGTACTGGTGGGCAATGATAAGTTCCAAACGGTATTTTCTGGCTTCGGATAAAATTGTGGCAATGGAATCGGTAATAAAGTTTTGGAACTCATCTATATACAGGTAAAAATCATGGCGTTGATCTTCGGGAAGCGAAGCGCGTTCCAGGGCGGCCATTTGTAATTTAGATACAATAATAAGACCTAAGAGATTTGAATTGATTTCACCGACCAAACCTTTGGCTAAGTTAACCAAGAGAATTTTTTTCTTGTCCATGACCTCGCGGAAATTAAAACCCGAATGCGTTTGGCCGATAATATTACGGATCATGGCGTTTTCTACGAATCTGCCAACTTTGGAAATTAAATAGCCAAGCATTTCGGATTTATGGAAATCGGAAGTTTTGGCCATTTCTTTATCCCAGAAAGCAAGTACCATCGGGTCGGTAAGTTTCTTCTTCCACTCCTTAACAAATTCGTCATCGGTAAACATGCGGGGGATTTCGGCAATCGTACCCGGATTTTCGGTATCTGCCATAAGGGTAAGCATCACGTTGCGCATGTTGTGTTCAAACATCGGGCCAATCATGGACGGATCGGTAACCAGTTTATAGAAAATAGAAATCATTTCTTGGGTTGCGAAATCTTTTTGTTCTTCGCTCTGCACGTCTATCATGTTTAAGCCGATCGGGCGTTCCACGTCTGCCGGATTAAAATAAATCACGTCTTCGGCCCGTTCTTTGGGAACATGTTGCAAAACATAATCCACAAAATCTCCGTGCGGGTCTATGACGCATACGCCCTCACCGTTAATAATATCTTGCACCGCCAAATTTTGGATAAATACGGATTTACCGCTGCCGGATTTACCGATGGTATACAAATGACGGCGGCGATCTTCGCGTTTCATACGCACAATAGTTTCTTCGCCTCTGTATACGGCGCGTCCCAAAATAATACCTTCTTTTGGCATATTAGTAGGCGGAGGTGCTTTGCGCGCGCCGAGCCAGTTGATATTAGGCGTTTCGGTGCTGGGAATTGGCAGGTGCCAAAAACTGGCCATTTCTTCGGTATTGAAAACCATATAATGGTTTTCTTTAATACTTCTATAGATATAATCCTGAATAAGAGTAGTGGGACGGCGGGGGACAACAGCGCTGAGAGTATTGCCGTAGCGATACAAATTATATTGACTGAAAGCATTTATAATATTTTCCAAATTGAGCACGGCTTTTTCCTTGCTGTTTGCCGAGCTTATCAAACGAATCGTAGTTTCCACGCCGCCGCGGCTGATTTTTTCTTCCATGTTTTTAACCATTTCTTCTTCCATCTGGGTAAGTTGATATTTTGGTTCAAAACTTTGTTGAGTATCTTTTTTCTTTTTCGGGAAAATATATTTGCCCCAGCCGCTGAGGAATCGTCGCAATTCGCCGCGTTTGGCCACGTCTTCAAATTTTTCGCCTTTTTTAATATCACGAATAATATGCACGCCTTCTTTGCGCCAGTGGCTGGAAGCAGGACGGATAATGTACTGAATAATCGCGCCTTCGTCTTCGGCGATTTTGCTTAGCGGGTTGAGCAGGGCAACCAGGGGGTCGCTATCCAGTTTTTTATATGTTTTAATAGGGAATGAAGATTTGTGTTTGAGCCATAAATATGCGCCCACGATATGGCTTTGCGGCTTGAACGGATTATAGTCCGTTTCTTCGGTGATTTCCGCGTGCGGGTATTGGGCGTGTACTTGCTGCTCCACAAACCCTTTTATTTTATCGGGGACAATAATATAAAAAGAAATTTTACTATCCTTAACGACGATTTCAAACGCCACGTGGTCGTTGCGTCCGCGCAGCCAGGCCATAATGCCTTTTTCTTTTTTTAATCCGGCAATGGCGGAAAATAAAGTTTCGGAAACGGCGATTTCCTCGCGTACATGATTAATATTATCTTCGGCGCTGCCGGATTCGGGTTTATCACCCTTTTTTTCTTTGGGAACCTTTATGAGCAGTACGGTTTTATGGAATGCTTTACTTTGGCGTCCTTTGGCCGTAACCACGGCCTTTAAAATATAAAGAAGAGAAATAAAAAATATTACGCCCATGGCCGGCGGCAGAATATACAAAAAAAGACTATTTTCCAGCACACTGTTTATAAGTTCTATGATTGTATTTACAATTTCGTAGAACACATTTCTATTCTTTCTTTTTTAAGGCGATAATTTTGTCGGTTTTTATTTTAGCTTCTTGTTCCAAAAAAAAGCGATTTATGCCAGGCAGCATACGCAGCCAGTCTAGAATCAAACCCAGAATTTTTTTTACTTTGATATGCGTGCCTTTTAAGAGTTCTTGAATTTGGGCGGCGGTTTGTTCACCCTTTAATTTGAATTCTTGTTTGGCAACGGGGGACAATCGCTGGTATGAATCATTCAAGTCTTCTTCCATGATTTTTTCTATTTTTACCACGGTTTCATTTTTAAGCGGCAAGGGGATGCTTGGGATTTTTTTCATTGCCGGCCTTGGTTTTTGCGGGCCTGCAGTTTCGGCAGTATGTTTTTGTTCTTCTGTCTCGGTTTCCGTTTCCGGCGCGGCTTCTTTTTCCAATTGCAAATCACGCTCCTCGCGAGCAATTTTAATTTCATCCGAAGGTTCTATTCGGGGTTTTTCTTCTAAAGGTTTAAAGGCCATATTTTAAGATAAGCGTATGATACCATATTTAAGATACGCTCACAATATAAGAAACTAGTTTCTTTTTTACTCACCCCCAGTAATTGTGTTATAATGTATTTACCCTTATAAAATCAAAATGAAAAATGTTAACGAAGTACAACAAAACGGTTTAGTTTGGATAAATGTGTCCAAACCCGAAGAAAAGGTATTGCGGACGCTGCAGAAAAGATTTCAATTGGCAGATCAGGAAATAAACGAAAGCTTGCCGGCATTTCAACGGCCGAAATTTGTTAAAAGAGCTAATTATTATTTTTTAGTTTTGCATTTTCCGGTTTTTAACCGAACTACGCGCCGTATTGGCTTTACGGAAGTGGATTTTTTTCTCAGCGGCAGCAGTTTAATTACAGTTCATAACAACAGCCTGCCGGTTATAGAGGCGTTTTTTAGGGAGTGTCAGAAAAAAGAAGAATTTAGAAGCAGCTATTTTTCGGGCACGGCCACGCACATATTTTTTGAACTCCTCAACCGGCTCCTGGAATCAATTTTCCCAATTTTAATGCACATAAACGAAGATATCAGCTCAATTGATAAGATTTTGTTTACCAGAACTCCGGATAGAAAAATGGCGGAAGAGATTTTACGCTTGAAGATGAATGTAGTTAATTTTCGCCGCGCTATGCAAAGCCACAAAACGGTTTTGGACAGATTGGTGGCCAGCGGTGGCAGGGATTTGGATATTTCCTCATATCATACATATATTGGCATCTTGCGAGATCATACTAATGATATTTGGCATGCCTTGGAAAGCCAGAAAGAAAGCGCGGATAATTTGGATGAAACCAATGAGTCGGTGGTTGGTTTGCGCATGAATGAAATTATGAAAACGCTTACCGTTATTTCTGTCACCACCTTTCCTTTAACTTTGGTAGCCACAATTTTTGCGATTCATGCGGGCGGGACGCCGTTTATAAGCAGTCCGCTTGGTTTTTGGATAATTTCTTTCGTAATGTTAGTCGGTGCAATAGCAATGTTGCTGGTTTTTAAAGCCAAAAAATGGATGGATTAAATTTGGTTAAAAAACAAAAAACCCTTCGACGTAACGTCGGAGGGTTTTTTGTCTAAAAATTTCTAAAATATTTAGAAATTTATTTGATTGGTCGCAGTACGTGGCGACCAACACACGGCGTTCATCTCGTTGAACGCAACGTCCGCCTTGGGCGGATCTTCCGGCTCGCGTTGGGTAGGCGAGTGGGGAAGGAACAACTACGGAAGGTCGATGCTGCCTTCCCAGATGTCGTTGTTGGGACTAAAGTCGTTGACGTGAGCCCGGGCCTCGAGGCGCCAGTATGTCCTGGTTCCCGCGGGCAGTCCTCCGATAGGAAAATAGTATTGGATATTGCCGATGTTGTTCACAATCGGCGGCATCGAGTAGGTGAAGGCAACTCCTCCATAGATCCAGGGGTTGCCTGGGTTGGTCCGGTAGTTAACCATGACCACTCCTGGCTTTGTCAGCTTGAAATCAATGTTGACAACTCGGTTGTTCGTTGCGAGGAGGTAGGCAATGGTTCCGCTGCGCACGAAGCGCAACGGGGATATGTCGGCGTACTGGGTACAGGTTACCACGCCAGTGCCGATGTCAAAGGTCAGCGACGGGGGCGAAGTGTCAGGGTCGAGGCCGACCGTCTCGGCATCAAGCCAGAAGTGGTCCTGGCACTGCACGCCGCAGACGCCGTCATGGGGATCTTCGTCGAGCAGGTCAAGCGAACATGACCAGGGCAGCTCGGCATCGGTGTCGATGCAGTTGCCCTCACACCAGCAGTACCAGGGGGTTTGTCTGCCGGCCCAGTCGTACTGTTCGCAATCCGGCGGGGGCTCCTCGAGATCCACACACACGCCGTCGAGGCACACGCTGGTGCCCGGGCACTGTGAGTCGCTCGTGCACACGCCGTAGTGGTCGTTGACGACGATCGTCTGGTTGTCGGTGCAGCCGCTGGCCGCCAGGGTGTAGAGGCAAATCAGCTTGAACATCAGGGAACGCGACATGGTGAGATTCTCCTTCGGCCCATGGGTTGGGATGGGCCTTGAGCAGAAAGGTATAAACCTGCCTGCTCAAAGCCCAATTATCCTGGTGCCAAGCTGTTTGAGGATAAAAAAAGCTAAAACAAAATTGTAAAAGAACAAAATAGTGTAAGCAGAGCTTGAAATTGCGTCGCTTTTCGTAAGATTGTGCAAGCACACTCTTAACTCAAAGCTAGCAATTATAGCATAAAAAAGTGATTTTGTCAATGTGGCTATAGAAATTAGTTAAAAAATAAAAAACCCGAATTAATTCGGGTTTTTTATGCTTGCCATGAATCGTCATGGCGCCGTCCGCAACGCGGATTTACATTTGACTATATTGTTCTTGTTCGGCCTTGGCTTCTTCCGGATCTTTGCAGTTACCATAGTGGCAGATGTCGTCCGCGTCGCAACAATCGCTATCTTCTTCGCAGCCTGGCATGCACACACTTTCATCGCACACCGCCTCACAACCACAGTCGCTATTTTTCGCGCATGTTGGCGGGAAACATTTCTCGTAGTTACAGATTTCGTTGCCGGGGCAGTGAGAACTGTCTAGGCAATTTCCATCTTCAATTTCTTCGCGAGAGTGGCAGGTATCTTCGTAGTAGAAATCACCCTCGCAGCACAGTATGGGACGATCGGGGCTATAGGTGCTGCAACTATGCACTTCGTTACAAATTTCACCGCAATCGCAATCGGAATCAAAGTTGCATTCCGACTCCTCACAGTACCCTTCTTTCACCATAAGGCCGCTGAATCTGCAAAAGTATCCAACCGGACAGTCGCTCTCAGCGCAACAGCCAGGCTGTTGATCACAGCGATGGTTGATGCAGTGAACTGCGCAACCTCCATCGCAATCGGCATCCGCATCGCATTCTGATTCGGCGCAGGTACCGCTTGTTTCATCGCTGCTCTTATCGCAAAATTCATCTGGAAGACAATCCGCATTGGCACAGCAGGAATCCGACTTGTGGCACTCGTCGTTCAAGCAGTCGTAGCCGCAACCGCAATCTTCGGCGGTGGCGCAGGCATGCTGGGTAGCATACTCGCCCCTGGAGTTGTCCCCCGTACCTTCATCTAGCAAACATTTACCACTTGCGCATACACTATCCGACGGACAGTCATCATCCTTGGTGCATGTTGCAATCGCCGCGGCATTTATTGTCAAGGTGCGCGCCTTGTTTTTTTCGGCAGCCGGTACTTGGCACTGGTCGGCCGGTGAATTATTGGATTCAGCCGGAGCGCTTGGCCAAACCAGGTACGCAATTGCCAAAAATTCAACAAGCGCGATGAAAGGAAATACCCACCCTTTCTTATTGAACTGCATACTTCCTCCGTTCCTAATAGGTAGAATACGCTAGCAAAATTGTTTGTCAAGAAAAATTTTAAAATCAATAGATAAGGAATCGCCTCCGCTCGCTGCGGCTTACTCAGACATGTTTTCTCTTGCGAAAGAGAAAACAAAAAACCGCCTGAATTTTAGGTGGTTTTTTGTTTCTCAAAATTTCCAAAAGTTTTAGAAATTTAATCAATGCCACATATCGTAGTGGCGACGCCTTGACTTGGTCAAGGACTCGCACAGACCCGTGAGAGGGGTCGGTGAGAGGTCAGGTGGGCGGAGGAGCGAAGATTGTGAGCTGTTCCAGCCCAACATTTTCGTAGACCGACTGTTCGGCATCGAGTGGCGACCGGCTCCAGCGGAAACCGTTCACCTTGGCGTCGATCGCGATCCCATTTGGCATCACGCCGGCGCTGCAGTTGGTGCACAGCAGACGGATGTCATCGCCATCCACGTTTCCGCTAGGCGTGAACGGTCCACTCCAGCTATAGAAGCGGGAATACCACTGACTCGTGATGTCACCGCCCGCAAGCTCCATAAGCGGCGCGGGTTGGCCGTTGATCGTCATCCGGAACGTAGGCATGAAGTTGGTCGCGCTGACCGACGAACGTGTGCCGTAGATCTCGTACTGAATGTACATGAGCTGCGGATCGCAACCCTGCGTACCCCCGCCGACCGGTACCGCGTTGAACTGGCGGATCTCCACCTCGGCGGCCGGCATCTTGAGCGCGGTGCTCAGCGTCGGGAAGGTGAGTTCCACCTTGCAGAGGCGGTCAAGGGCGCGCTCGTAGCACACCCCAGTATCGGCCAGACACTCGCTGCCATCGGGGCACTGGGGGCCGCCGGGATCGGCGCAGGTCACCGGCACATCCACTTCCCGTACGCAGACCTCGCCTTCACGCTCGGTATCGGCCGGGCAAGCGGCGGGGCCAGCATCGGCAAACTGCATGTTGATCCCATCACCACAGCCGGTGGCCATGATGAAGAGGGTGGTCGTAATCGCGATGATGAGCCGCATGTTGGGCATCGTAACGCTCCTTTGGTTTCATTGTCTTGGAGATTCAGACCCCACTGACGCCCCGAACATTTGTTCAGAGCAAGGGCCAGTAAGGGGCTGAATCTATTAAAAAGAACTGTGTAATCTAACAAAAAAATTGCCATTTGTCAACCCATAGGCTTGGATGGCGAACGTTAGACAAGAGTTGGTTATTGTCTATCTAGATTATTTTCTCTATCCTTTTTCCACATTATTTTTTGAGTTTTGTAAATGACAACACCGAGACCGACCAGGGAAAAGATGAAAATGAAAGGCAGCAAGTTTGCCAGCGGCACTTTATCGTGAGAAAAAATAACGAGAAAATTGGTAATGATAAATCCCAGCCTAATTTCGGTGGGACCGATTTTAAAATATGAAATGCGGAATTGGTTGGTGGTGGAAAATGATAAATAGGAATTAACCATAAAGCCGCTGTACGTTGCCAAGATAAAAAACAGGGTGTTATATTTATCGGAAAAAATAAAAGAATAACCGATAAGCAGCGCGCACAGAAAAATATAATCCAAAAAATGATCCATATAAAATCCCCAGCGCACCAAACCCATTTTTCTGTATTTCCCCAAAGATCCGTCCAAAGAATCGGTGATGTACTGAGCGACAATCATACCGGTTGTTCCCCACAGCCAATTGATATTATATTTGCCGGCCAGATAGCCAAAAACAATAATTAAGAAAGACCAAAGCAGCGTAGAAAGAGTAAGGTGATATGATTGAATCCAGGCGGGAATTTTTGGCACGCAAACGCCGATAAATTTTTGTTCTAATTTATGAAATAAGGGCTTGCCAACTTTTTTATCTCCGGCAAAATTTTCTATAAATTCCATACGAATGAGTATATATTGCTTTTGGCCTATGTATTATTTTTATCGTCAAATTTATTCCATCCGGATTCAGTGATAATAGGGTACTGGTGATGAGCCAGAAGCTGTTTGAAATCTAAAAAATGAACATTATTTAACTGATATTTATTTATTTTTTTACCATTTCGTAATGTAAAAATTATATTTATATAATGGGTATAATGATGATGCAGGTCAAAAATAGACGGTTTAAAATTCAAGCCGAAATTAACTTCAATATCCGCTATATCTTCTTTTTTTATTTCCAATTTTGGTTTGCCCCAATGGGAAATTTTTAACATGCCGGACTGAAGTTCCAGTTCCCGGTACCTGTCAACAATAAAGAATACGGTAATGCCCATAAATACCACCATTGGTATTACGACGTTTAAGACCGGATCAGTCGTATAATTAAGCACCAGGGTAATTACAATTGTTAAAATGAGCAGTTCTGCCAGGGAAAACAGAAAAAAATCCTTAACGGTAATTTTTCTCCGTAGAGAGAAGACGTTTTTGGATAATGTATGATGCAGATGCCACAGTGACATACTATTTTTTAACTACCTTTGTCCCTTCAGGAGTATCCTCAACTACATATCCCAAATCTTCAATTTGTTTTCTTAATTTATCGCTTTCTTTCCAATTTTTTTCACTGCGAGCCGCGTTTCTTTTTTCAATCAGTGTTTGTACGTCTGCGGAAAGTTTAGTTTTATATTTTTTAATTTTTCCCAGTCCTAACCCCAACACCTTATCAAATTTTAGAATAGTTCTTTTTTTGGTGCTGGTCGGGAAAATAGGATCTTTTATCATCTCCCACATAATTGCTAAAGCCCGAGGCATGTCCAAATCATCATTAATGGCTTCTAGAAAATTTTTCTCATATTCTGCGCAGCCTACTTTAGGCTTGTCCCAACCGGCGACAATATTATACAGGTGATTTAACCCGTTTTGCGCGGCTTGTAATGCTTCCCAGGAAAAAGTGAGCTGTTTGCGGTAGTGAGTTTGCAAAAGCAGGTAGCGATAGGCCAGGGGAGAAAAGCCTTTCTTTTTTATTTCTCCTAAAGTCAGAAACTCACCCGAAGATTTGGACATTTTGGCTCCGTCAAGAACCAAAAATTCCCCATGCATCCAATAGTTTGCCAGAGGTTTGTCGTTTGCGGCTTCGCTTTGAGCGATTTCATTGGTATGGTGCACGGGAATATGATCTATGCCGCCACAGTGAATATCAAACGGCTGGCCCAGGTATTTGGCAGCCATGGCCGAGCATTCTATATGCCAGCCGGGAAAACCGATGCCCCATGGGCTTTTCCATTCCATTTGTCTTTTTTGATCAGCGGGAGAAAACTTCCACAACGCAAAATCGGTAATATTTTTTTTCTCGCCCATATCTACGCGTGCGCCGGCTTTTAACTCTTGTTTGTCTAGCTGGGCCAATTTGCCATAATCTTTAAGTTTGGAGGTGTTAAAATATATGCCGTCGCTAGTTTTGTAGGTAAAACCTTTTTTCTCCAATTTTTTTATTAAATCAATCTGTTCTTTTATATTATTCGTAGCCCGGGTAAATTTGTTTGGGAAAATAATCCCCAAATCTTCCAAATCTTTTTTAAAAATTTTTGTATAAAATTTGGCGATTTCCCAAGCACTTTTGCCTTCGCGCGCCGCGCCTTTTTCCATTTTGTCTTCGCCCGTGTCGGCATCGCTGGTTAGGTGCCCCACGTCGGTGATATTCATGATATGTTTTACTTTGTAGTTGTTATATAATAAAACTCTTTTTAAAACATCTTCAAAAACGTAAGTGCGCAAATTGCCAATATGTTGGTAGTTATAAACAGTCGGACCGCAGGTATATAGCCCGGCCTTATTTTTTTTAATAGCGTTGAATCCTTCAGTTTTTCGGGAAAGGGTATTATATAGTTGTACTAACATATCAATTTCTACAAGCTAATAAGCTACAGCTTATTTTATCTTATTTATCCCCAGTTATCAACTCGGCTATACACTTAAACCACGATATTTGATATAATCTAACCATAAGATAAAATTCACACATCACGATTCAATAAAAGCGAATAGTGTTGCGTGCATCATGAATAATGTTAGTATGTTCGGTTTTGGTAAACCAAAGTCCTATCTTGGAATTGATATTGGTTCCGGCGGAGTCAAGCTGGTTGAGTTGCGATTGGAAAAGAAAAGACCCGTGTTATTTACATATGGCCTAACTTCCACCAAACAAGATATTCATAGAATTCAAGCTCACAAGGATCAAAATGTCGCAAGCTTGCTTCAGCGAGAAGAAAAAACTGAAAACGCCGCCGCAGCCGAACAGTTTACGGAAGCGCAGATAGCAAGTTATAGCGATACGGTAAAAAGTTTATGTAAAGCCGCTCGGGTAACTTCAAAAAACGCGGTGGTCAGCCTGCCCGTTTCTTCGGTTTTTCATGCCGTAGTTACTTTGCCAATCGTAAAAAAAGAAGAGCTAGATCATATCGTGAAAGCCGAAGTAAAAAAATTACTCCCCATGCCACTGGAAGAAATGGCCTTGGATTTTCAGGTATTAAACGGACCTTCCGAAAGTAAAAGCCAGCGCGTACTCGTAAATGCGGTTTCAAACAAACTTATTGAATTTTATTCCAAAGTGTTTAGCCGGGCGGGATTAACTCTGGATGCTTTAGAGCCCGAATCTACAGCCTTAACCAGATGCCTTATGGGCAAAGATCAAGCCGTGGCCATGATTATAGATATCGGTTCGGAACGAACAAATTTTTTTATTATTGACCAGGGAGTGCCAATTACCCATCAGACCATTGAATCCGGCGGAGATAAGATAGACAAAATTTTACAAAATATTTTGGGTATTGAAGCGGATTTGGTGGAACGGGTAAAGTACGACCTGTTTGATTATTTGCCAACCGGCAATAATGCCGTGCTGAGCGAGCAAAAATGGCTGGATACGCTGATGCCGGTTATAGATCCTATACTTAAAGAAATAGACGTAAGTTTGGAAATGTATTTGCGTCAAAGCGGCAACGAAGGCAAGCGACCGGAAAAAATAATTCTCACCGGCGGCATGTCGCTGATGCCGTTTTTGGCAAAATATATTGAAAATAATTTTAGGATTAAATGTTATGTGGGCGATGCATGGGCGAGAGTCGTCTACCAAGACGGATTAAAGCCTTTGTTGCGTCAAATTGCTCCTAGAATGTCAGTGGCTATTGGTTTGGCATTGCGGAGTGTGGTATAATATTTAATACTTATTCATACATTTGATTATGGCCTCAAACAAACAAACCCATATCTTGATCGTGGAGGACGATCTTTTTTTAGCGGAAATTTATCAGAAAAAATTTGAAATGGAGGGTTTTAAAGTAAGTATGGCAAACAACGGTGAAAAGGCCCTTGTGGATATTAAAAAGAAACTGCCGGATTTAGTGCTTTTAGATATTTTACTTCCAAAATTAGACGGGTTTTCCGTTCTGGAAGTGTTAAAGTCTGACAAAACCACCAAAGATATTCCTGTTATTCTTCTTACCAACTTGGGCCAGCAAGACGATGTGCAGCGAGGCTTGGAAAAAGGCGCCGCCGATTATTTAATCAAGACTCATTTTAAACCGTCAGAGGTTGTGGATAAAGTTAGAAAGATTTTGCACCTATAGTTGTGATACAATTAAGTAACGTTTTATTATATTGCGTAAAAAATTTATGTCTTATCACAGAAAGGGGGTGAGAATATGAAGAAATTGAATGAAAAAGGTTTTACGTTGATTGAATTGTTGGTTGTAATCGCCATTATCGGTCTATTATCAACTTTAGCCGTAGTGTCTTTAGGAAACGCCAGACAAAAATCTCGCGACGCGAGACGTTTGTCCGACCTTAAACAACTGCAAACTGCTTTGGAACTTTATTATACTGACCAGACCGCTTATCCAACCGGTTCCGCAGTTACTTTGGGCGCAGGCAACTATCGTTGTCTAAACTCCAGTGGTTGGGGAGCCCCTGGTTGCGCTAGCGCTTACATGGGTCAAGTTCCAGCCGATCCACTATCAACACAAAACTACGTCTATACCGCAGCCACCAGTTCTTATACTGTAACTGCGACTTTGGAAACAAACATGAACGGTTTGACTGGCGGGGTAACTCTCAGCCCATCGGGTATAGCCGACTAATGTATATACAAAAACCAAAAAGCCC
>CAZUFD010000001.1:186365-196503 GCA_964619625.1 uncultured Gammaproteobacteria bacterium | reverse complement strand
AGTACATTTTCCACATAAATACCGCGGGCATAAAATATACGTTCCAGCTCGTTTTTAAGCTCCATTTCCACCGCGTCTCTTTTTGCTCCCACTATTTCCTGATAATCAAACTTGCTAAATACCATACGTACACGGCTGCGGATAGTTGGGCGGACAATTTTTGCCACAAAATCCTCCCCAATGGTTTGCCAAATAGAAGGTACTTGATGAACATCTAAACGCAGCAGAATTGTGCCTTCTACCCCTACTCGTTGACCGTCTTTTGTACCGGCCGCAATTGGAATATCGCCCAAAGCCCGTTCGTGTTCGGCGTTAAATTGTCTGGAAATGCTATATTCTAGCGTCTGGGTATTAAATAATTTTGCTTTTTGCCAAAAAGGAATTTTAAGATGAAGCCCCGGTGTTAATACTTTTTTTAAGACCCCCCTGCCTAAATCATACACACAAGCCACGTATCCGGGCGGAACACTGATAAACAGGCCTTTCAAAACATCGTCCATTACAAAGGAATACATTAATTTATCCATTGAATCTCCGGACATACCAATGAAATTTAATAAAATTAATTTTTTTCACTACTATTTTACTAATGATGCCCCGCGGGTTTCTCCGGCTTTTTTTCAGAGAAAATTACTTTTCTGATAACAGAAATTGTATCAGAAAATATCAGGGTTGTCAAAATAAATAATGATTTTACCATCGGTAAAAACCACAGCACTGCAAAGGTAAACAAAGGAAATAAGAATAAAAACGTAATTCTTGACTGATCTTTCTTGCCGCGACTGGAAAATTCTCCCAAATAAATAGAAAAGAAAAGATAAATAGCCACAATTCCCGCCCAAAATGTATCGTGATAATTGCCGATATTAAATCCGTAAAAATCCACGTTAATTTTCCCCGGAAAATCAATCCACGGATATAATAGTTTGATAATTCTTTCACCGGTAATGCCGCGGATAAAGACCTGGTACAAAAGCAAAAAAACGAGCACTTGAAAACCTAATACCACCACTTTTGCCCAAGGAGACACATGGTGCTTTTTCATTATTTTCCTGATTTCCTCTTTTTGGGCTACCAGATCATTTTTAAATGCTTTGGCCGCGTGCATTGCTTGGGCTTCCACGTCTTTTTGCTTGACCGCGTCACGTTCGGAAATGATGGTAAGCGGCAATAGAATGATACGCAAAAAAATAGTGAGCCACACTACCGCCCACCCCATATTACGCTCGGCAATATTTAAATAAATCCAAATCAGGGCGTTAAATAACGGCTGATACAGATAAGTCGCCCAAAAATAGCTTAACATACTATATTTAGAGTATCACAGAACTAGATTTGAAACAATATAAAAATAATTCTAAACCCAGCCCCTATCTTTCATTGCTCGCCCAATTCGTTCTACCGCGAGCGCATACGCGCCGGTACGCATATTCGTATTATGCGTTGCTTTCTTTTCCCAAACCTCGTCAAAAGACTGGGTCATAATTTTTGCCAATTTTTCCAAAACATCTTTTTCTTCCCAATAATAATTATAGGCATTTTGTACTTGCTCAAAATAACTCACGACCACCCCGCCGGCATTGGCTAAAATATCAGGCACTACAACTTTTCCGGCTTTATCTAAAATTTCATCCGCTTCCTGAATTACCGGCCCATTAGCTAACTCTATAATTAATTGGGCCTTTATTTGATCGGCATTTTCTAGGGTTACGCTGTTTTCTAGTGCCGCCAAAACCAATATATCAACTTCCTGGAATAAAATATTTCCATCAATATTTTGCGCGCCAGAAAAGCCAACCACCGAACCGATTTTTTCTTTATGGACCGAAAGCATTGTCATGTTCAAGCCTTCACTGTTATATATTCCGCCTTTAGAGTCTGAAACCGCCACAACTGCATAACCATTTTTCGCCAGAATATTTGCCATGGTAGCGCCAGCATTGCCAAAACCTTGAACCGCTACACGCAGATTATGCAAGCTCATTTTTTTGACCGCTTCCTGCAAAACATAAAAACCGCCCTGGGCCGTAGAATAACTGCGCGCTTTGGAGCCGCCAATACTAAGCGGTTTGCCGGTAATAACTCCGGGATTTCCACCGCCGGTTAATTTTTCATATTCATCAAGCATCCAGCCCATTATTTTGGGATCTGTATACACGTCCGGCGCCGGCACATCCACACTGGGACCGATTAATTTATGAATCGCTTGAATATAGCCCCTAGATAATTTTTCTAACTCACTTGCCGATAGCTCTTTTGGATTTACAATTACCCCGCCTTTACCGCCGCCAAGCGGAATACCCACCACGGCCGTTTTTAGAGCCATCCACATACTAAGCGCTTTTACTTCGGATTCGTTCACTTGTGGGTGGAAACGAATACCTCCCTTATACGGTCCGCGCGCATTGTTAAATTGGGAACGAAAGCCTTTAAAAACTCGTATCTGCCCATTATCCATTTTTACAGGAATAGATACTTCCAAAAATTTTTGCGGTGATTGTAGTTGCTGATAAATATTTTCCTCCAAATGTATTAAATTTTTTAGTTTTTCTAGCTGCTTTAAAGCTCCCACAAACGGATCATTATGACTCATAATAATTAACAGTAAAATAGTTATCTATAAATTCTATCACCCGCATCAAAAAAGTCCAGTAAATTGCCGCCAATAAAAAATCACCCCAGTTAGGTGATTTTTTATTTCTCAATTATTTCTACGGAGTAAAAATAATTGATGACAGGGAACGACATAACACCGTCCCCAGATATATGCATACCAAACCGTTTTGGGTTGTATGCTGCCGCCCCTTTCGGTTAAGCTACGCTATCTTCATGCCCGGAATTTTCTTTATTTCCACCTGGATCATGAAGGGCCGAACAAACCACAGAGCATCGTCCTCAACTCGCTTCTTCTCTTGGTTGAACTTGCTCATAACCTCCGACACGTTGGAACCCGCCACGACTTCAACCCATCCGTAGGAATGGTAGGGCTCCGGATCTGCCGTACCCGGCTTCTTATCGCGCTTGAGCATCCGGCGCTGTTTTTCCAACACCTCTTGAGACTTGCTCACCACAAAAAAGACGTTAGAAACCTTCGGGTGTTTGGCCGCGAAGGCAATGGCCGCCCGGACCATTTCTTCAACCATGTCGGGGGTGACAGGACTGCCAGAATCAGGGCAAACTTCACCCCGACCATCATCGGAACGCCATTTGACTTTCAACATGACAAACCCTCTTCTCCCGGATTGAGCCCGGGTCTGTGGATTTCTTAGCTTTGTCTGACAACGCAGTATACTATGACACTAAATAAACTATTGTCAAGATAGCTATGAATTTTTGGTTAAATACTTCTTTCCTTTTAACTCCGGCGGAAGATAGCTCTGATTTTCTTTATAATCAAAATCCGGAGAATATTTATAATCTTTACCATAGCCGATACTTTTCATAAACTTGGTTGGCGCATTGCGCAAGTGAATTGGCACGCTCAAGTGAGATGTATTTTGAGCGTCTCTGGCTGCCTCGCCATAGGCGCGGTATAACAAATTTGATTTAGTAGATTTGGCGCAATAGACCACCGCCTGAGCCAAATGCACGCTGCATTCGGGCATACCCAGCCTATCACACGCTTCAAAAGCGGCATTTGCCTGCACCAAGGCTTCGCTGTTAGCCATACCAATATCTTCACTGGCAAATCGCACTACGCGGCGGGCAATATAGAGTGGATCCGCCCCACCCTCCAGCATGCGCGCCAGCCAATACAAAGCCGCGTCGGCACTAGAACCCCGCATGGATTTATGCAACGCGGAAATTAGATTATAAAATTCTTCGCCTTGTTTATCAAAAACCAAATGCGTGCGCTGCAACGCTTCTTTTATATCTTCGTTTGAAATAGTAATTATTTTATTACTGCCTTTAGCCTTTACAGCCAACTCCAAACCATTTAAAGCGGTTCTAGCATCCCCTCCGGCAAGTTCAGCCAGAAGTTCAATCGTTTTCTTTTCTATATTAATTTTCAAATTTCCTAAACCGTTTTCTTTATTTTTTAACGCATTTTTAATAATCGCAACAACATCTTCTTCGTTTAAATATTTTAAAATAAAAACCCGGGAGCGAGACAGAAGCGCGCCAATAACTTCAAAAGATGGATTTTCGGTGGTGGCGCCAATAAGAATTACTATCCCCTTTTCTACCACTGGCAATAACGCGTCCTGCTGGGCTTTGTTCCACCTATGAATTTCGTCTATAAATAAAATAGTTTTTTGATTTTGTTCTTCTAAAACTCTTTTTGCTTCCTTGATTATTTTCATTAACTCTTCCTTGCCGCTTGAGACTGCGGAGAGCAGAACAAATTGAGACTTTGTTTGCGCGGCAATGATTTGGGCCAGCGTAGTTTTACCCACCCCGGGCGGCCCCCAAAAAATAATAGAAGAAAGCTGATCATTTTCTATCAGCTTTCTGAGTAATTTTCCCTGCCCTACAATCTCTGCCTGCCCAACAAACTCATCAAAATTTTTTGGTCGCATTCGCTCGGCCAGCGGCACATTAGATGCTAAAACAAGCTTAGACATAATCGCGTATTTTATTCATCCACCAGTCTTTAAATCTCTTTGTCCAACCTGCTTTCTTTTCTACTCCTATTTCCGAAAGCGGTACGGCTTCTTTTTTCCAGTCATCTAAAATATTATTTAACTCCTCCACCATTTGCTCGTCGGAAAATGTAACACCCGCTTCGTGATTAATATAAAAACTGCGCGGCGTTAAATTGGCGCTTCCTACCATACCTAATTTATTATCTACGCTCACCGCCTTGCCATGATTCATATTTTTTAAAAAATAAAAGACCGCGCCGGCTTTGGATGAAACACCATATAGCATAGAGGCAAAATAACGCATAACGCGTTCGTCGGTTCTCCAAGGAATCATAATATTAACATTTACGCCTCGTTTTTTGGCCTGAGATACTAACTCCAGAAAATGACGGTCCGGCACATAGTATGGCGTGAGCAAGTTAAACTTTTCTTTGGCCGTACCCAGCGCTTGTTTGTAAAAATTTTTAAACGGCGAGCGTGCCGTATCGCGCCAGGGGGAATGAAAAATAAAGTTTATTTTTTCTTTAATCTCGTCAAAATTAGGGAAAATTTTAGGACGAAGCAAATCGGCCACATCTTTTTTATCGCCGCCGGCTTTAATATACGACTTGGCAAAACTAAATAAAATCGGTATTACAATTTTACCGGTCAAGCGCAAATGCAAATCATGCCAAAGAGCGGCATATTGCGCCACGTTTACACCGCCAATAAACACAACTTCTCTATCTATAATAAGCACTTTGCGGTGCGTGCGATGCCAAACCCGGCGCAGCCAATGTTGCAGCGCCAGTTCCGGACGAAGACTATTGAACATAAAAAATTTAACACCGGATTTTTTGAGACGGTTTATAGCATCTTTGGATAAATAAAAACTGCCGATCGCGTCGGTAACAAGTTTTACATCTAGCCCAGCCTGAGCCTTGGCACACAATAAGTCTATAAACGGCTTACCGGCTAAATCATCCACAAGGGCAAAAATCTCCCAATACACAGAAATTTTGGCATCCAAAATAGCCTGGCGCATTCCTTCCCAAGCCAAAGCGGTTGTATTATAAAATTTATAGGTAAGGTCCATCATACCATTAGTAATATATACCCGAAAAACTAAAAAATCAATCAAAATTTTGTAAGAATTCCGTTATAATTTTCTCCACATCCGCGGCGGTTTTCGCGCCTTCCATCAGCTTGATTCGCAACTCTTTGGCGCCGTCAAAACCATTCACATAGGCCTTGTAATGTTTTTTCATGATATCAAAATTTTTATGCTCCCCCAGAATTTTTTCAAACAGATATGTGTGCTCTACCATTACTTTTAATTTTTCCTGTAATGAAATACTCTGCGATTCCACTGCCTTATTAAACAGCCATGGATTGCCAAAAATACCGCGCCCAATCATTACACCATCTGCACCTGTTTCATCTACTTTTTGCTGCGCTTCGGCCAAACTTTTTACATCGCCATTTCCCAAAATTAAAGTTTTGTCCGCAGAACTATCATATTTATCCCGAATAGTTACCGCGTCTTTAACTACTTCCCAATGCGCTGGCACTAGAGACATCTCTTTGCGCGTGCGGGCATGAACTGTAATTGCCGCTAGTTCGGTTTCAAGCAGATACGGCAGCCACTGGGACAAGGTATTTTTGTTATAGCCGATTCTAGTTTTTACCGATACCGGTAATTTGCCGGCTCCGCGTTTGGTTTCTTTTATAATCTCTTGAGCCAGCAATGGATTTTTCATCAAACATGCACCAGCACCTTGTTTTTCTACATTTCTATCCGGACAGCCCATATTTATATCTATGCCATCAAAACCAAGTTCTTGAATTAAGAGAGCTGTTTTATAAAAATTATCCGGTTTGGAACCAAAAATCTGAGCCACAATTGGACGCTCAGCTTCGGTGTACATAAAATCTACCAATAATTTGTCTTTACCTCGCGAAACTAACCCATCGCAAGAAACAAATTCGGTAAACATTACATCCGGTTTACCATATTTGGCAATTATGTGCCTAAAGGCAGCATCGGTAACATTCGCCATCGGCGCGAGCACAAAAATTGGTTTTTTTAGTTGTTTCCAGAATCCTGAAACCATAGATTTAATGTAGTAACTTTGAAAAAATAGTATACATAAAAAAATACTGTTGGTCAATCTAAAACACAAAGGCCGCCTGCGGGTACAGGGGCCACGACTAAGACCAGATTGCCCTTCAAGCATTTCTGATCTTTCCTCCAACTTTTCCTAAAGATTCTTTCATGAATCGTTTCAGCGAGAACGGTCTCGCTGCCAAGAGCGCGAGGCGCATCTCTTGGGCTGTCTGATAGCGATCGGCGGGATCAACTGCCAGCGCTTTCCAAACAACTTCTTGGACCTTTTTCGGAACGCGAAAGATGCTTGGAAACGGGCGCAACGGACGATCCCAATATTCTCGCGCCATCTCTTTTTCCCACTCCTCTCGCTCAAGCTCCCTTCGCCCGTGAAAAGGCGCCATACCGCCAGTTAACAGTTCGTAAAGAACGATGCCACAGGTATACAAATCGGAACGGCAATCAACCTCTTCACCTCGCATTTGTTCCGGCGAAAAATACCCGGGTGTGCCAATCACAACCGGATAGTTGGTCAGCATTCTCCTGCGCGGACCAGGACGGTTCACAAGCTTGACCAAACCAAAGTCAAGAATTTTTACTTGACCTGAAACCAGGAACACATTTGCGGGTTTGATATCGCGATGCACTAGTCCGGCGGCGTGTGCTGCCTCAACACCTTCCAGTATTTGCACCCCTATGGAAATGCAAAACTCTTGGGTCAAGGCGATATCGTGCATGAAAAGACATAGACCAAGATCCTTACCTTCCAGGTATTCCAACACCAGAAAGTAAAGTTCTTTATCTACCCCCGAATCAAGTAGATGCACGATCCGCGAGTGGTTGAGACGCCTGAGCGTATCCGCTTCACGTTTTAGCCGTTGAGCAAATTCGTGTTTTCTAGGGATAGCCTTAACTACCACCCAGCATTGCTGTTGGCAGTCCCAAGCCTTGAACACATGGTTCATACTGCCTTTATGCATCCACTCTTTGAGCTGGTAACGGCCGCCGAGCAGGCGACCTTCCCAGTCGCTGATCGGTTCCGCTTCCATTATGAACTCCTTATGGTTTTGTAAAAATTACGCTAACAGTTTTTTAAGCAATTGTCAATGGATTACTTTATTTAAAAAAAATCTAATTATAAAAACAACAACCCGCGTATCACTAGCATACGCGGGGCACTCCTTATCATTCCAAGATTTAGGCCTGGACGCCGATTATCCTTGGAAAAAGTTTTACTCTGATCCCCTCCAAAGAAAAGCTGAACATGAACCACAACATAAAGTACTCGGGATTGATATAGCGCAGCAGGGCAATTGACGAATCTCTGTATTGCCACGGACAACTCCCCGTGAGCCATTCCAGAAAATCGCCCCAAGCGTATTCAGAGGCAAATGTGCCGATGGTATAGACCAAACCCCGCTTAGCCCAGTGCCAGTTGAAGAATCCAGGCATCAACCTGTCAACGAAAGTAAAACCTAAACTGGCCGGAACGCCATAGACCAGGATGCTCCAAAGACTGGTACGACAGGGTAGATGGGAGTTGAACGGTCTACCCGCCTGATAATCCCGAAAGATATCGGCTACTCCGGTAAATACTGCCTCACAGGCCGGGCACCACACGGTGTAGATCAAAAACAGAATCCAGATTTGATACAGCAGTGTACGTTTCATGGTTCCCCCACTTCTTTCTGCAATTGTTGATAAAATTAGAATGACAGGTTTTTTGTGGGATGTCAAAAATAATAAATAAATATTCAAAATTATAAACCGCCCAGTTTCTCAAAACCCTTGAATTATTTTTCCCTTTATGATAGTTTTTGCTTACGAAACCGAAACAACTTTCGGGAGAAAACATCAATGAGTGACTCCAAAAAGGGTCTGACCTACGCCGCTACCGGCGTCAACTACGACGCCATGGATCCGTTCAAGAAGATGGCGCAGCTCACCGCTCGGGACACCGATCGGTGTGCCACCCGCTTCGGCTTCAAGGTCGTTGAGTGGAGCCGGGGCGAGAGCGTCTTCCTCATCGAGACGCCCTGGGGCTACCTCGCCCACGTCGAGGAAGGTCTCGGCACCAAGAACATGGTAGCCGACGCCATGCTCGAGGTGGCTGACCAGATGAGCAATCATCCGGGCGAATCCTTCTACGACCAGGTGGCCCAGTGCAACGTGGCCATGGCGGTCAACGACATGATCACGCTCGGCGCGCTGCCGGTCTCCTACGCTCAACACCTCGCTGTCGGCCATTCGGACTGGTTCAAGAACGATCGCCGCTGCCGCGACCTCATCGAGGGAACGAAGATGGCCTGTCTGCAGGCCGGTTGCGTCTGGGGCGGAGGCGAGACGCCGACGCTCAAGGGCATCGTTCATCCGCTACGGGCACTCCTGTCGGGATCGGCCGTGGGCGTCATCATGCCCAAGGAACGGATCATCAGCCCGGGTCGCATCCAGGACAGCGACGTCATCGTGATGCTGACGAGCTCGGGGCTGCACGCGAACGGCTACACGATGGCTCGCGAGATCGCCGAGAAGCTCCCCAACGGCTACCTCACTGAGGTCGACGACGCCGGCCGTACATACGGCGAGATGCTGCTCGACCCAACGCACATCTACGTCGACCTGATCTACTTCTGCCAGATGGCAAAGGTCGACATCCACTACGCCGTCAATGTGACGGGGCACGGCTGGCGCAAGCTCATGCGTGCCAACGGCAACTTCACCTACATCATCGACAAGCTGCCGCCGAATCCGTCGCCGATCTTCCGCTTCATCCAGGAGTACGGACCGGTGAGCAACGAGGAGGCCTACGGCAACCTCAACATGGGCGCGGGATTCGCGCTCTACGTTCCGCAAGAGAGCGTCGGCCCCATCTTCAACCTCACCGAGGACTCACCGTACGAAGCCTACGTCGCCGGACACATCGAGGCGAGCAACGAGAAGAGGATCGTGATCAGTCCGCTGGGCATCGAGTTCGGCGGGAACACCCTCGCCGTTCGCTGAACAACCGTTCACAGGAGGAACCATGTACATTCGCGGCCCACCTTTAAAAAATAGGTGGGGAACAAAAAACCGTTCACCCATCTGCTTTATTTCTAAATATTAACTTAGAGGTAAAGCAGGAGGAATTTGTGAACGGTTTTTTAGTTTTCGTAGTAGCCCCAACAAGGGCATCGCTCGTCCCCAAAGGGACTCTCACGAAAACCTTCGGGTTTTCATGGGCTTTCCTCAACAAGTGAAAACTTCCGTTTTCACCCTTTCCCTGCGATTCCCGTTGAGGACCCCGCAAAATAAAATCCGCTTTTTATAAAAAGCGGATTTTATTTGTAGCCCCAACGGGAATCGCACCCGTCTCTCAACCTTGAGAAGGTCGTGTCCTAACTGATAGACGATGGGGCCATTGAAGTTTGAAAAGTCAAAAGTCTATAAAGTCACAAGTTAATAAAAAAAAAAAAAAAAATAATTGTCC
>CAZUFD010000001.1:138257-186355 GCA_964619625.1 uncultured Gammaproteobacteria bacterium | reverse complement strand
CGATGGGGCCGCACTTGTTAAAAAATTGTAACAAAAACTATAGCTCGGGTCAATTTATAAATTACATTCCCCTAGCTTTTCGTTTAGCTTCGCTTTCGTCCAAGATTACTTTTCTGATACGAATACTTTTTGGAGTAATTTCTACAAGTTCATCGTCGCCGATATATTCCATCGCTTCTTCCAAATCCATAACCTTTGGCGCGTTAAAATGCTCGCTCACGCCATCGCCTTTGGAACGCATATTGGAAAGTTGTTTTTCTTTACAAACATTTACACTAATATCTTCACTGCGCGCGTTTTGTCCAACCACTTGGCCTTTGTAAACCTGCACACCGGGGCCAATAAACATAACTCCCCTATCTTGCACATTAAGCAAACCGTACAAATTACTGGTGCCGGTTTCATGAGCCACGAGCGACCCTTGATCGCGTTCGCGCCAATTGGCCGGATCCGGCATATATTGATAAAAAATTGTGTTGATAATTCCCAAACCTCTGGTGTCGGTTAAAAATTCGGTACGATAACCAAACAACCCGCGGGTTGGAATAATAAATTCTAAAAATACTATGCCATTTTCGGTGCGCATTTCGCGCAATTCGCCGTGGCGGCTGCCCAATTTTTGAATAACCGCTCCGGAGTGAGCTTCGGGAACTTCTATGAACACCTGTTCATAAGGGGTCATTTTTTGGCCGTCAATTTCTTTGATAATAACTTGCGGACGGGAAACTTGAAATTCAAAACCTTCTCGGCGCAAACGTTCTATAAGAATAGCCAGATGCAATTCACCGCGGCCGGAAATAATCCAATTTCCTTCGGTGCCATCGGCTACCTTTAAGGCCATATCTGTTTCTAATTCTTTAAACAATCTATCACGAATCTGTCTGGAAGTGGTAAACTCGCCTTCTTTGCCGGCAAACGGGGAATTATTTACGCTAAAAGTCATTTTAACAGTCGGTTCTTCTATTGTCAGAAGTGGCAAAGCAACCGGACTAACAACATCAGCCACAGTTTCACCAATATTTATGTCCCCAATCCCGGCAATCGCTACCACATCTCCGGCAAAGGCTTCTTTTACTTCTATTCTTTCCAAACCGGCAAAAGTCATCAGCGCCATGACGCGGCATTTTTTCATAACGCCTTCTCTGTTTATGTGCATCACATCTTGTCCGGTTTTAATGGTGCCATTATAAATTCTGCCAGTCGCAATTCTGCCTTTAAAGTTATCGCCGGTAATAGTGGTAATCAAAACTTGCAAGGGCGCGTTTACATCTGTTTTTGGTTCTGGAATAAATTTTAAAACAGTATCAAAAACAGGAGTAATATCAGTCATTGATTCCAAATCTGGAGACATGCCAGCCTTGCCATTTTTGGCTGAAGCATAAATAACCGGAAATTCGGCTACTTCGTCGCTGGCGCCCAGCTCTACAAATAAATCAAAAGTTTTATCTAACACCCAATTTGGTCTGGCGCCCGGTTTGTCAATTTTATTTATTACTACAATTACTTTGTGCCCCATTTGCAAAGCCTTTTTGAGCACAAATCTAGTTTGCGGCATCGGGCCTTCTTTGGCATCTACCAGCAGCAAACAGCCGTCGGCTAGTTTTAAAACTCTCTCTACTTCGCCGCCAAAATCGGCGTGACCGGGAGTATCAATAATATTTATTTTTGTATCATGCCATTCTACGGAAGCATTTTTGGAAAAAATAGTGATGCCGCGTTCGCGTTCCAAATCGTTGCTGTCCATAATGGTAATCTGGCTATCTTGTTCTTTGGAAAGCTTGGTTTTGGATTGGCGCAACAAAGCATCCACTAAAGTGGTTTTGCCATGGTCTACGTGGGCGATGATGGCGACATTGCGGATGTTCATATACCGTATTTCTAATTTAAAATTCTGCCACAGAAACGGCAGAATCTGCTGAAAATATACTATAAAATGGGCAATTTGTCAAGACAAAAACAAAAACCCGCCCTTGCGGGCGGGTTTTGCTCTGTAAACTTTTTACAGATTTATGCCTTTACCTCAGATTATAATGTGTAGGTCAGTGAAGTACCTGATACATCATAGGAGTCTGAGTGGGAGAAGGCGCCTTGTTCACTTCCTGCGACTGGAGTGTAGAAGTATAACAAGTTACCTGTGTTCCAGGCTGTACCGCTCCAACCAGTAGAACCGGCAATCTTAGCGGAAAGTGTTACACTTCCGGTAGTCTTACCGTCAAGCATGTCAGTAGTGTCTGCGGTTACGATAAATGTTCGGCTAGCTCCTGGAGCAACCACAAGGTTGTCAAAGAGACTATTCTGATCATTTCCTACACCGAAGATCAAAGCTACTGGGTTAGGAGTTGTGCTGCTGATAGAAATGGTAGAAGTGTTGGCCAAGTATGTGCCCAAACCACCAGAACCATTGTCTTCATACAATCTGAAGTCAGAAACACTACCAAGGTTAGCACCAGAACCAGTTAAACCTGAAACGCTTAGGTTTACAGTTGTGCTGGACAATCTCAAGTCACGAGCACCAGAGTTGGTTACTGTGAATTTGAGGATCTTAGCTTGGCTATCCAAAGGTAATGCACTTCCAAGTGACACAGCAGTCATAGTTGGGTATGCATCGTGGAACAAGTAAGCTGTAGATGTGGCAATTCTGGATTCAGCACTACCTGCGTTACTTGCAGAGTTGTAGTTGATATCTGCAGTACCAAGGAGTGAACCAGCGTCAGATCTAGCTTCCATGTCAGTGTTGCTGTCGCTCTTTAATACGAAAGCAGTGGAGGTGTTATTAGTAATTACACCGGAACCATTTGTGGTACCTTTCAAGGTGTAAACTTTATAACTATCCATTGTAATTGTTGAGCTGAAACCGGTGAACACTACATCGCCATTTACATAGCTAGCAGTGGCCAGTAAGGTTGAGCCATCATACAATGACAAGCTGCCATATGTACCAAGGGTAGTAACAGCGCCGCTTAAGTTGGAGTATACAGACTGTAATGTCAATTTACTCAAAGTAACATTATCATTAGCAGCTGCAAGTTTCCATTTACCTAATTGTACGCCAGTCTGGTTAGGACCATATACCTTTGAAAGGGTAGTAGCATCCGATACGGCAGTAACATTTAAGTTACCAGCGCCAACAGTAATCTGTTGACCAGCTACGATACTTCCGGTTCCGCTTGTACCGCTGTCTTTACCAGTATAGTTATAGCTGGAGAAAGATGTGGTTACAACTCCGGTAGCTCCGGTTACAACAAGTGCTTTGAGTTGTAAGGTTACAGTCTGACTCTTTGGAACAGTTAAGTCAAAGTTGAAGTTGTTTGATGTACTTGCAACAGTGCTTAAAGATGTGCCCAATTGAGTAGATCCGTTCCAAAGTGACATGTTCTGGAACATGTTAGCAGCAATACCGCTAACAAGACCAAAGGCTACGCCAACGTTTGTCAAACGAACATCTTCAGATGTACCAGCTGTACAGATGTACTGACCAATTACGGTAGTAGCACCTGGAGCACGGGTAACACTACCCATAGCTGTATCCTTGTAACAAGTGAGCGAAGTTGCGCTTACTGTTAATTGGTTAGCTTCTGTAGAAGTGTTTGCTGAAGTTGGCAAGTTGTCGGCAAAGTCTAGGGTAGAAAGTCTCTTACCATAGAAGTTACCAATACCAACTTTATAACTTACTCCCGAGGTAGCAGTAGAATCAACACTACCAACTACTTCAAGGGTCTTTGTTTGATTTGAGTTAAGAGTCAAGTAACTGGATAAGGTATATTGTGTTGCGTTAGCATACACAGCAGCACCGGAAGCAGCTACAGTCAAGTATACAGTTCCGTCTGTTGCGTCACGAACAATTACATTGCCAGTTAATTTAGTCTTGGAACCAGCGGCCTGGTTTATACCAAGACCCATTTTGCGCAATTCCATGTTCTCACCTACAGCTTTAACATCAAATTTAGCTAACACAATATTTTGTGCGCCAGAAGAAATGTTTAGAGAAGGAGAAGTAACGGCCTTGTTAACTGTTAGTGTACCTGAACCCATGTTGAACCAACCAGTTGTACTAGTTGTGTCTGAGAATGAGCCAGGCAAGATGTAGAATCCGGTAGTAACACCTTTCATCAATACATCGTAATCACTCTGAATATGAACATTGAAGTTGCGGGTTGAACCGTTTACAACATCAACTTTTACAGTAAGATCACGGCTTGTACTCTTAGGTACTACGTAAGGAGTGGTAAAGTTAACAGTTACGTAACGATTGCTCATTGCGGCTGTCATACCAAGTTTTTCTCCGCTTGGAGCGTAAACACTCCAGTTAGCTAGGTCGCTATCTTGGATAGTACCAGCTACGTAGAAAGTAAGTCTGGAGATAGATACATCTTCATTGCCAGTCTGTTCGGTGAATCTAAACTTGGCAATTTCTTTTTGTAGATCGCCAATATTTAAGTTACCAGAAGCAGTGCTAGCAGGTTGAGTAGCGGAACCACCTACTGATTGACCAGAAATAGTAGTAGAAGCTAAGGAAGCATTACCATCAATGATAGCCATTTGGTTACCAACGATTGGGAATGATCCGGCAACAGTACCATTACTTACAACATCAGCAGCAGCAGCCACACTAAAGCCTACTAAACCAGAGTTAGCAGCAGGAGCGATATTAACTTTAACAGTTAAAGATTCGCTGCTACCAGCTCCTACGAGTAATGGCATTGATCCAAAACTTACAGTTACTTTATTGTCTGAAGTTAAGGAAGTCATTACATCACCTTTGCGGTTACCCTGAGAATCCCAAACGCTAACACCGGAGATATTTGTATTAGAAATAAGACCAGTCTTGGTTAAGGTTAATCCGGTAACTTGAGTAGCTGCACTAGCGCTTAAGTTTAATTTTAAAACGCTGTTGTAAGCAGAACCGTCAGCAATGTTACCAGCAGCTGGATTATCAGCGGCTAAAGTAACGCTTAGGTTGCCGCCAACTACTGGACCTGGAGTGGTGATAGCACCATCTTGAGTTCTGTTAGACAGAACAGATTCTAGGGCAGTAACTGGAGAACCAACGGTAGTAGCTGTCAAGTAAGAAGCAGGTACAGTATGAACGAAAGCAGCTTTGAATCTGTTAGCGGTCATACCAGTAGCTGTTACTTCACGGAGTACATTACCGGCATCTACAAGCCATGTTTTACCATCTTTACTTACGAGCATACCTTCATGAACCATACCGGCAATATCGGCTCCTCTATTTACATAGTGAGGCCAGAAAGCGTCGGCAACAGTCATTACTTTGTAGCTAGCGCCATATAAAGCGGCAGCATCAGTTGTAGAAATTTTTGCTAATTTATTTCCTGGCTCAACAACATACAATTGATCAGAGGAAGGTCTCTTTACAACGTATGAACCTGGGCGATAGTTTACAGCGCCTGGGTATGTGCTAGGAACTGGCAAGGAATCAAAACATTCCTGTGTTACGGTTACATAACCGCCATAGGAGTTAGTTTCATTCCAGCTCTTGAATTCATCACCGGAAGGGAAATATAGAACTTTGCTCATTTTGTCGACAGAATAGATAGCTGGTTTACCAGATACCTTGATCATGTCGCCAGCGGCAAGTGTTGGACAAACTGCTGCGTCAGCAACAGATGGCAACAAAGCCGAAACGCCAACGGACCACAACATGGTGGCGCCGACAACGCTAACCGTAAAGATTTTTTTTACGGATTTTAATACATCAGTCATAAGTTAAAATAAATTTATTTAGCCCGCTGCGCATCCAACTAATGTTAGAAGTAAGTGGACTAAACTTTTTCCCGATTGGTCGGGATACAATGGTTTAGCGAGCTTTTACAAGCCCTCGACCTTTTGCAAAAACCGTGATTAACGATTTCCTAAGGCTCGGCATTTTCCTAAATTAATTCAGGTAATTACCGGGCATACCTCTCTCCTGTCTGAGATGAAACTTTTTCATTTCAAGCAGGAAAGAGATATAGGAATTATTTTTTTATAGTTTTGGTTTTAAAGTACTAGAATGTACTGGTTGATTTTGGCATTACTACCGGAATAGTGGATGTAGTTACTTTTATAGTCGTGGAAACAGTAATAATTTTTCCTGAGCTGCTCGTTATGGGAGTAGTAGTTACGATTATAATACTGCTGCTAGCAATGGCCACCCCTTCGGACGCAACCGCTACAACCGGTAAAATATTTTGCACTGCCTTTAATGTATCATCCGTGATTTTTTCTGTTTGAGCGATGACGGCGTTCGCTTCTTTTACTTTACCAACAGCCAAAGTCAAGTTATCTTGAGACAAAAATTCTTGTCCTTCAGTTACGGTTTTTCCTGTTTCGGCATTAAATTGCTGAGAACTATTTACGGCCGCTTGGGTTTGTTTGGAGGTAGCTTCTACTTTTTCAGACAATGCCTGAGTGCTGCTTACCGAATCGGCATCCTTGGCATCGTTGGCAATAGCGGTTACTTCTGTTTTTACTATGCCAATTACCTTGTTGACTTCTACCATGCTTTGTTTGGAATCGGCAGCGTCTTTGATAGCGGATTGCAGCTGGTCGTTAATAGCCTGTTTAACATCATCTTTGGAAACGCTCGCGTCGCCTTGTAAATGCTTTTCTACCATCACTTCAACCGCTTTAACTGCCGTATCCTTTACTAAATTTTTTACTTCTGAAACTTGAGAAGACAGATCGCTCGCCTTTACATCATCATTACTAACCAGCAAATTTACTTTTACTTCTTTTAATACATCTTTAATTTCCTGAGCTTTCAGGTTAATATTTTTTACCACTTCGGCTCCGGAATCGGCAGTTGTTTTTATTTCTTCCAATTTATTATTAACGCTGTTAATTTCTTCTTTTAGATCATTTACTGTTTTGGAGGCCACTTCAATATTATCCGGACTGCCCTGAGAGATAATTTTTTTCATTTCCACCGCTCTCTTTAAAGCAAATTCGGAATGAAGTTTAGCGACGTTATTTTTGTCTCCCACCGCGTCTGCCCCGGCTACCTGAATTTTTTCGGTAGCGCGTTTGGCAGGATACAACCATTCACCCGGCAATGATTCATACGACGCGCTTACGGTGGCAACCCAGCTCCCTACGCCCATCACCGCAATAAGCACTACCACCATTACCGGTCTTACAATCGTATACACAACGGACTTTGGCAGAAATATTGACATGGCCTGCCATAAATTTTCTGAATTGAATTTAACATGTTCCTTCGGTGAAACTGTATTGGAAATTTGAGACAACAAAAGTTCACGGTTCTTCTGTAACCATGCTTCATTTGGACCTGTTTCGGTATGCTTCAGAGATTTTAGTTGTCTGATTATTTCCTTTGACATATCCCTTACTTTTTATCTTGTTCCAATATTTGTTTTAGTTTTTTTAAGCCACGATGCAGGGTAACTCTGATTGAAATATGGCCCTTTCCGGTAATTTCCGCTATCTCGCTTATCTCTAACTCATCAACATATCTGAGCGTTACCACTTCTCTATACTCATGTTTTAATTTCTGTAGCGCCAAAATTATTTTTTGCATTTCAATCTTATCCCCAATCTTTTTTTCAAAGCCGGCTTCCCACACGGCCGTGCTTCCCAATTCTTGTTCAGCTTCAATTTCTTGGTCTACCGACAAAAGTTCTTTCTGGCTTGCTTTGGATCTGTAGAGGTCAATTATGGAATTGCGTGCCAGCTTATATAATAATCCACTAAAACTTTCTATGTTCTTTTTTTCATTTATGTAACGCCAGGCCTTTAAGAAAACTTCTGACGTTATATCTTCCGCTTCTTCTCTGTTACCGACTTTAAAAAAAATAAAGCTATAGATTCGTCTAGCATAGATATCGTATAACTTTGCGAAAGCTTCCGGGTCTTTCCGGGCGTGAAGCTTAAATAAGAGAATTTTTTCGGAGATTTTGCTTCTAGACATTATAGTAGACGTAGGAATAAGGAAAGTGTTACAGTTTTGCAATCTTTTGCCTCTATTACCATAATTTCAGTGATACACATCATAACAATATAATAGGTAAAAGTCAAATTAAAAACCCTAAATTTTAAGACATATTTAAGAGCTAATTTCAAAAAAAACTCCGACTCTGATAAGCTGTGACAAATTTAATTATTTTGTATACACTGGTGTATACAAAATAAAAATAATGCTGAATTACTATACAAAGTGCCTTAACCATGCGGTTTTTTTACTTAATTTGTATACACTAGTGTATACAAATTAGGTATTTAAAGGTATAGAAGATATTAATTAAATATTGACAAAATTGTAAATTTATGCTAGGATTGTATACATAAGTATATACAAAACTTAAATCAGCTTTATTATGACGGATCAGAACTTACTCACGGAAAAACCAAAGGAAGTAATTAGGGTCTCGGTTTCAGAGGCTGCTAAGTTGTTTGGCGTAAATGCCCAAACAATCAGGCGAGCCATTACTTCTAAGGAGATTATCTATATCGTTGTAGCGGGTAGGTATAAACTAAACTTTGAAAGCCTTGTTAAATGGTCTCAAAGACACACGACAATTAAAAACAAACTGGAAAATAGAGGCATCGGACAATTTATCGGAAACTGGAAAATAAAAAACCCTCTGTACTCCCCTAGTCCTAAAATTGTAAACAATCACGACAAGGAAATAAAAAATGATACAGAAACCCGAGAAAAATCTTCAGAAAAAAACACAGCCTAAAACCCTCAATCTACAGAGGGTTTTATGTTTAAAAAACATAACATAAAAAGTTGTTAAAACAAAGTAAAAGTTATATAATATAATGCAATAATACCGCTACATATATGTTAAAATTTCTACATCATCACTATCTGAACAGATACCACGGGGTGTACCGTAATGCTAAAAAACTATTCATCTTTGATTTAGCTTTGCTTTTCTTGGCACTTACAATGATCGCCGGCAATTTATTTTTATTTTTTTGGAAACCAAGCTTGACCGGCCTAATTGAACTATCGGTGACTTTGGGAAATGAAAGAATAAAGAGCGGTGAGGAAATTATTGTTACTGTAAACTATACCAATCATAGTAAAATAAACCTAAAAGAAGCATCGCTGGGCCTCCGTTTACCGGAAGGATTTATTATAAACCGCGACAAAACACCAACTGACATTTTCTCTGATCAATCAATTTTTACCTCGGTTAAGGAATTAAATGCGGGCGCTTCCGGTCAGGCCAGCATATACGGATCATTTTGGACAGAACCAAACGAAGAAGCCCGTATTATCGCCAACTTATCCTACCGACCGGAAAATAAAAACAGCCGCGAACAAAAACTGTCATCATTAATCACCAAGCTCCCCGAAAGTGTTCTTTCCGGCAAACTAGAATTTCCTTCTTCGGCTTTTGCTCGCGCACCCATTACATTTTCCTATACTATAAAAAATTCCGGTAATCGCGAAATTAAAGATATATATATCTTAACCAGCAAACGAGACGAAGTCACTCTAAACGAAGACATTGTCTCTATTCCACCAAATGGCTCAAAAACTATAGAAGGAAAATTTACTGCGCCTAGCCAACCAGGCTACCACACCTTTGAAATAGCCACCGCTATTTCGTACCAAAACTCCAAAATTTTCCAAACCAAAAACATACAGGAGTTTCAAATTTTTTCACCGCAAATAAATTCTGCGGTCAAGTTAATAAACCCATCCCTTTATGCTGAGCCGGGACAAATTATCCCAGTTGAGGTAAGCTGGAAAAATAACAACGGTATTACACTGCAAAACCTTTCTCTTCATGTAACCTCAAACCTACAGGGTATCATAGACTGGAAAAAAACTGCTCAAGAAAACCACGCGAAAACCGAAGCAAATGGCATATTCTTTGACGGACAATCCAGAACCAGCTTAAGCAATGGAAACCCAAAAAGTAACGATGCATTCGGAGTAAAAATATATCTACTTCCAAAATTTAACTTACCGCAAACTGAAAATGCCAAACTGGAAATATTCCCAATAATGAAAGCTGAAGCTCCTGAAATTAGCAACCAAGCATTTAGCCAGGAGGGCAGCCGCGTTAGCCTGCCGCTGGCAACCGAGGTTAATTTTAATAATATTGAAGCCCGTTATTATACAAACGAAGGCGACCAACTTGGTCGCGGATCCCTGCCGCCTCAAGTCGGAAAAATGACTAAATACTGGATATTTGTAAAGGTAATCAACACTACTAATGCCGTGGACAATCCAAGTTTTTCCACTTCTCTTCCAGACGGGGTTGAATTTAGCGGAAAACAAAGCACCACAATTGGCCCGCAACTCAAATATAACAGCTCTAGCCGAACTATTTCTTGGAGTTATGACTCATTACCAGCCAACAGCCAAACTGGTTTGTATTTTGAAGTGGCAGTTACACCAACCGCATCTCAGATAGAAAAAAATATACAATTAACCAACTCCCTATCCTTTTCAGCCACAGACAGCTTTGTTGGTAAGAAATTTAATCTCTCCCATTCTCCTATAAATAATATCCTAAACAGAAATGATAGGGGCTTCTCTCTGGGTTCAAAGGTGGTGCCTTAGAGATTTTTATTTAACAAAATTAAGCATGCTTTGTACCGTTACCCAACTAAAAATCAAAAAGACCGGAACGGCAAGAAGCCAAAAGTGATGAAGGCCGTATTCAGAGGCATTAACATAACCTTTTCTTCTAGCCTGCCAGCAGGTTAACACAAGGAACACCGCCTCTACGCCGATTACGAGTCCTCCAGCTACGCTCAAAATTACAATAAATTGTCGTAGCCCCATTAAAAACAAAAAAATAGGAACCGAGATTACTAAAAATTCTGCTATCATCTTAGGTATTTTATTATCCCAAACAAAATTTTGTTTTAACGCAATTCCTGAACCGATAAAACCCGCGCTCATGGCCAGAACCGCAAAAATATTACTTAAAACTAGAATCCCTTTGCCAAATTTCTCTCCCAAACCAATGGTTGCCACCTCCGTGGTCTGCAGTCCGGTTGCCCCGACTACGGCTATAGCAAAAATAATATAAATGGTCATGGGTATAAGCGAGCCAATAATGAGCGCTCTCTTAAAACTTTTTTGATCTTTTGGCAATAAAGCATGTGCTTCAATAATGGCTGGCGTGGCGTTTAACGCGAACAAAATCACGCCGTACGGCAAGAAAATCTTACTTACATCCGTATAGGCCCAGGCTGTCATGTCAAAATCCCGTAGAATATAAAAAGAAACTCCGATAACTATACTCATGACGATAAGGCTTAACACCTTTTCTACGCTTTTGATTGTTTGCAGCCCTCGCCATACTATAGCGCTCCCAACAGTCCAAAATACCAAACTCCAAACTACCGGGCTCCCCCCAAATAAAGCTGATAGTGCCTGCCCCTCACCCGATATATAGGCGAGCAACGTGCTATACGAACCGAAAACAACTAAAATATTGATAATATATTTTGGCCCCTTACCTAAATACCTGCCAACCAGTCCCGGAATTTGCAAAGGTTCACTGGTGCGCACAGCTATATCTCCGAGCATTAAATTTAAACACAACATCACCAGTCCCAGTACTAAAATATAGACAATACCGATTTTTAAACCAACTTGGGCCACTACATAGGGAATACCCAAGATCCCGGCGCCAATACTCATGCCCGTAATCATAAAAATCGCGTCGCCTACCGATACCGGTCTTTTATAGACTCCCTGATGTAAAATAATTTTTTTATCTTCAAAACCGCTGGACATAATAATTTTAATTGCTTACTATAAATTATATCATACAAACGGATTAACCTCCTAAACTTGACAAAAGTTGAATTTTATGGTTTGCTTAAAAGCAGATAAACAAAAGTTAAATTTTATATAAACAGCCTATTTGCCCTTTAAAATCGGGAAATGCCGAGTATTGTGGATAGTCCCTCTATCTAGAATTCTCGGCAGGATCCCCTGCAACCCAGTATCCGGGAGAGGATACAGCAGACCCAAGAAGTCAACGACAGGAGCTCGTGCTATGTTGCTCAGAATTGTTTCTGTCACTGCTCTCATCCTCGTTCTCATCGGCTGCGCCGGCCGCAGCACCACGATCGACCGCCCCAAGGGCATGCCGATCGTGATACAGGACCACCAGACCCTGACGGTCCAGAGCAGCGACCAGTCGACGACCATGCCCATGATGGGCGCCAACAACATCCCCACAATCCAAGAAATCAACGCGCAGTGGGGAACGAAGTGGGGGGCAAGGTACTCGTACCTGTTCGCTTCCAACTATCGGGGCCTCCAGATCTACCAGATGAGGCCCGGCGAAGGCCACCCCGTCCGTGTGATGCCCAGTAACGCTGATGGCGACCGGTTCTCCTTCACCGCCGTGCAGAACCCGGACATCGTGTTCGTCACCTACATCGACGAGGAGACCGGCAACCGAGTGCCACTCTGTTCCATGAAGGGCGTCACGGCCTGGGTGAACAACGAACCAGCTGGCTTCGGCAGCGAGGACGGGCCGAACTGCCGGCTGCGCATGTTCTTCTGGCTACCGCGCTAGTAGCCGGACTAGCCGAGACCGTTTCGGCTACAGAGAACTCAACACCCTCCTCCCGCCGTATCTATAGTTTCAATGATTGAAATTATGGATACCGGGAGGAGAAAAAATAAATAATAAAAAACAACCCCTTATCAGGGTTGTTTTTTATTTCTTTTGTATTCTCATCCCTTGTCGCGAGCAAAACTATTTGCTCGCTCTTATGTAGGCGCTTAGGGATTCGAACCCTAGACCTCCTCGGTGTAAACGAGGCGCTCTAACCAGCTGAGCTAAACGCCCAAATTGTATATAACTGTATTATAAAGACTATGTATCTTTTTACCACAACGCATCGCGTCGTGGGTCGGCTGGGGATCGAACCCAGGACCACTGCCTTAAAAGGGCATTGCTCTACCAGCTGAGCTACCGACCCAAATTTTAACTAAGTGTTAATTATTCTATACTAATGTAATAAAAAAATCAAGAGGCAAGACTATCCACAATTTGGATGATTTTCTCTGATTTGGCCGGAGGTAAAACCGTCTGTAATCGTTTACCCAAGTAATCTCTGGTCTCTTTAAATTCTATGAGTTCGGCTACGATTTTGGCCAACTTCAAGCCGCTATCTATTCTTTCATCCAAGACTATAGCTGCCTTATTTTCCGCGAGCAGCCTTGCGTTTACCTCTTGATGAGTATGCGACATAGGGAGTAGAATCGCCGCCTTGCCCAGGGCTGCCAGTTCGGTAATACTGGCAAAACCGGCTCGGGTAATAACAACCTCGGCAATGGCGTAAGCATCCTTCATTTCTTCTTTTAAAAATGGAAACACATGATAATTAGGAAATACTTTTGTCGCATTTTCTTGTAAAGCCCTTGGCCGCTCGCGTCCTACCAAATGAATAATATGCCAATCTCTGGGCCAGGCTGGCAATGCTTCCATTACTAATTTATTTATACTACTAGAGCCGGTCCCACCGCCCATAGCCAAAATTACATGGGCTTCGGGTGGTATACCAAGCTTCTGTCTAGACTCAGATATATCTTTTACAAACAGATCGCGTACCGGATTGCCTATCCATTCGGTTTTATTTTCCGGAAATGATTTTTGACTATCGCGCAAAGCCGTGGTAATTTTTTTGGCCGTATGCGACATAATCTTATTAGCCAGGCCAACTTGCGCGTCCTGCTGATGCACCCACGCTGGTATCCCCAGCACAAAAGCCGCGGCGTGAAGTGGCACGCTTACAAATCCTCCGGCTGTTACCACCATATCCGGTTTTTTCTGCCATAATAAAAATAAAGACTGAAAAAAACCAAAAGTTATTTTAAACAAATCAAAAAAATTCCACAGCGAAATATAGCGGCGCCATTTTCCGGAAGTTAAGGTGAAAAAAGGAATATTATATTGAGAAATTAATTCTTTTTCCGGACCGTTTTGCGTGCCTACCCAAAGAAATTCCGCCTTGGGGTTGTGTTTTTTATAAATTTCAGCAACAGCCAGCAGCGGCACGACCGGCCCCAGAGTTCCGCCGCCGGAAAAAAGTATCTTCATACAAAATCTTTTTCCTTCTCTATATCATCAATAATTTTACTTAGCCTTTCCTCCGCTTCTTTCAAATCTATCCTGCTTTGCGCACGCGCGCCTTTTCTTTTTCTCCAATCTTCTTTTTCAGAATCCACAGGCTTACTGCTACGCCACTCAACCATATCTTCAGCTAAATTTCTTAAATCGCTAATTATTTTTTTTATCTTTTCTTTACCCGGTCCTTTGGACTCTAAATCATTTTTCCCGGAATAATACTTTTGCACATAGCCCAAACAAAGACCGAACTGCCAGACCGTTTCATAAGGACTAACTGCAAATTTATCTGCTTGACGATAATCAAAAGTTTGCCAATCTAAATAACCTTCTTTATGCTTACGCGGCTTTTTTACAACTCCTGCCTTTATCAGTCCTTCAAGGTCAAATAAAATGCCTTTTACTTCTGGGCCTGTTTTTTCTACACCCACGTTAGTAGGTTCAATATCTTCAAGCACTAAACCGTTGTCTGCCAAATACGCTGCGCCCTTTATGCAATCTCTTAAAACTTTTAGACTTGTAATCAATTTAACTTCGGCGGAATCTTTTCCTCTTTCTAAATACTTATCTAGCGAGACAAAATTTAATTTTTCATAAATAAATTTATGATTTTCTTTATCATACTCTTTCACTTGCGCGATATTTGGATGAGGAGCCAGTCTATTAAATACCAAAAAAGCCTCTTCTGTATATTTCTGCTCCCCCCACGCACCTTGCTCTTTATATATTTTTTCCCGATCATTATCCACATCTACTACCTGGCTGATTATATTTTTACGTTCCGGGTTATACGGATTGCCAGCAGATGCGTTTTTATTAGGAATGTCTTTTACGATATTCTCAACAAGTAAATAGATTTTTCTGTCTAATTTCCCTTTTAATTCGTCCATCAACGCCTTTCTAACTCTTTTTATCGCGCCAAGGGCTTCTTTTTCGTCCAACAAAAATAAATCTTTGCTCATACGCACTCCGGCTTTGTGCAAAATAGTATCATCGCTAAACGCGTCAACTAAAAAAGAAGTTACTTTTTCCTGATTATTTTCTGATAAAGATTTGAGTTTGCTGATTATAAAATCAGCGTATTCTTTTACTTCTTCGTGGCTTATCACGTCTTGCCGGATCATTTTATCCTCTAGGTTTTTTTCTCGGGGAAGTCCTGCGGCCCTAGGATTAAAATTTTCTATCGTCATAATATTTGCTCTTCACTCACTCATTTCGCAAATTAATAATCCTTCAGCTTGGCGATAATATCCATGTGCTGAATCTTTTCCAAAGCTTTGGCTTCAATCTGACGAATACGTTCGCGGGTAACGTCAAATTCTTTGCCTACTTCTTCCAAAGTATGGGTAACGCCATCGGTCAGGCCAAATCTCATTTCCAAAATCTTTTGCTCGCGCGGCGATAAGTCTTTTATGGCATCTTTTACGTAATCGCGTAAAATTTGCAGACCGGCCACTCTGTCCGGAGACATATTTTTTACATCCTCCACAAAATCTTGCAAAGAAGAATCGTCGTCGTCATCGTCGCCCACAGACATTTCCAAAGATACGGTGTCTTGGGAAATTTTGATAATATGATTGATTTTTTCTACTTCTTCGCCCATTTCCGCGGCTAATTCTTCCGGGGTTGGGTCGCGTCCCAAATCTTGCAGTAGTCGGCGCTGTACCTGCTGGAAGCGGTTGATGGTTTCTACCATATGCACCGGAATACGAATGGTGCGCGACTGGTCGGCCAAGGCGCGAGTAATGGCCTGGCGTATCCACCAAGTGGCGTAAGTAGAAAATTTAAACCCTTTGCGATAATCAAATTTTTTTACAGCTCTAAACAAGCCGATGTTTCCTTCTTGGATTAAATCCAACAATGACAAAGATTTTCCTACAAATTTTTTGGCAATAGAAACGACTAATCTTAAATTCGCTTCTATCAGTTTTCTGTCCGCTTCTTTATCGCCTCTTTCTTTGCGTTTGGCCAGAGCGATCTCTTCCGCGGATTTAAGCAATGGTATTCTACCAATTTCACGCAAATACATCTGTATAGAATCAGAAGAAATCTGACCCAAATCAAATGGAGTGTCCATATCGGGCTGTTTACCCTGGAACTGGTGGAGAAGTTGAGCGCTTTCTGTTTTACGGCCAAGCAAGTTACCGACAGTTTCTACAATAGTTACACCATTTTTATCCAGCAGATCCATAAAGCCCTCATAAAGATCCAGATACCGTTCCGGACGAGAAAAAACACCCTCAGCTTCTACTTGGGTAATAAAACCGCGAGTACGTCCCTTGGCAACAAGCGCCCAAATATCTTTAAGCGAAGGCTCGGCTACGATTTCCTCTTCTTGATTTTTTTTATGATGCTTGCCTTTTTGCTTGAAGTGCTGGTTTTTTTTAGGTTGAAGAAACTTTTTTACCGATTTTTTTTGTGATTTTTTTACCAAAACTTTTTTCTTCTCTTTTTGCTTACGCGTATGTTTAACGCGCAATGGCTTGGAAGATTTTTTAATTGTCCCCTTTTTTTTGACCATAAGTATACTAGGGATTAATTAAATCTTACTTTAATAATAAAGTTAATATGTTTTATTTCTCTAATTCCATTATTTCTTTCAAAATTTTCTGCACCGATTCCGGATTGCCGCTTTTTTCTGCTTCTTTTAATTCCACAAATAATTTCTGGCGTTTATTTTTTTGCCACTCGCTTTTTATTGCGCCAAGCAAAATAGACAATTCTTTGCTGGTCTGCTGGGCATCAAAACCGCTATAATCTTTGTCTGTTTTTAATACTAAAATATCAATGGCAGATTGCTCTTCCTTGGTTAAACTGTTTTTAACCACCGCTATATCTATATTGCCATTATAGTGCTTTTTTAGCGATTCGTAAAGCCCGGCCAGGGGGGTATGTTCAAAAAATTCAGACTTTAGGCCAGGGGCATGCTGAGCGAACAACTGAGGAAACTTTAAAAGCAGGGCAAAAAAGTTTTCGGCAAGCAGGTGAATCTTACCTTTTTCTTCCCAATTTTCCTGGCTTGCAGCGGCTATGCTAGAGCTCGCGGGCTTACTGGTTAAATTAGCATAATTATTGTCCGGGTACCTTTTTGTCTGAGCTACTACCCTGCTCATTTCTGTTACCAAAACAGAGCGGTCAACACCTATTTCATCCGCTAATTTTTTCAACCAATGGTCTCGCTCTACCGCATATGGCAATCTGGCTATCTCGGTCAAAAGCGTTTCGGCAATTTTTTGTTTTTGTTTAGGATCATTTTTATCTATTCCATTAAACGCACTGGCAAAATACCAATCCATTACTTCTTTAGCGGTTTCTACAGCTTTAAACCAAATAGACGAATCTTTTTTTATGCATTCATCGGCATCCTTACCCGCTCCAGCCGGAATTTGGATAATTTTTATACTCATCCCCTGTTCCAACGCCACATCTATGCCGCGCTTAGCCGCATTTTGCCCGGCTGTATCCGCATCAAAGGCAATGGCAATATTGTTGGAATACCTTTTTAATAATTTAATTTGCTCAAGTGTTAAGGCTGTACCGCTAGAAGCTACAACGTTTTTCATGCCAGCTTGATGACAGGCGATCACATCCATCTGCCCTTCCACCAGCACGGCCAAATCCTTGGCCTTGATTTCGGTTTTGGCCTTGTTTAATCCGTATAAAATTCTAGATTTATCAAATACTAAAGTTTGCGGCGTATTTACATATTTCCCGCCGGATTTCTCTGTTTCCACAAGTACCCTGCCCGTAAACCCAACCGCATTGCCGTGCGCATCCCAAATTGGAAACATGATTCGGCCGCGAAAGCGATCATAAAAACCGCCGCCGTCTTTTTTTATGGTCAAACCCGAAGCAATCAAATCGTCTATGCTATTGCCTTTTTGTAATAAATATTTTGTAAGCAAGTCCCATTGCTCTGGAATAAAACCAACTTGCCAATCGGAAATTGTTTGGCTAGTTAGTTCGCGGCGTTTTAGATAGTCTCTGGCCATTTCCGCAGCCGGCATCTCGGACAAAAAATGATTAAAAAAATACGCGGCCTTAGTATTTATTTCTATAATTCTATTTTTTTGGCTTTTATTTACTTCGCTGGCATATGTATCCAACTTTACTCCGGCTCGGTTTGCCAAAATTTTTAAAGCTTCGGGAAAGTCCAGCCCTTCCATTTCTTGGATAAAAGAAAAAATATCGCCGCCTTTGCCGCAACCAAAACAATGCCAGAACTGTTTTTCCGGCTGCACCATAAACGAAGGTGATTTTTCGTTATGGAACGGACAATTAGCTTTCCAATTTATGCCCGCCTTTTTCAGGCGCACATATTCTCCGATTATCTGCACAATGTCCAACCTATCTTTAATGGCCTGAGTATCGGTCATACGAAGCTACATTATCATAATTTCAAGCGAAATAACAACTATACCTATTCCCTTCTCAAAGCCTCAATCGGGTTAAGCGCAGCTGCCTTTTTGGCAGGATAAATACCAAATAAAACACCAATAAATGCCGAGAAGCCAACAGATAACAAAACAGAAAAAAGCGGGATGCTATAGACCCAATTAAAATTGTTGGAAACTGCTACAAAATATACTATCAGCGCCATAAGCGCGCCCATAGCTACGCCTACCACACCGCCAATAGAGGTGAGCAAAATTGATTCTAATAAAAATTGCCACAAAATATCGCTGGCTTTTGCACCCAAAGCTTTGCGCAAACCAATTTCAAATACTCGCTCCGAAACAGATACATACATTATATTCATAATTCCAACACCGCCTACCACAAGCGATATGCAGACAAGCGCCACCAGCAGAAAAGTAATGCCGCTTACCACGCTACCTAAAATAGAAACCGCCTCAGCCATAGTGTTTATAGTAAAATCATCTTTATTTGGATCGGTGATATCGTGATTGGCGCGAATAATTTCGTTTAATTCTTCTACGGTTTGCTTGGAAATGCTCGTATCTTTCATTTTGGCCATAATGTTGTGAATATAATCTATGCCCAAAATTCTTTTTTGCATGGTCTTGGTCGGCACGATTATCATATTATCCATATCCATACCAAATGTAGCGCCACGCTTGGTAGATACGCCTGCCACTTTAAATGGCTTGCCTTTTATGTAAATAGTTTTGCCCGAAGCAGTATCATCGCCAAATAATTTTTCTTTTACAACCGACCCAAGTACTACTATTTGCGAAAGAGAATCCTCTTCTTCTTTGGTAAACATTCTACCTTCTGACAAAGAAAATTTTTCTACCTCCGGCATATTATATCCTTGACCAAACAAAGTAACTGTTTTGATTTGCCCTTGATAAGTAACTACAGCCTGCCCGATCATCCAACCATAAGCAGCGACAATATTTGGATGTTTGCCCACATCGTCTGTGTCTGAATTTTTTAGAGTAGTTATAGTTACACCGGTGGCCTGACCAAAAGCATTTTCGGTGGAAGTGTCTTTGGTGTTAGGGATTTTCACCTCTATACTAAGAGTATCGGAACCAAAAATTTCTAATTGGCTCATGATAAATTTATCGAGTCCACGGCCAGCTGCCAAAATGGTAATTACCACTGCCACACCAATACTGATGCCTAAAATAGTTAAAACCGATCTGGTTTTTTGAGCAAGCAAAGAATGGCTGGCTAATTTTAAATTATCCTTAATTGTATCTAAAAAAATACTATTCATATCGCAATGCTTCAATTGGGTTTAATTTGCTAGCCCTGCGCGCCGGCACTATGCCAAACACAAGTCCAATACTAACGCCCACCACACAAGCGGCTAAAACAGACGATAGAGAAACAACTATATCCCAGTGATAACCTAAACTTTGCGCAACTTTACCAGCGGCAAAAGAAATTAAAGTCCCCAGCAATATCCCCATCAACGCGCCCATAAAAGTAATCATTACTGTCTCGATTAGAAATTGAGTAATAATATTACTGTTTTTTGCGCCCACTGCTTTGCGCAAACCAATCTCTCTGGTTCTCTCTTGCACGGCTGCAAGCATAATGTTCATAATTCCAATTCCGCCCACAATTAAAGAAATGGCTGCGATTGCAGACAAGAAAATCTTGAGCGCGTTGGTAATATTGGTAAGAGCGTCTAATCCTTGAGCGGTTGTGCGCACAGAAAAATCATCCTCTTCCGGATTAGTTATTTTATGTCGCTCTCGCAAAACTTGCTTAACATATTCTACAGTTTTATCTACATTTTCTGCGCTATCTACCTTTACACGTCCGAAACTAACATAGTCTATGCCGAGCAATAATTTTTGCGCAGTGGTAATGGGTGTATAAATTTGATTATCCTGATTTTGAAAACCGCTGCTTCCTCTCTCTCCCATCACCCCGATAACCGTAAAAGAGGTTTTTTTAATTCTAATTTGTTTCCCTATCGGGTCTGTGTCCCCAAATAAATCCTTGGCCGTTTGACTTCCCAAGACCGCGACTCTAGCCAAACTTTTCTCTTCTTCTTCCGAAAAAAATCTTCCGATGCTTACATCTGTATCTTCTACTTCTGGCAAAGCTGCCGATACGCCCACAAAATTGGTGTCTGTTTTATTATCACCCCAGTTAACTGTATCAACGCCTCGCACATAGGCTGTGGCCGCCACTATATAAGGGAATTCAGGCCCCACAAGGGATTTTAAATCTTCGTACTTTAGGGTGGTAATTACTATGCCCATAGCCGAAGCTGGGGGTCCTTCGTCTTCGGATTGGCCGGGGAGAATACCGACTAAATTTGAACCCAGGCTGCTTACCTGATTAAGGATTAAGCTTTGCGCGCCGGCTCCCACAGACATTACAACAATTACAGACATGATGCCTATAACAATGCCAAGCATAGTTAAAAAAGATCGTACTTTATTACGACCCACAATATTCCAAACATTGTGAATTTCTTTTAGGATGTTCATAATCGAAGCGAGCGAGAGAATTAAATTAAATGTTTTAATTTAATTTCGAGCGAGCGAGATTATATGTGGCTTTAGCCCATATAATCGAAATGAGTAGCGGCTTTAGCCCCTATTTAGCTCTATTTCATTAATTCTTCTCCATCCTTGGCAAATAATCTTTTTGCCACCTCTACATCTTCTATAATTAAGCCGTCTTTTACTCTCAATATTCGTCTGGCATGATCGGCTGTATATTTTTCATGGGTAACCAAAATAATTGTATGGCCCTGTTCATTTAAATTTTGCAGAATTCTCATTACCTGCAAACCGGATTTTGAATCAAGATTGCCGGTTGGCTCATCGGCAAAAATAACGGACGGATTATTAACGAGCGACCGAGCGATGGCTACGCGCTGCTTTTCTCCACCCGACAATTGATTGGAAAAATGATTTAATCTATGCTCCAGACCAACTGCAATTAGAGCTTCTTTTGATTTTTTAATTCTCTCCGCCTGATCCATTTTTACATACGTAAGAGGCAGCATTACATTTTCTAGCACAGTGGTGCGCGGCAATAGATTAAACGCTTGAAAAACAAACCCTACTTGGTTGCTGCGCATTTCGGCCAGCTGATCATCGGTTAATCCGCTCACATCTTTGCCATCAAAAATATAGGAGCCGGAGCTAAGCTTGTCTAAAAATCCTAAAATATGCATGAGCGTAGATTTGCCAGATCCGCTAGGACCCATAATTGCTACAAACTCACCCTTTTCTATTTTAAAATTCAAACCGTAAAGCACCGAGGTGGATACACCGTCATTTTCATAACTCTTGGTCAAATTTTTTACTTCAATTAAAGACATAATTACTTTGTGCTTATAATCACTTCGGTGCCTTCATCCAAACCTTCTAGAATTTCTACCCGGCCATTGTCTGCGCGCATTCCTAATTTAACTTTCATATCAACAGATTGCCCGTCTTTTAAAACTTTTACGAATTTACCTTCATCATTGGTACGCACAGACCTAAGCGGCACAGATAAAGTAGACGTTCTAAAATCGGTGTTTATTTTTACATTGGCGGTCATACCGGGCTTGATGTCTTTATCAGAATCATTAATAGTAATCGTAACTTTATAATACACAACATCGGAAATATCGGTGGAGCCTGGCTCCATATTTATTACGTTGCCGGAAAATTTTGTTTCATCGCCAAACGCGTCAAGCGTGATTTGGGCCGTATCACCCATCTTTAATTTTGATATATCTGTTTCCGGGATATCTACTTTTACTTCATAGTGCGGCACAAACATTCGCACCATTTCTTCGCTGGAAACGGCAAATTCACCGGCTTTCTTGCTTATAGAAGTAACCACGCCGGCTATCGGCGCTCTAATAATCGCTTTATTACGATTGGCTACAGCTTGAGATAAAGCCGCTCTCAGAGCAGCCACATCCACTTCACGAACCGGATTGCTCTTATTTTTATAATTAGCGAGCGCTTGGTTATATACGGCTTCTTTTACTTTAAGCGATACCTTGGCATCCGCGATTGTTTGCTTGGCATTGGTTACAGCCACAAATTGTGTGTTTACCGAGGTTCTGGTCGTATCTATAGTAGTTTTTTTGGCAGCTAATTCAGTTTGAGATAAATTAATGCCTGTTTGCGAAGCGCTTAGCGCATCTCCAACTGTAATTAACAATTGATTCATTTGCACAAGCGCATCAATTGCCGCAAGCAACGCTGCGTCAATATCGGCAGAAGCGCTCAAACTGGTAAGCGGCACGATTTTAAGCTTAGCTTGAGCCACTAAATTTTTAACAATTAAATATTGCGAATTAGCAATATTTAATTTATTTAAATCGGATACGGCTAATAGGGATTGAAATTGATCGTTAGCGCTCGCATTGTCTATGCCCAAAATATTATCGGCCTGTACCAGCCCGTCATCTAATTTAATTATTGAAGCTTGCAGCACCACAACCACATCTTCATACGCATTAACCACTACCTGGCTATTTTCCAAATCAGCCGCGGCCTGATCTAGGACGGCTTTATAATAATCCTTTTCCGCCTGCGTGGCTCCGGCAATTTTTTGGTTTAGGTTGGCTTGCGCCTGGGCCACAGCCGCATTTAATTCAGACAATTTCAAGCTGGCCAAAATGTCTCCGGCTTTTACTTTGGCTCCAGCCGCGACATTTACTCGTTCTACCACGCCCGGCACTTCAAAACGCAAAGATAGATCGCTTTGCGACTCTACCTTTCCGGTTGCTTCCACGGTTTGAGTTAAATCCCCTTTTTGAACTGTAACGGTTTCATATTCCGGCGGTTTATTGGCTTTTTTAACTTGGCCATATGCAATCAAACCGCCCACCGCCGCGATACCAAGGATAATAAAAAATTTCTTTGTTTTAAAAAAGCTCATACAGTTATTTTAGATGTTTATTTAATATAGCAAGCAAATCGCGCATCATTTTTTGTGGAACAAGTATTAATTTACCAAAATGTTCCACGACCAAAAACTGATCGCCATTTTTTAATTTTAAGCGACTGCGCGCTTCTTTGGGCACGACAATCTGTCCGCGCTCTCCCAAGACAGCGGTACCGCAAACGCGCATACTATTTTTACCAAAAAAATCGGGCTTGGCTTTTGACATAATCTTAATAAATATGATTTTTCATACTTATCATACTACGCCTTTTTGCAGCCCGCGTCAAACCTTGTTTTATGTTGTTTTCTCCCAATCCGAAGCCTTGTTTAAATACTTGTCTTTTATCGTAAAGAAATATGTTTTGGCAGCCTCGTAATCGTTGGGGATAACACCGTCTAAAATAGCTTCTTCAATCGCTTCTTTTATCTCTCCTACGGTTGGACCCGGCCTTAATCCCGCAAGCTTCATGATTTCCTCGCCTCTGACCGGAGATTGAAATGCCCGTAATTTATCTCTTTCCAACACCTCGGCAATTTTTTCTTCCAGGTGATCGTAATTTTTTAAACGTTTTTCTTTCTTATAGGGATTGCCGCTCGTAATATCGCTTCGCCCTAAAATCAATAAGTCCTCCAGTTCTTCTCCCAGATTTACGACGAGTCGCCGCACGGCCGAATCGGTAATTCCATCATCCATTAAACTAATTGGCTGCATATGCCAACGCACCAATTTTGCCAAATAGTCGGTATCGTGTTTTGAGAAACGCAACCGACGACAAATACCATAGACCATTTTTTTTCCTACATGCTCATGCTGATGAAATGTCCAACCGATCTTGGGTATTAATTTTTTGGTGACTGGCTTGCCAATATCGTGAAATAGCCCGGCTAAACGCAGCAAGCTCTTTTGCGAACGCTCGGCCACATTATCTACTACTTTAAACGTATGCACTAAATTATCTTTATGCTGATGACCGTACACATCTTCCACTCCTTCCAACTTTGAAACTTCCGGTAACACCAGATCCATGACATGGGTCTGCCACATAAGCACCAGCGCGATAGACGGCTTAGGACAAGCCATCATTTTAAACAGCTCTTCCTGAATTCTTTCCGCGGAAATAATCTTGAGCCGCTCGCGGTTAGCATAGATAGATTCCAAAGTTTTTGCGTCAATGGCAAAATCAAGCTGCGCCGCGAATCGCATTGCCCGCATCATACGCAGCGGATCATCTATAAATGTCTTATTCGGATCAAGCGGCGTGCGCAGAATTTTATTTTTTAAATCTTTTTGCCCATCAAAAGGATCCTTGATTTCTTTTTTTAATTTTGCCAGTGTTATAGAAACAGCGCTCGCAAAAACCGCGACCGGCACGGCCATCGCATTGACCGTAAAATCACGCCGAGCAAGATCTTCTTCCAGGGTTGTTTGCTCTACCTGCGGTTTGCGTGAACTGGGATCATACTTTTCTGCCCTGGCGCCCGCAAATTCAAGCACGATATCTTCACCGTATTCGGTATCATAATCCAATTTCATGATATATCTGGCAGTATCAAAATCCGGAAACTCAACTAAACTGCCGGCCTGTCTTAATAACTCATCAAATTGTTTGGCAAATTCCAAGCCGCTGCCTACTACCACAAAATCTATATCTTTTTTCAATTCCTTGCCTAACAAAAAATCACGAATAAAACCACCCACCACATAGGCGGGGGTTTTTGTTTTTTGCGATACGGACTCTACTTGCTTAAATATTCTGTTCAGTGAATTCATAGGTTAAGGGTTGCGATTCCTAGCTAAGCTTTTTTACTTCGGCCCACCCTGTTTTCCGCCACCTCTTCGGTTATCCAGCCTTCCTTAAGCAGTCTTTTAACTGAATTTTCCATAGTTTCCATACCGTCTTTGGCGCTCGTTTGAATTGCGGATTTTATTTGACCAACTTCGTTATTTCTAATCAGATTGGCCACAGCCGGAGTATTAATCAAAATTTCTCTGGCCGGTACACGACCGCCGTCTTTAGCTGGCAGCAGCTGTTGGGCTACCACACCGCGCAATACGGAAGACAATTGAATAAGCACCTGCTTTTGTTTCGCGCCCTCAAAGACATCCACGATACGCTCTACAGCTTCAGCAGCCGTTGGCGTATGCAACGTGGAAAATACCAAATGTCCGGTTTCAGCGGCCGTAAGTACGGTGGCGATTGTTTCCGGATCGCGCATTTCCCCCACAAAAATTACGTTTGGATCTTGGCGCAATACATATTTTAAGGCGCTGGCAAAAGAATTCGTGTCCATCCCCACTTCGCGCTGCTCTATCAAACTTTGCTTATCTTTAAACACAAATTCAATCGGATCTTCAATCGTAATAATGTGACTTTTGCGAGTTTTATTTATTTCCTCAATCATAGCGGCAATGGTAGTGGTTTTTCCGCAGCCAGTTGGACCGGTAACAAGCACTAAGCCGTCCAGCAAATTTGTCATTTCCAGCAGCATCGGTTCAAAATGCAAATCTTCCGGAGTCGGAATTTCGGCTGGCACCACGCGAGCTGTGAGCCCAACATTTTCAACTTGCTGATGCAGGTTTACTCTAAAACGAATTTCCCCATCGGCATAACTGATATCCAAATCCTTATCTTGCTGATATTTTTCCTGCTGTTCTTTGGTAAGCAGTTCATTTATCTCGGCTAGCAACTCCTTATTATTAAGCGGCTTGTCGTCAAGCTGTTTTAATTCTCCTTCCACCCGAAGCATTGGCAATTCCCCGCCTACCAAATGCAAATCCGAAGCTTCTTGCTTGATAGCCTCCTTAAAATACGCGCTCAACTTTAACATAAAATTTAAAAAGTAATTTTGACTTATGTCTTAAATTATACCACGGATTACTCCTGTTGAAAAGGAGTTTGGGTTATGATAAAATAGCCATACATTTATTAATTTACTAACTTCTATTTTTTCTATATGAAAAAATACGTCCTGTCCTCAACGGTAATTCTACTTATTGCTTTCGGGTACGCGATCATTAGATACAATGTCATCAGAGGTGTGTCCTGGATTGATCTGCCGCTTTTTATTTCCAATAAGGCCATCGCGCTGGCGGCAGTTATATTTATCGCCATTTCATACGCCCTTGGCTCTTTAGCCAGATTTTGGCCAAAAATTTTTGTTCCGGCTCTAGGCACACGCAAATTCTTTGGCCTAACCGGGTTTGGCTTATCGGCTTTTCACGGCGTATTATCTCTGCTTATTTTTAGTCCGGCTTACTATTCTAGATTCTTTTTGGAAAACGGCAGAGTTAATCTTACGGGCGGGTTATCAATGCTCTTTGGCGTATTATCTTTTTTTCTTTTTACATGCGTCGCGAGCTCTTCAATTCCGGGAGTAATCCAACCAACCGAACAAGAAAAGTGGTTCGCAATCCAACGTTTGGGCTATCTCGGACTTGTCGCTGTTTTAGCGCACGTATTTATTATGGGCTTTGAAGGCTGGTTAAAACCAAGTGGCTGGCCGGGCGGATTGCTGCCAATCAGTCTGGTGGCTGCGATTATCATTCTGGTAGTCTTGCTGTTAAAAATGGCAGCTATCCTATCTCCCAAACAAAAAATATAAACTATCTAAGCTGGCAGCAACAAAATAGCCCCTTGAAAAGGTTATTTTGGCATGTTAGCATGTTTGAGGTGTTTTCTTACTCAATCGGGCTATATCTGGGATATAGCCCATTCTCGCTCGGAAATATCCAGTATAAATATTTTTAGCTCGCAAGCGATCAAAAATATTTTCCTGTCTATTTCTCTCACTTCAAACGGGCTATAGCGCAGTTGGTAGCGCGCAGCGTTCGGGACGCTGAGGCCGTGAGTTCAAGTCTCACTAGCCCGACAACGCTAGATGTTCAAATTTTGAATATAATTAACTTTGTCGATCATAATACATACGGTTGACAAAAGCTCTTTTTTAGTATAGAGTATTCTATCGTTCTTTAATAATAATTTCCTTTTGCCAAAGAAAAAAAGGATATAAAAATATATCTTCTTTTCCTTTGGCAAAGAGTTCAAGCAAGATTGAAACTACCACCTAACGGAGGTTTGCAAATGTCAATCAACATTATTGGCGGAAGATCCGCCTTTCGCCAAGTAGGCATCCTTTCGGATCAACTGACTGTTATCGCGTACTTCCGCGAAGACGGCAAGATCCATCACAAAATTATCACACACGGTCGTTTGTCACTATTCCTGTATAAACGGAAGTGGCTTAAGTGTGTTCCACTTCTACAACTGATCAGAATGGCGCTGTTCCTTATTGATACAATGTCCAAATCAGGACGATTGATCGTAGGCAGTGTGATGTTGGGCTTTGTATTGACCCAGATATTCATGGGCTCAGCATTCCACACTCCGACTAATCCCTTTCTGATGTGGTGCGTTATAACTGGGATGCTTGTGGTGGGGTATTACTTCCACTTTCAATGTATCGGCCCGTGGCACGGAGCTGAACACATGGCCATAGCGGCTTACAGGAAACACCGCTCAAGAGATATGGAAGTAATCAGACAGCAGAATCGTGTAGACGACAATTGCGGAGGACGGCTGCTGCTGCCAACATTGGTATTGATAGCTATTGCGAACATCGCCGCTTACAAACTCGGAATGCACCAACCAGCTATTGCCTCTCTGGCAGCATTGGAATTCACACTGTGGATTGATGGATTGGTGAGCTGGAATCGAATTCCTTTGGCACGCCAAGCCTCTCACTTTCTTCAAAAACGGATTACCACCCGCCAACCAGGAGATAAGGAGTTACAAATAGCTCAACAGGCGTTGAAAACACTTATCAACGCACACGGATAATCATAAACTTAAGAAGCCGGTAGCTCGGCAGACCCAAGGGCTCCCGTGAGACAACTCATGAGGAGCCCTTATTTAAACCTTTACTAAAACAAGTTTTTTTATTAATATTTAGCTACACTTATTTCATGCTTAATTATGGAAAAAATCACAAACTCACCACAAGAAACAGAAAAGTTCGGCATAAAACTATTCCAAAAACTTCAGGGTGGTGATATTGTGTTATTATCCGGAGACTTGGGCGCAGGCAAAACCGCTCTTACCAAAGGCATTGCCAAGGGTTTTGGCATCAAAAGCGAAATCACCAGCCCTACGTTTACCTTAATGAACGTATACCAAATCAACAAAAAAACATCCCAGATAAAAACCTTGGTGCACATTGATACCTACAGGCTCAAAGATGAAAAAGAGTTGATAGAAATTGGCGTAGAAGATTACCTAGGCAAAGACAATACTGTTTGTATTATTGAATGGCCGGAAAAAATTAGCGGGCTGCTACAAAACGCCAGTGTTAAGAAAAATAAAATCATCTCAATTTCCATTGAACATCAGCCAAACTCAAATCAGAGAAAAATCTCTTTAGCCTAACCAAGCTCTTAATTTTGGATACTTGGAACAAATTGGCAAGTTTGAACACCATGTTTCCAACCCCCAAACATGTCCAGCTCTAAATTGAGCTAAGACAAACAAAGCGGCTATATATATTATATGGTCATCAATTATATATGCGTGAGGACCGACTAAAGGAAACTTTAAAACTGGCAGATACAACAAAAACATGAGCAAAGCGCCAAGGTAAGAACTAAGCCGCACAAACAACCCTAGGATTAACGATATACCCAACAGCGTCAGGCCCCACTTCACCATAAAATCAACCACGGTCAAAATCTGCGGATTTAAAAGCCATTGATAAAACCAGGTTGCGCTTGCGGCTCCCTTTACATATCCGGCCGAAGTCCAAGCCGGATTCAACACCTTGGTAATACCCGCATAAAAATAAAACCAGCCCATTACCACGCGTAACAGGAATAAAGAAATGCCCTGTATTTTTGACATATTAAAAATTAAAAATGGGCTTTAATTTGCCCTTAGATACCATACGTAAACAAACTCAAAATAGCGAATGCGATCGCCAGATAAAATGTGCCTTGCGACACGGCTAACAGCTGTTCAATATTGAAGACCACGGAAAGCACGAGAATTACCACTCCCCATACCTGTAAATTCATTTTTATCTTGCCCCAAATATTGGACTGGATATTTTGGCTACCACTGGTTTTTTTAATAAAGGCGGCAGACAATATAATAAACTCCAAAATAATAATTACCCAAGCCGCGTACAGGTTTACATATTTTAAAACCATAATGTAAACGACCGTGCAAATCAAAATTTTATCGGCCAGCGGATCAAACACCTTGCCAAAATCCGTCACCTGACTTCTGGTTCTAGCCATAGCACCATCTAGCGCGTCGGTAAATGAAGTGAGGATAAACAATAGTCCTCCAACTAAATATTGTTCTTGCCAAAACAGCCAAATTACAAATGGGGTCAAAAACAAACGCAGGGCCGTTAAATGGTTTGGCAGCACCCAGCGAGGAAATACCGGGAGAAAAACTTTTGCCAAAAATCTGTCTATGACAGTTACGCTTGTTTGGTCGGACATATATATTTAATTTTACCACAAAATCGCTTATTTTACCCACTTTTCAGCCTGTGGACAAAAAACTTCCGCCCAGATTCTTGAGCGGAAGTTTTTGTTTTTATATTTTTTACACAGATAATTTTTCTAATGCTTGCAAGGCGTAAAATTGAACCATGTCCGATATGCCAAGATCATTGTTGAGAATCTCTTCTTTGCTAAACCACCGACAATCTTCTGTCACCTCAGTTTCCGAAAGCTTCAACGCATCTGTTTGAGACCTGCCAAAATATATAAATACAATATGATCGTGATTTTCCGTTACTTGATGCCTATTTAGGTATTGAGGTGGAATAAGTGATATATTTTTACCATCATGAAACTCCGGCTGTTTTCCTTCTTCTTGGTATAACACAATATCTAAACCAACCTCTTCTTTCGCCTCTCTTACTGCGGCCAAACCGGGATCTTCATCAAGCTCAATATGCCCGCCCACACTCAACCATATTTTAAACTTATCATGTTTTCGCAAGAGCACCTTATTATCAAAAACAATGAAAGTTTCCGAACAGAAATCAATTTTGTCATGAATATGGGGCATAATTAGATTTTATATTAATCAATTAACTTAATATAAAATCCCGAGCTGCCATAGAGCGTATAAGTGCCATCACCCTTGTCTTGGGCATAAATCTCAACCTGTCGGCCAATATGCTGCTGCAAATCACCAAAGCCGTTTACGCCAATTACCGAACCAACGGCTCCCTGGCTCCAACCCATCAAAACTGTAACATGTTTTCCATTTACCTCTGCAAAACATTCACCATCAGCAAAACATCCGGTATCAATTTTTTCCAATTTACCGACAAATGTAGCCGTCTTTACTTGGCCTGTCGGGGTAGAAGTGGTTGTCGTAGCCATGCGGCGGTCATTATTTTCTTCGGCGGTATTTGTACCGCTGTCATTTAGTCCGGCATTATTATCTTCCACTGGCGTACGGCGAGAAATGGCATACGCGACTCCACCACCAACGAGCGCTATGACCAAAACAGCAAGCAATACTTTTTGTGTATTTTGATTCATATACAAATTGAGTGAAAGAAAAAATTAAATGTGCTTAATTTTTTCCCAGTGAATTAAATATATTTTACTGTATCATACAGCAAAATATCTGACAATTTGCTTTATCACAAATCATCAGCCCCTCTATATTATATACTACACCAGACCCCTTATTTGGTTACCGAACCCTATTTGGTTTGAAGTTATCTGAATCTAAAAAAAACTGCCGAAGCAGAATAAGATATTAAAGACAGTTCTAACTTGGATATGTGGCGGAGAGGGAGGGATTTGGCTTCGACTAAAATTTTCTTCCGAAAATTTTGTCTAGCCACCGTCTCGCGGTTTGACTCGCCCGCCTGCGTCGCCAAACATCGCTCCGACGTTCAAATCCCAGCGACCAAAGCAGTTTGGTCGCTTCTGCGGAGAGGGAGGGATTTGAACCCTCGATACATTTCTGTATACACGCTTTCCAAGCGTGCGCACTAGGCCACTATGCGACCTCTCCCGAAGTTTATTGCCGTTTCATTCTATATAAAAACGGGTATAAAGTCAATGTAACTACTGGCAACGCGCATCAAGCAGCCTGTTCATCCTCTGCAGCATGACGATTTCTACTTCACCTGCATTATCGCACTGTTCCAAAATTTCTTCTGCTTTTTGGACAGGCCAGCCAAATATATTCATTTGATAATGAATACCGTCAGAAGTAATGATATCTAATTCACCACTTATTCTAGGCCCATATTTGGGCCGCATTTGGCGTAAGACCTCGAGGTTTACAGCGCCGTGCATAGTTACCGGACCCTGGATAAGGTCGCGCAGAGAATTAATACTTACCAAAACACCAATTGCTACGCACACAGCCACAAAAATCCAACCCCCTATTTTTTTGCGATCTTCTTTTCTAATTAAAGAACTATCGAATAAGATTGCCAGACCAAAAAAAGCTGCGCCACCAACTTGCCACGCCACGCGAACAGAGAGCGCCCACCACCAAGTCTCGGGCGTAGGAGAAGAAAACAGCGTGATGAAAAATCCTAACACCAAACCGGTCATCCAAAATGTAATGGCTGAAACCGTGGCAAGCCCCATGCCAACAGACTCGCCTTTGACACGATAAGAAGCCGCAGCTCCCCCGACAATTAAAAACACAGAAAGCGCGATGATCCAAACGACCAACATAGGCAGGTTCATATTTCACTATTATGTCGCAATATTTTTTTCTTAAAGAGAAAAATATTTAATAGAGTGAGGCCTATTAAAACCATCACCATCCCCCACTGCGCCGGGGTTAAAAATGCATACCGCGCGTCTCCGCCCGGAAAATCCGGCGGCACTCGCAAGAAATCCAAAAAAAACCTGGCTACCGCATACACCCCAAAAGAAAATATACTTACTACTCCCCAATGAATTTTAATTAATTTTTTAAATAAAAGATAAAAAGTTATAAATAAAGCAAAACCCAAAAGTGATTCCATAAGTCCCAGATCAAATCTGGTGCCGTCCGGATATTTTACGCCCAAGATAAAACTGGTAAGCGTCCCCGGATGATCATGAATAAAGAAACAGCCAATGCGGCCTATACCCCATCCCAGCCACAAACCCAGAGCCGCGATATCAATATATGGCAACAGCTCCCGCAATGTAAATCTTCTTTTTTTGGCAAATAGCCACGCGCTTACGCCCGCACCCACAAACCCGCCCAGCGATGACGCGCCGCCGTGCCAAAATTTGATTATCTCAGCTGGACTATCCATATAATACGCTGGATTGTAAAAAACAATATGAAATACGCGCGCCATGACAAAACCGCCAATTAGCACCCAAATAGCCATATCCAGCACAACTTCGCCGGACAGCAAATATTTTTTGCACAAAAAATAAGCAAACGTAATGGCCGCGATAATGCCAAGCGCCACAAAAAGACCCCAAACCTGAATGACAATCGGGCCAAGCGGAATAGTTTGGAATTCAAAATATGGAATCATGTTATTTCTATAATTACTAGAGTTGAGCGAAAAGAAAATAAATTTTCTTTTCCGAAACTCGACGTAATTTCAAGCGTTGCCATGGCAATGCTTATTTTTTTAGATGCTCCAGAATATCCTGGGGCGTATCCATCAGTTTCAAAAAGTCTTCGTCAATTCTGGTAATGGTTTTAAATTCATCATGTAAGTTGTGGACAATATCTAGCAGCGGCTGCCAAAATTCACGGCCATAGAGAAGCGTCGGGATCGGTTTTATTTTATTTGTTTCCTGCAGCGTTAAAATTTCAAACAGCTGATGCAAAGTGCCGAAACCGCCAGGGAAAAATACAAATGCTTCCGAAGGCGCGGTAATTATAAGTTTGCGAATATATGGGAAGAAAAAACCAATAGACTGGGTAACATAATTGTTTATGCGTTCTCCCCGTTCCGTGCGCATATTGATACCCAAACTTTGCCCACCGCGTTCAAAAGCCCCTTTATTGGCCGCTTCCATAATACCCGGACCGCCGCCGGTGATGGTGGTGTATTGCTGGTCTGCCAAAATTTTACCCAGTTCATAGGCTGCTTGGTAATACGGGCTGCCTTGCAGAATGCTGCTGGTGCCAAGCACGGTCACATCACGCTGGATCTTGGTAAGAAATTCAAAACCATCTACCATTTCCGCCATGATTCTAAAAATTCTCCAGTTCAAATCACCTTGGTAAAACGGACTGCTCGGATCTTTTACCCATGGATTGGGGCGATCTTCAGTATCTTTTATAAATTCAAAAGCTTCTTTGGCTGTATCTACCACATGCCACTGATTTAAATCGGTTTCGTTTATGGAATGGACTTCGCGAGCGGATTTGGCGCGCAAAAAATTTATAATTGGCTCCCAAAATTCTTTGCCCACCATAATAATCGGCACTTTTGGCATGTGCCCCATTTCAATATAGTCTACAACTTCAAAAAATTCGTCCAGCGTGCCGAAACCGCCAGGAAAAAACACAAAGGCGTTGGCCGGAGCCGTTAACATTACTTTGCGGGAAAAGAAATAGAAAAATGCCGCTGATTTTTTTACATACGGATTAATGCGCTGCTCCATGGGCAATTGGATGTTTATACCTACAGATTCTCCACCTGCTTCAAAAGCCCCTTTATTGGCCGCTTCCATAATACCCGGACCGCCGCCGGTGATGGTGGTAAAACCATTCTTTCCCAGCAAATAACCTAGTTCTTCAGCGATGTGATAATATTTACTATTGGCAGGCAATCGCGCCGAACCCATAATAGTTACTTCTTTGGTTAATTCGCCCAAGAGCTGGTATCCTTCCACAAATTCGGATACAACTCTAAAAATGCGCCAGCTGTCCCTATAATTTATCATTTCACCGGAAGTGTGGGCGGCAACGGTTAAATCTGGTTTTACCGAGGCTCCGGTAACCGGCATTGATTCTTTGATCAAATCAGATTTAGGCATATGTTGAATTTAAATTATATGTAAATAATTTACCCTCTTATTTCAATTTTATTTCCTACTCTGAAAATTGCTTCTTCATTTTTTCGTGAACCGATAATCTGCACGCCAATCGGCAAACCGGCGGCATTTTTGCCGGATGGAACCGACAGTGCCGGCACACCCGCAATCGCCGCCGGAGAAACCATCACATCAGCCAAATACATGGCCAACGGATCGTCTTTCTTTTCTCCCACGCCGAAAGCGGCAAATGGCGACGTGGGCGTAATGAGCACGTCTACTTTTTTAAATGCTTCATCAAAATCTTTTTTAATCAGCGTACGCACGGTCTGTGCTTTTTTGTAATAGGCATCATAATATCCGGCCGAAAGCGCATAGGTGCCAATTAAAATTCGGCGTTTCACTTCTTCAGGAAAACCTTCAGCGCGAGAGGTGGCATATAAATCATACAGGTCTTTTCCTTTTTGTCTGGAGCCGTACCGAATACCGTCCAATCTTCCCAAATTTGAACTATCTTCACTGGGAACTAAAATATAGTAAACCGCAATCGCATATTTGGTATGCGGCAAACTGACTTCTTCAATTGTGCAACCTAAATTTTTTAGCGCCTCAATTTGTTTTTGCGTGATTTGTTTTATTTCATCATTTAATCCCTCCAGTTCAAAGTATTCTTTGGGAATACCGACACGCATGCCTTTTAAATCTTGTTCAAAATTTTTTAAATAATCCGGTACTGAATCAACAATAGTAGTGGCATCTAGCAAATCAGCGCCGGCGATTTGCTGCATTACGAGCGCGCTGTCATAGACAGTTTTGGTTATCGGACCCACCGTATCAAGCGATGAAGCCATAGGCATAATGCCATATCGGGAATTGCGGCCATATGTTGGACGAAAACCGGCCATACCACAAAAACTGGCAGGCTGACGAATAGAGCCGCCCGTATCTTCGGCAATTGAAAAAATAGACATGTTATCGGCAACTGCCGCGGCCGAACCACCGGATGATCCACCCGCAACTTTAGATAAATCATGCGGGTTGCGCACCGGCCCATACATGCTGTTTTCATTGCTGGCGCCATGGCCAAAAGCATCGCAATTATTTTTACCAAGAAGTACTCCGCCTTGTTTTCTAATTTTGCCAATCACCGTTGCGTCAAACGGCGGCATATAATTATCCAAAATTTTGGCCGAACCCGTAGAGCGCACACCGGCTGTGCAAATTGCATCTTTTACGGAAAACGGAATACCGGTGAGCGGCGCGTCTTGGCCTGAAGCGAGTAGTCCGTCGGCAATACGGGCTTCTTCTAGTGCGGACTCTTCACAAACCGTAATAAACGCATTTATATCCTTATTTCTTTCTTTAATCCTATTCAAACACGCCTGCGTTAATTCCACGGCGGTAAATTTTTTGCTTCGCAACCCTTCCTGCGCTTCTTTGATTGTTAATTCATTTAATGTTGACATACTTATTCTTCTTCGGTTCCGGCAAATACGCCCGGCACGACCAGCTCGGCATTTTCCACTTCCGGCATTTGTGCCATTAATTCTTTTGTTATTTTACAGTCTCTTGGTTCATCTATTCGGGTTACATCTTCCAGTCCGGTTACCTGAAAGGTTGGTTCCACCCCGCTTATATCTACTTCATTTAAGATATTCATGTAATCTAAAACGGCCGAAATAGTTTCGGCATGTCTGGCTTCTTCTTCCGGCGTTAGTTTGATTCGCGCGAGCTGCGCAATTTTTTTTACTTCTTGAGTGGAGAGGGACATATGTCGTTATTCTACTAAAAACAAAGGTTATTGGCAAATTAAAAAAACCTGTAAGAATACCAGCATTCTTACAGGGTGGGATCTTGCGGTGGACAAGGTATGAAGTACTCCCCAACCACTGAGGAGCGCAAATTTTACACCCTTTTAATATCACAGCCTTTATCCTGGCATCGCCCCGCGACACCAAAACTATCTCTGCGTATTAAAAAGAACCACCGGGAGCGACTCCCTTGCTATTAGCCGGATAACCGTGCCTCACCTTTTGGGATATAGGCAACGATTGACTAGGCCGATTTGTGTTTCCACAAACCACAGATTGTTACCGAGCAGGTCTGCTGGTTTGCTGCCCCTGCTACCCAACCTTCTTTCAGCCCGAAGGCCTTTTCTCCGACTAAAAACAAGCCTACCGAGAAAGCCTTGTCCTGTCAATCAAAAACAGCCTCTTGAGAAGGCTGTTTTTTTATGTTTAACATTTTGAAAATTATTGCTGCACCAAGATTGAAGCTGCGCCGCCGCCATCACAGGTTATATAATAAGTGCCCGGTTTGGAAGGGGCAGTAGCAATCGCGAAGTTATATGCAGTAATAGTGAAGCTTTGACCGCCCTTAATCGCAATTTTTCTCGTTTTAGCATCTCGGTTATCAAGCATAAATTTTTTACCTTTTTTAAGGGTTAAGCTGCCTGGCAAACCATGGCAATCAACAAATTGAAAATAATACCCCGAGGTTTTATAAATCTTGATGGCATCTAAATATCGTTGGGTGGCGGAAAGCGGAGCAGGGGGGGCTTTAGTCGGGCTGGTTGATTTTTTCGTCGTATCAGCCGTGGATGTAGTTGAAGTTGCTGATCCATCAGCAGATGTTAAATTTTCCTGGGAGTCCGCGCTATCTGAATCTGTTTGATCGGCCCCGTTATTTCTAAAAGCAAAAGCGAAAATAATTATAAGTAAAATAATCGCCAAGCCGATGTAGATATATTTTCTTGGCACACTTTTTATCTTTTGTTGCAGGTCTTGCATACTGGGGTTAAATGAATTAAAAATTATTTTCTGGTGGCGTCTAAATTTCTGTATTCGTTGGCGCGCGCGCCTTTCATCCTCTCGTGATAACCTTTACTGCCTGTCTGATCTAACGTTGCTTCCCTATACATATCCGAAACGATGGTTTCTTCATATTCTTGTTGTTGCTGATGATCTTTTCCGAGGACTTTCTCCACGATTTGATTGATAAAATCCCGCATCTCTTTTGGATCAGACCTGTCTATTCCCTGCTCTACGGATTCAAACATTATCCGCTCCATGATTTTACTTAAGATTTTTTCATCTAATGGCATATTTTTATACAAAAAGTATGGTAGCACACCTAACAAAATTCCGCAATTACCCTACCTTTAAGGTTGACAAAAATGGCTAAAAATGATATATATTATTCTGGTTTTCTTCACCAGAAATACCCCTATAATCAATAGGGTCTAGCAAAAGAGGTATAGAAAAGATGAGTCCAGACAACCCGTTTAGCGGCCTCGGAACCCCGGTTCTGGCGCTGCTTCTGATTGTGGGGGTGGCCGTCTTCGTCTGCACCATATTCCTGCTTCGGTACTTCGCAGCCAAAGGCCGGCCCAAACAGCTGGCTCAGCAACCTGTGAGCGACAAGCAGGGGCGGGGGTGCGGCTACTGCACCAACGGATGCGCATATTGCACCGATCGGCGTATGCAGGCGCACAACGGCTGTACCAACTGCCGACGAGGCGCTTGCTGTTTCTGCCCGCGGTAACCCCACCGCAACACTCCTAATACTTTCGCTAAAGTCTAGGAGAGCACACCCAGCGGACCCTCGTTGTGAGCCGGGTCTAAAATAGGCTCTGTTTTTTTACCCAATTTTCTCAAAACTCTTACTCAAAATCGTGAAGTCTTTTTTCCACCAATGTTTTTTTAAAAATCCTTCAACCGTATATCCTAATTTTTTATAAAATTCCGGGGCGATTTCCGTGGTGAGTGCCACCTTATGGCAACCAAATTTTTCCAAAGCCGCTTCGGCGCGCGCCAGTAGCGCCGAACCGATTTTATTTCCCCGATACTCGGGCAGCACAAACAACCAATGAATATTGCCGATACTGGCCGTATGGCTTCCGATAACCACGCCCACGCATTTGTCGCTAATTTTTGCAACGAGTAACACTCTTCTCTTTCTCAGGCGGGCAAAAAATAATCGCAGCAGGGAATTTTTTTTCATGATACGCTGTTTTACCGGTTCATTATAAAAAGAAAAATCCGTATGAACCGCCTGGGTAAATAGGGGCGGCAAAGAAAAGATATCTTGCAGAGAAGGCCGTAGAATTATTGCTTCAGTATGAAATTGCATATATGTAATTATCAACCGGCAGACGAAAATTAAAAGCCAGGAAAAAAATCTTGGATGATCTGTTTTTTTCGCACTCCCATTTTCTGTAAAATCTCTACAAACGCCACAACCATGGCATGCGTACCAGAAATATAAAACATCCTTTCCTTATAATCCGGCACAGCCTTTTTAATCATTGCTTCATCCACAAATCCGGTGGCTCCTTTCCAATTTTTTGGAAACGGCTCATCGGTAATCGTGTAGACGGTTTTCATTCCTAACACTGCTTTGGCCTCGTCAAAAATGTCTTTATAAGCAACATCATCCGGCGTATGATTACAGTAGAGTAAAACTATATCTCGCTGCTCCTTTTTATCCAACAAATATTTTACCATACTTCTAAACGGCGTCACCCCAATCCCGCCGGCGATAAAAACCAGTTTTTTGCTTGCGTCACGAGGCAAGACAAATTCTCCGGCCAGTTGAGAAACCACGATTGTGTCTCCTTTCTTTAAAGAAATCATTGATTGCTTGAAACTGCTGGAATTGGGAGGGAACTTTACGCCAACCATAATATCCTTTTCCGTCGGAGACGAACAAATCGTTAGATAGCGCCTAATACCGCGCTTGTCTTGAGACTCGTGCCCTAAGGTCCATTCCATATACTGTCCGGCTTTAAAATTCATTTTTTTATCAGATGTAAACCAAAAATCATATACATCCTTGGCCGAAGAAATTTTTTCTCTTAACCGCAAAACTAATTTTTGTTTAGGACTGACTAAATAGGAAAAAATATTACCGGTAAGCAATGCGAACTCAGGCGTAAAGTAAAAAGATCCAATATGGGCATTGGGATTAAATAAAAGACCGACCAAAGCTCCATACATGATGCGCAACTTGCGGGTAGGCGGCGTGCCGGACGGTTCGGTAAGCATGGCAAAACCAAAAAATAACAGCGGCGAATAAAGCATGATTTTTTCTACCACAGACAAGGGATCGGCGCCTTTTAGAAAACTAAAACCGGAAATAGAGAAAAAGGCCACCACCAAAAAACTAATCACCAAATCAAATCGCTGGATCTTTCGTACTACAAGCAGTCCGCCAATTACCACAAATGGCAATAAATATACGCTACTCACCCACCAGTTGGCGGAACGGTTAAGCGTCAGAGCGGTTAATCCCACGGCAAACGCTGCTGGGTTAAAAATATGTTTTTTCCAAATGGCAAAAATATATTTTGAAGCCATGGCCCAAAGCGCAGCCCAGGCCAAAAACGGCAAAAGGCCGGCGGATCTCATGGGCGGGACTATCAGGATCAAAATAAACGCCGTAGCATAGACAGATTCAAGGTTGGTCGGCGCGCCAAACACGCGCGCGAAAATTGAATTTACCGATAAACAAACCCCCACGATAAGCGCCGCCGAAATAAAAAATTCAAGCGGGGTGTATGGAAGTAGTTTAAAAAAACTTAAGATAAACGCTGCCAACCACAAGCCAGTTACATAATAGAGCACCAGCCGATACATTGTCACGCGATTAAGCAAATCATCAATATATTTCAACATACTTTTTTATACAACATACTTTTTAAAACCGCTGGTCATGGTTGCCACGCCATGTACATTCATCATATACCCTTCTAGCCCTGGCATATTTTCAATAAAATTAATCCCCTGCTGTCCCATGGCAAAGGCAGCCGTGGCAAATCGGTCAGCTTCATAAACACTGGCGCCGATCACGGTTAAACTTGTAATTTCCGTAATATTGTTTGCCATATTATGCGGATTATAGATGTGCTGGCCGCGGATATACGTGCCGGAAGTGGCCATGCCCATATTGCTGATCTGAACTACTTTTACAATTTCTTCTTGATTAAACGGATTACGTATCCCCACCCGCCAATCTTGGCCAGAATTATTTTTACCGGAAGCCTGAATATCACCACCGGCTTCCACGTAAAAATTTTTATATCCGGCTTTGAAAAGCATTTCCGCGGCCTTATAAATTGCCCATCCTTTTACCAGCCCTGACGGATCAAGGTTGCCGTTTCTATTTTTAATATTAAAATATCCACTTGTCTTATTTTTCGTATCTTCGGACAGTCGCAACACTTCTTTCATGTCACTAGTATAATCCGTTTCATCAATTTCATGCCTATTTATTTTGTTTATTTCACTTGCCTGTTTATACAAACTAAATTTTTTATCTACATAATCAAAGTAGTTAAACACTTGACTGATTGATTCTTGAGCGCCGGTCTGATCGGTGATTTCTACCGTAATAGGCATGCCCATTAAAATTCTCGTATCTCGCATGCTATTTGGCTTTAGCGAGCGCCGAGGCAAGCGATTCTTTAAATGCCCTGCTTGTTTGGGTAGCTCCGGATACAATATCCACCTCAGCGCTTTGCGCGACAATTGCTTCGGTCTCAAGCATTGGCACGGCCTCGGCATTTATTTGTTTGGAGGTTGGCTGCTCGTGCGGATAATCTAAAAATTCTATATCAACAATCCTGCCGCCTTCTATGATGGCTAAAACTTCTACTCGGCCATAATACGCATCCACACTTATTCCTTGGTATCTGCCGTCTTTATAATTTCCAAACACAGTACTGAATGCGGGAAAAGTGAAAGCCGGATTCTGGCCGGGCAGCTGCGGACCCACGGAAGATCCCCAGCCCATACGCTGATACACTACATAAAATGCAAAGGCCGAGATTGTAAGTATAGATAGAAGAATTTTTTTCATATGCGAGATGAGTGAGCGAAGTAATAAGCTTGCTTAATTACTTCCGAACGAATGAGTATATATAATTAGTATATATGCAGCTTTAGCTCATAATTTTATACATGAGGGTTAAAAATCCATTCATAATTTTGCGAGCTCGCAAAATCTGCCGGCGTCATCTCTTCTATTTCAAGCAGTGAACGCAAATGGTCGCGAGCAAAGGTCTTGGCCTGCATTTTGCGGGGCACAGATTCAAGAAAAGCGTGCTGAATAAACGTGCTGCACACAAACGAATTGGGCCGAGAAGCCACGATGGATTGGCGCACTTTTTTAAACATCTCTTTTGGTAAAATAAATTTTAACATGCCTTCAAAAATATAGCCAAATAGCCGCGTATAATCATACGGGGAATCAATCTTGTTTAACATAAACGAAAGAATATCTTCTCGCATTTCATCCGTTAGCCAAGGCAGGCGTTTAACGCCAATATCAAATTTATCCCTTTCCTCGGAATATTTTCGGAGTCTATGCACTTCAATGCCTTTGTTGATAGCGCCAATGATAAAGGCTCCGCGCATACCCAAAGACAATTGGGGCGGTTGCAGCACCAAAGCCACATGATTCCAGTAACTGCTCGTTCGTTTCTGAATTGCGCGGCGAACAGGGGTTTCCCCATGCACAAGAATAATATCAGCTAATTTTAACTGGCTTTCCACAAAATGCCATTGTTGTATTTTTTCTGATAACTCCATAGGCGAAGCCAATATAATAAATTTAATGTTCGTTAAAAATCCACTGGGACTTATCAGAATTCGCTATTTCAGCCGGAGATACGATACTTTGCATTTCAAGCGGCGATAAATCCCCTTCTTTAAAAATTAATTTTAAACGCTCCTCCCAATTGGCAGCGGATTCGTAATATGCCATTTGCACCAAAGTTGAACAACTCCATCTTTGTTGATGTAAAAACCAACGGCGAAACTTTGGCCAAATTGACGCTAAAAAAAATTTCCAAAACGGCATTGGCCAATACGGCGTATCAATAGTTGTAACCAAAAAAGAAGAAAGGCGCTTGCGATGCGCATCGGTCAGCCAAGAAACACGCTTGATTCCGATATCGTATTTTTTTGGATTATTCAAATATTTATTTAAGTGGTGTATTTCCGTGCCTCGAATAGCTGATCTTAAAAAATAATAATCAACGCTTAACCCGGGATTGATATTTTCAATAATAATGCTCTGTTGTAATTTGTCATTATCTTTAGGATACACTATAGCTGTCACATGATCCCAATAACTTTTGGTCACGCGGCGAATTAAACTTCGCAGCAGAGAACGTTTTATATGTATCAAAATAATATCACCGGCTTTCAAACTGGGGATTTGTCCGCGCACTTCTTCCAGGGGCGTTAATGTATCTGTGAGCGCCGATTCGCTTACATGGTTTGGCATGGAATTTATTATACTATAAAATTATAGACTTGACATCTATTTTTTATGTACTACAATATGTAGTAAAGAAAAGAAAAACCATGAAAAAAATTTTAATCCTTTTGCTACTACCCATAGCGTATGCTTCGCTCCCTCTGTCTTTGGCTCGGGCTCACGAGCTTAAATCAGAAAGTTCTATAAGCGTACTTATACACATAAACCCCGATGATGATCCGGTGGCCGGGCAGCCATCCGAGATTCTTTTTCTTATTAATGATAAAGACAAACATTTTCAAGCTGAAAACTGCAATTGCACTGCCTCTGTTATAGAAAACGGAGAAACGTTATTTTCTTCACCGGTTTTTAAAGGAAAAACTTCTTATAAAGGAATTTTTGCCCCCGCTATCCCCTATACCTTCCCTCACAAAGGCGTCTATACGGTTATTCTTACGGGCAAACCAAAAAACCAAGGCGATTTTCAAAGCTTCTCCATATCTTACGATATACGCATAGAGAAAGATGCAAGCACCCCCGCAAAGCCGCTGTCTAAAAACACACTCTACTACTTTGTCATGCTAGCGATTTTAGCGGGGATTATCTATTTAATAAAAGAGAATTTTTTCGTGAATATATCCAAGCGGCCAAAACCGTAGTAATGGGTACGGCTAGCACCAAAACCGTACTACCTACAAGCGTCCGCACAATTTCTTCGGCAATAAAAGCGCTATTTACCGCCATCCAAACTGGCTGTGATTTTTGACTGCTATATAAAAGTAATAGCGGCAATGATATACCGGCATACGCAAGCACGAGTGTATTTACAAGCGAAGAAATATGTTCTCTGCCTACGGATAATCCACGTTTATATAATTCTTTAAAATCAAAACTATTATTGGCCAAAGAAATTTCTTCCACCACCGCGGTTTGAGCAGTGGTTACATCGTCTAACACACCCAAAACTCCAATAATTATACCTCCCAAGAGCAGTCCGCGCATATCAATACTGGAATTTGCAAATTGCAGATAAAAAACTTCTTCCGTGCCATTACCCGCCAACTTGGCAATGCTTACAAAAATAATATTAATAATTACCGCGAGCCCTAAGGAAATAAAACTACTAAGGAGAGCCAGACTCGTACGTTTATTAAATCCATGCGAAAAATATAATGATACAAATAGTATTACGACCGAACCGGCAATACAAACCCAAAACGGACTATGTCCTTTGGCAATTGAAGGAATAATATAATAAAAAATTACAAATACGCTAAACAACATGCCGATAATGGAAGTAACACCGCGCTTGCGGGCAAAATAAATCGCGATCGCAAAAAATATAAGAACGATGGCAATTAGATTGTTGAGCCTATATTTATCAGTAATATAATATACGGATTTGCCGCCGGGCAATTCCGGAGTTTTAGCAATTATCACCTGCTCGCCTTCTTGCGCCATCTGGCTATCGGACACCACAAACGTGGCGCCATGATCTATAATGATCCGCTTGCCTTTTTCATCGCCATTTAATATTTGAAGTTCCAATTTTTGATATTTGAGCGTTTGACTATCTTCAACTGCTTTTTCACCGGTTTCTAAAATTTTAACTACTTTGGCCCGATAATACTTATCGGATAAATCTGGGGCGGTTTGAGCATTCACCCGCGCGCCAAAACTAAATAAAGCAGCCAAAGCCGCCGCAAATATACTTACCACAATAACTTTTCTGTAAGATTGCATACAAAATAGATCGTGTTTATTATATCACAACTATAAAGTCCCGCGTCTATTTTTTCGCGCATGAAGTACAGATGCCAAAAAATTCCAATGAATGTTCATTGATTTTGGCAAACCCAGAAAGTTTTAAAAATTTTTTACTGACAAAGTTTATGCCGCATCCGGACATATCTTTTATTTTGCCGCATGTACTGCATACCACATGGTGGTGGTGTCCGTGCGCAGCCAGCTCATAATATGCCTGTCTGTCTTTAAGGCGTACTTGCCTGATAATTCCCAACTGTACCAGGGATTCCATGTTTCTATATAAAGTAACCTTGTCTACACCGGTTTTTTTCAACAATTTAAAAATATCTCCCACGCTTAATGGTTTTTGGGTGTGCTTAAAAATATCCAACAGTTCCACGCGCGCGGAAGTGGCTTTTAGCTGGTTTTCCTGCAAAACTGCTATAGATTGTTTAGTATGTTTGTCCCATTTCATGCATACACTATATCATAAATGCAACTAACTTGCAAGTATTTGCAATCTATGCTAGGATGAATGTACCCGACTTATTATAGTTCTGATTTATGAAATCTAAGCATATATTACTCACACTGGTTTTAATTGGCGCTATTGCGGCCTTGGTTATAGTTAGCCTGCGCCAGCCTAAAACCGCCCCATCAGAAAAACCGGTTATCGTAACAACCCTTTATCCGCTGGCTGATTTTGCGGCGCGCGTCGGCAGCCAGCATATGGAAGTTATAAACATTACGCCCCCAGGCGCCGAACCGCACGACTATGAACCAACTCCGCAAGATTTGGCAAAAATTTACGCGGCCAAATTGTTTATTATAAACGGCGCCGGTGTTGATTTGTGGGCAGAAAAAATCATTCCGGAATTGCGGGCTAAAAATATTTCGGTTATCAACATGAGTGAACATGTAGAAAAAATCGTAACCGCCAATCCTGATTCACCGGACGAACAATTTGACCCCCACTTCTGGCTAGACCCAATTAATGCTGCCAAAGAAGCTGATGTTATTGCGGATACACTCGTACAAATTGATAATACCCATGCCGCGGATTATAATAGAAATAGAACTGTGTTTAAACAGCAGCTGGCGGAGCTGCATAATGATTATGAATCTGGTTTAGCCGCCTGTAAGTCAAAAGAAATTATTACCGCTCATAACGCGTTTGGCTATTTGACCAAGCGGTATAATTTAACGAACTTCTATATCTTGGGCCTGTCTCCAGACGAAGAGCCGAGTCCGCAAAAAATAGCCGAGATCGCCGGCATGGCCAAGCAAAAAAATATTAAATATATTTTCTTTGAAACAATTATAGATCAAAAGTTATCACGCACGATTGCAGATGAAATTGGCGCGCAAACCCTTGTGCTTAATCCTATAGAAGGACTGACGGACGAAGAACTGCGGGCCGGTAAAAATTATATTCATGTTATGAAAAATAACTTACAAAACTTAAAGACCGCGCTCGTATGTCCGTAAACCATATTATTGAAGTACAAAACTTAAATTTCTCATATAATAACCTGCCTGTCCTGGACAATCTTACGTTTAGCGTGGAAAAAGGAGATTACGTGGGAATTATCGGCCCTAACGGCGGCGGCAAAACCACCTTGCTTAAAATTTTGGTTGGCCTGCTTAAACCGCAATCCGGGACCATAAAAATCTTTGGCACGGATTTTCAAAAATTAAAAAACCGATCGGAAATCGGGTATGTGCCGCAACGCATAGCCCAAGAAAGTGTAGAATTTCCAGCTACCGTATACGAGATCGTGGAGAGCGGTCTTATAACCAAAAAAGGGCTGGTTGGGAATATTAGCAGCGCAGATAAGGAAAAAATAGATCGGGCCTTGAAAATGGCTAACATTATTAATTTGAAAGATCGTCTGATGAGCAGCCTTTCCGGGGGCCAAAGACAGCGCGTATATGTTACGCGAGCTCTCGTAAATGATCCAAAAATTTTAATCTTGGATGAGCCGTTTACAGGCGTAGACATTGTTTCGCAAAAAGACTTCTATTCTTTCTTAAAAAATTTAAACATCCGCGAACACCTAACCATTCTGTTTGTATCACACGACATAGATACGATCACCGAAGAGATAAAAACCGTACTGTGTTTAAATCGCGGCATGTTCTGTTTTGGCTCCAAGGATATCATCCACAAAGAAAATACGATTGAAGAATTATATGGAAAAAATATAACGCATATTCACCACTCTAAATAATATGTTAGAAATTTTTCAATACGATTTCATGATCCGCGCGTTTATTGCCGGGCTTATTATTGCCGTTTTGGCGCCGTCTATCGGTATTTTTTTGGTGGTAAAGCGCTATTCATTGCTTGCGGACACCTTGTCGCATGTGTCGCTTGTGGGCGTGGCGCTCGGTCTGTTATCGGGAATAAATCCGGTTTTAACTGCCATTGCCGTATCCATAATTGCGGCGCTAGGCATGGAAAAATTACGCCATGCCAAAAAAATATTCGGCGAATCCGTATTAACACTGTTTTTGTCCGGCGGCTTAGCGCTATCTCTTATTATCTTTAGCGCCAACAAAGGCTTAAACGTAAATATTTTTAGTTATCTATTTGGCAGTATTGCCACGGTTTCAGAAAACGACCTGAAAATGATGGCCGGATTTGGATTATGTATCCTGCTTATAATCTACTTTTTATTTAAACGATTTTTTATTACCGCCTATGACGAGGAGCTGGCTCAAGCGAGCGGATTGCCAATAAAACTGTTAAACATAACACTTATGATCTTGGCGGCTATTACCATATCTATCAGCATGCGCATCGTGGGCGCGCTACTGGTGGGAGCGCTGATGGTAATTCCGGTTTTGACAGCCACGCAATTTAGCAAAAGTTTCCTAAAAACTTTTCTCTACGGTATTGGCATTTCTTTACTTTCGGTGATTATCGGACTTTTCGCCTCATTTTATCTGAATTTGCCCAGCGGCGCGGCAATTGTTATCTCGGCGCTTCTGCTGTTTGTCTTAAGTTTAATAATAAATAAAAAAACTTAGAAATGAAATAAGGTTGAGGAAAAAACAAAAAACCGCCCTAGAGGCGGCTTTTTGTTTGATAGCTTAGATTAAGCGCGAACTACGTTAGCAGCGCGAGGTCCTTTGTCAGATTGTTCTACATCAAAGGAAACCTTATCACCTTTTTGTAGTTCAGAAAACTGGAGACCACTCAAGGCAGAGGCGTGAAAGAAAATATCTTTTGAGCCATCGTCTGGAGTAATGAATCCAAAATTTTTGTCTACAACTAAAGTTTTAATTGTACCTGTCATATTTTTTAGAATTATGAATAAATTAATCGCGGGTAAAAACCGACTAATTTTCCACCTGGATATTTGTAAATTAATTCCTACTCGTCTTCGTCTTCCTTCACCTCTGCACCGTCTTCAGTTTGAAGACCGTCTTGGTTAAAAACCTCATCATCCGGATCAAGCGGTAGGATTATCTTATCTGTATCATTTTCAGGAGAATCTAGGTCCACATGTTCATGTAAAACCAAGCTTTCATTGCTTTCATCCTCGGACATTTCTTCGTGTCCCGGCCTTCTTACTTCTGACATATATAAAAATTATGTTTGAAAAACTAGATAATAGTATACTCCTATTTCCAATAAAAGTCAATAGAAAAATTTAAGTTGTCCACTTTTGTATCCCCCATGGTTTTCTTTA
>CAZUFD010000001.1:133632-138157 GCA_964619625.1 uncultured Gammaproteobacteria bacterium | reverse complement strand
GGAACTATATTTTCTTTGGAAAAATTACCGAAAGAATCATGGATGTGGCGAGCGCTAGAATAATAATTGCAAAAGCTACATACGAGGACAGATGGAGATCAAATATGCCGGAAAACATTTTTAGACCGATAAAAAGCAGGATAAATGCGAGGCCTTTTTGCAAATGGTGAAACTTATGCAAGATATTTTCAATAAGGAAAAATAATGCCCGTAAACCCATAATGGCAAATATGTTTGAGGTGAAGACGACAAACGGGTTTCGAGAAATAAGAAATACAGCCGGGATTGAATCTACGGCAAAAATAATATCGGTACCTTCCACTAAGAGCATGATTAAAAATAATGAAGTAAAGACAAGGTTACCGTGTTCTCTGACAAAGAACTTGCCGTTATGATGATTGGGCGAAAACGGCAATAGCTTCCTCGCCCACTTGATAATACGGTTTTTCTCAAAATCAACGTGTTCTTCTTTTTTATCCCACAGCAATTTAATGCCCGTATAGAGCAAAATCGCTCCGAAAATATATAACACCCAGTGGAACTGACTGATAATTACTGACCCGGCGCCAATAAATACGGCGCGAAAAACTATCGCTCCCATAATACCCCAAAACAGCACCCGGTGATGATATTGTTCTTCAAGCTTGAAATAACTAAAAATAAGCATGATAACAAATAGATTATCTACCGAAAGCATCTTTTCCGTAACATACGCGCTAAAAAAATCCGCGGCCATTTTTTTATCCAGGAATATAAAAATCAAGAGCCCGAAACAAAAAGAAATACCGATCCAAAACAGGGATTGGTTGACGGCTGATTTCAACTCTACCTTATGAACTGTACGGTTAAAATAACCCAGATCAAGAGCCAAAAAACCCGCAATTATAACTCCAAACAGAATCCACAGACCGGTTTGAGCATCCATAATAAAAAATTAAAGCATTAAAACTCATAATAGTATAGCAGCCGGACAGAATTTAACAAGTATTGCTGCCTGTTTTATCTTGACAAAAGGCTATATGTAACGTATAATAAGCACCGCTCTAAAATGAGGTACAAACGTGAGCAAGGAACAACGCCTTACTTGCGAAAGAGCAAGAAGAACGCCTAAACATAGAAAGAAAATGTGGGCAGCAGCTCTGCTCGCCGCATATCTTTCTACTTTTCCCTTAAGCTTTTACTGGCCCCTCTTTATCCTCATCCCAGTTTTGGTGGGGATTGTCGGAGCGGCCGGGTACAGGATTTTAACATCGTGGGAGGCAGAGCAGTACAAATTACCGCCTGCTTACATTATCCCGCCGAAAGGAAAACCATGAGCGGCCAAGGAAAGCTTGGAGCAGTCGTGATCATTCTCGTCTACATACTGATTCTAGTGGTGTTTGGCCTCGTGTTCGGAGGCCTCACTCGACCAGTTGTAGCAGAACTCACTGGCACTGGTGGATTCAAGAGCTTTCTGATCTCCGCTGCCTGCTGGAGCACTCTGCTCCTTCTCTTAGAACCACCGCCGGTCTTCAAAAACAGCCGGCGTTAATAACAAAAGGAGAAACAAGCCATCCCGATCGTCACTATATTTTCAAATCTTGGAAGTTTAGTGACGGGTGGCTTGTTTTTTTATTTATTAAACCAAAATTCTATAAAGACAAAAGCTAACCAGAAAAATAGAAGTCCAATCCCCTCTTTTCTAGATAGGACTTTACCGGAACGCATAAAAATAAGCAGGATAGCCGAAGCTAAAACCATAAATACACCGGTAATATAAATAATTTTTTGAGGAAAGGAAAACGGATTAAGAAGCGCTAGAATCCCAACCACAATTGTCGCGTCCGCAAGCACCGTGCCAAGCACATCGCCTACAGCGAGCGAATCGTCTTTTTTTCGCACCGCCTTTAAGGCAAAAAATAATTCGGGTATAGTCGTGCCAAGACCAACCACAAGCATCCCAATCAGAATCGGATTTATATCAAATGCCTGCGCTAGCGCTGAGGCGGATATAACCGTAAAATGCGAGCCAATAAGAAGAACGGCCATGCCCACAACAAGCAATAGTAAACTTTTACGCCAACTATGATCGCTGTTACCGGCCACGGCTGCGCTCGCGTCATTTCTAAAGACCATATAATAAAATACCGCGCCGACAATAATGAGCACCAAGCCTTCTAGTCTGGAAAAATACCCGTCTAGCCCCAATATAACCGGCAAGAGCAAAAAAAATGAGTATACTTTATTTCTATCAATAACTTTGCTTTCAATTTTTATTCTCCGGCCGGCAAATAGAAGTATAATTGTAAAGACAAGCGTAAGGTCGGCAATGTTTGACCCAAATAGTACTCCCAAACCAAACGAAGGCATACCTGTAAGCGCCGAATTTATAGCAATAAATGTTTCAGGCAGAATGGAGATAATTGCCACGACAATAAAACCTACGGTATATTTGGATAAATGAAAACTTTCGGCCAACCTGGACGCATACTTGCTTGCAAACGTCGCCCCCTTAATTACCAGCGCCAGCGAACAGGCAAAAATAAAAATATTTTGCAGCATAGACAACTAATCTTCCCATCGTTGATCGGTGGGATCAAAAATTGATTTAAGCATTTTTTCTTTATTTATAAAACCGGAAATTTTCTTGCCCCCATATATTGACGGCAGTATTCCCACGCCATTGCATCCCAAATTATATAACAAAACAGAATTTATTGGTTCTGGACCAATTCGACGAATACCGTTAGGCGTATAGCCCATTAGCCCATGCCAACAAAATGAAAAATCAGATTCTTCCCTAAATTTATTGTGATTACTGTATAAAAAATCATCTATTAAAATCTTCATATCTTCCGGACAGGAATCGGCGCGATTATACTGCGCGCCATTGGGTAATACTTTTTCCGGCCCGCCGGTACACACCAAATTATACGATTTTTTACCTTCATGCTCATGCGGCCGACGAGTCAGATAAAAATAACTTTCTCCGGTCGGATCATTTAAGCCGTCTTTTCTTTTTGGAAAATAGCTAATGGCGGTAGGCGGATTACTGAGCGGCTCAACATACCCGGACATATAACCGATACGTCCGGCCACGGATGCGTGGAATTTAGTATCTATTTCCGGCCCCGCGTTATTGATAATCGTAAAACTTTCAAATCCGTTGGTGCATAAAATTATTTTTTCGGCCGTAACTGCATAATTCAATACGCTTAGGACTCCGTTTTTATCGTTAAGCATAACGGTACTAACCGGACTGCCTTCGTAAAAAGAAAACCTATCTTTATAATTAGCTATCAAATAACCAAGTAATTCTTCGGAAAATAAAGCGCTATTGGTACAGCCTTTCTCGTATGAAAGCGCGGCAATATAATCCTGATTGTTTGTTTCCAGCAAATCCAACAGGTCTTTATGGCTGACAAGCGAATACGAATTATTATATTCCTTTGGAATTTTTTTAATATCCTCCCATTCCTTGGCAATCACTATTGTCTCGGCAGGCAACCCTCCCTTAACACGGTAATAATTATTTTTTAAATGATTTAGTGTTTGGTTTATGCTTGAGAGTCCGGCATAACCGGTAAAACGGTACAGCGGCGTTTGCAACTGGGTCTGCATCATAATTTCATCTATCAGTATCCAGGCGGATTCAACTGCCCGCTGACCGCTCGCAGCCATCTCTAACCCAAACTCTTCCACTATATTTGCAAATCCTCGTTCAAAATAACTGGTAATTTGTCCGGCATTGTGGCCGGTAGCTCCGTGCGCGATTTTATCCGCCTCTAGCAGCACAACTTTTTTAGTTGTATCACGTAACGTAAAAAATGCGGTTGTTACGCCCGCTATCCCCCCTCCTACAATCGCAACGTCAGTTTGCAAATCTTTGTCCAGCGGTACAACCGGCCGCGTGCGTTTAAGTTCTTTTATCCACGGAGAATGGTTAGGCAACATAGAAATATAATTAATGTTAACAAAAAACATCCTATTTTACCAGGATGTTTTTTAAAAAATTTATTTTTTCTTTTTTGTTGCCAATTTTTTTACCGCCGACTTTGCTTTTTTAGCTTCTGCCTTTGGTGTTGCCTCTACTTCCGCTTTTATTGGAGCGGCTCTGGAAGTTAAGGCGTCAAGAATTTTATCCAGTTTAGAATTTAATAGTTCAAGCTGCTGTTTAAATTGCTGGTTATTGTCGCTTCCGCCGCCAAATGCCGGCTTTTTATCAAAACTAGGTCGGCTGCCAAAGCTTGGTCTGCCAAAATTATTTCCGGCGGGTCTCATTGGGCCGTCGTGTTTCTTATCTTTAAAACAATTGCTGCAAAAAACTTCTCTGTCTCCGGTTGGTCTAAACGGTACTTGGCATGGCTTGCCGCACTGACTGCAGATAGCGTCATGCATTTGAGGTTTTCCAAAACCGCCGCCGCCAAATTTACGGTCGCCGAATTTTCTATCACCGCCAAAACTTTTGCCTCCAAAATCTCTCTTTCCAAATCTGTTGCCGCCTCTGTCTCCGCCGGATCTATTATCTCGGTTAAAATTACCCATA
>CAZUFD010000001.1:41742-133532 GCA_964619625.1 uncultured Gammaproteobacteria bacterium | reverse complement strand
TCTGTTGCCGCCTCTGTCTCCGCCGGATCTATTATCTCGGTTAAAATTACCCATAACGCTAGAGTTAATTATTTAAGCTACGAAATTTAAGCTTACCACATTTTGGAATAAAAAACAATAGTCACGGCTAAATTTTGCCAATACTGAAAAAAGTGCTACTATCCTAGGCATATGCCCAGTAATACAACTTCCAAATATTTTATTCTTCTAAAGAATAAAATAAGAGGATTGGCGTAGAGTTGAGCAAACAATTATTTATTAATTAAACCAACAATAGTGAAAAAAACTTTTACTATTGGAAGTTGATATACTGGGTATGCGCATACCTTATAGAAAACCAGGTAAATATAGCCAGATGAAATCCGATCCTATGCTTACGTCCGAAAAAGCAAAGGAGCTGCAAGATAAATTGGAAAGATTAAAAAACTTCAGCCGACCTCGAGCTGCTGAAGAAGTAAAACGATTATCCGAGCTGGGAGATTTTTCGGAAAATGTAGAATATCAACTGGCCAAAGGCCGTCTTCGCGGTATTAATCAAGGTATTCTCACCATAGAAAACCAATTGAAGCATGCGAAAATTATTTCGCCGCAAATCCAAACCGATACGATTGCTCTTGGTCACAAAGTAACAATTACAAACGGAAAAACCGAAAAAACATACTTAATTCTTGGTTCTTCTGAAACCAATCCGCAACAAGGAATCATTTCTCACAACTCCCCTCTTGGCGCAGCTTTACTTGAAAAAAAGGTTGGAGATACGGTAAAAATACCCAATAACGAAACTACATACAAAATAACTAAGATAGAATAAAAAACTACTATTAACTGAGTCTTGACAAACTTGGTATTTTATGATATTTTATTTCACTGCGGAAATAATTTTCGCCATAAAAAAATCCAATATGTATACGGGTGGATAAGCATCTAAATTTATTAGGTATTTATCCCCCCGCATACGAAACACACCGAGCAGCACGATAGGGGTCGTTCGCAAGAACGGGTGCTGACTCTGGAGAAAAGCAGATGAAGAAGAAGCTCCGCAACGGATCCTTCCTGCGTGACAACAACGACCTCATGGGCCTCTTGAACCTGCCGTTCGGTCGGATCATGGTGATTGGGGTGAGTCAACAGACCCTTGTCCTGACCAAGGACGACGCCCGCAAGTACCTGGGCGAGCTCACCGGCAGCGGCCGCATCTCGTTTGACACCGCCGCCCGGATCCAGACCCAGGTTGAGTGCGCTCGGCTCGCGCAGAACATGGGCGAGCTCGCCAAGCGAGTCAACCAGCATCGAATGCCGAGCTGGTTCGGCACGAACTGCAACTTCAAGATCTGCCGCCGTTGCCGCCTGCACGGTGATTTGATCCTCAACGGCATGATCGTCCACGAGAACATCGACTCCTTCGGCGGCTGCGCATACATGGTCTGCGCACTCGTCGATCTCGGCCGGATGAAACCGACTGAAGCGGTGTCGGCGCTCAAGCAGGTACTCAAGGCGCGACTACCCCTGGAGGAGCGGGACAGTGCTGGTGCCATCACCGGCCTCCCGGTTCAGCTCTTTGACGATGCTCTCGGCGGCGGTCATGGTTTGGATGACCTGCTCCACAGCATGGAGGGCCGCATCCCGACGGATGACAGCTATACGCGCAAGCCCGATGGCAGCTTCTACGGGCGCGAGCATTACCGGCCCCGTAGTCCTGACGACAGCCGCGACCATGATGCTCCGCAGCGCGCCAGCGACGCCGGCGTGAGCGGCTCACAGCAGGGCTAGTTGAGCCCGACCAACTCTTCTGTACGGAGAAGAGCGACATGCAAGCCCACCAGCTGCCCGTACGCAGCTGGTACATTTCAATGAAGATCATAAAAATAATGGTACCCATTGAAATAAAAACCACCCCAATACAATTGGAGTGGTTTTTTAATGTAAAACCTCTTGCTATTATTTTTCACCTTCGGTAAACTTACCCTTAGTTCTTTCAAAAAATTCCATATACGAAATGAGTGAGAGAAGAAAGTAAGCATATTTACTTTCTTCCGAACGAATGAGTATATATGGGCAACGCCCATATACATGTTGAAGTGGGGTTAAATTCCCTCGCTGTGCCGCAACAGTAAAGTCCCAATTTGGGAATAAGCCTGGTCTGCATCTATGGGATAATTTCAGGTTACAAGACACTCCCGAGCAGGGGTAATAAAGCTTATAGATACCTTAGGTATGATTATTTTTAGCCATCTCTGAAGTATCTATCAGTTGACGCCCGCCTGCCAGCGGGTGTTTGTGTTTTTCTACCTCAACCATGAGAGAGGTCACAATGAATAGAAGAAGTCTTCTCAAGTGCCTGAGTACCGGAGCTATTGCCACTTGCATTCCCGGGTGCATAGACACCGAATATGTGGGGGTAGAAGCCAAACGGGATTCTACAATTAGCAACGCTCTCTGGGAAGCGGGCCACACGGTGATCGTGGCTCCACGGGATTTGACGATGAACGGTCAAAGAACCCGGAAGAGTTGGGTTTTGTCCGTGGATGGAACTACCGAAAACCAAGCGACTCGAAAATTCTGGTTTTTTGTTGTAGACGACAAAGAAATCGGCGGGCCTATTGATGAAGTCGTGGTGGAAAAGAGCCAGATCATCCGCGCTTACTTTGTCTTTCCGTAGAAATAACCCCGCTAACCTGAAAATCGCCGCGCCTGTTCTATTAGTAACTAGAACAGGCGCGCGCAAAAGTTTTATTTATTCCAAATATACTTAGCCAGTCTCCAACCGTATTTGGCTGCCACTAGAATTATAAGCGCATAGATAATATACGGAATCAAGACAAAGAGCAGAGCAATAAGATTTATAGAAGCATCCTGCAGAGCTTCATTAACTCTGAAGAAGAAATCTTGAGCCGCCGCGATCCAGGAATCTTTTATCTCCTTCCCATCCACATATTTATTTTCATATACCCTTACATTAAAGTATGTATATTCAAGTCTATCCATTTGGTCGGCTTTAGCTCTGGCCAAATAGTCCAATTGTTGGTTAATATTTATTCGTTCCTGTGTTAAACGTTCAATTAACTGGAGTTTACTGTCAATAATTTTTGCCAGGCTTTCTACGTCTTTGGCTCGTACGGCCAAAGCAGTTATCTCATCATAGGCTTTGATCGCGTTTTTTAGGGTTTCATCTATAGAAGCTCGTTTCTTTTCCAAAATCTCTATTTGATTTGTAAAATCATCTAATTGACTTTTTATGGTACGCGTATTTTCGGATAAATCCTTTGGTTTAAGGTCTTTAATTATCGCCAGAATTTCCGCAGCACGCGCGCGCTCAACCTTGAAGGTAAAAATACAAGTCTTGTCTGATTCTTGAGATAATTCAAAAATTACATGCTTAAGCGATTTTAAATTCGCAACAGTCGCGCAGACTTCTTGTTTTTTTCTGGTTTCTATATACGCATCATAATCCGTCACTTCAAAGTCTTCGGCATTATTTCCGACAGTTCCGGGACTTGGCGGCTCTGGCGGTAATATATTTCTGGTAGACAGACCTGCTGGCGCGCCTTTGTAATAGGCCATATCAATAGCCTCTTCGCCGCCATAGCCCATGCTCGTGTTATATGTTGGAGGCACGGATTGCGATTGCTTTGCCATATCGCCACGCAGCAGTGGACGTACCGAAGAATCAACAAGGCTCACCACAAAAACCAATGCCGAAATGCCAAATAAAGCCAGAACTCCTATTTTAAAAATATTCAACGGTTTTTTAAAATCAAAATCCTTAAAAAATTGCATATACTAATTAAAGAATGAATTAAATTTTATTAGCCCTCTTATGGATAATGCTAAAAGGGCGTAAAATGTTACATATCCAAATTTATTATATCATAAGAATCATTTTCGGGTTGACGGCGTGCGCGCCGTCGGGTAAGCTTGATTTTATTATGAAGCATTACCAAACTATAAAACAAACCGCTTTTGTAGATATTGAAGCCATGTCACCTGATGAATATAAACACGGCGGTAAGAATTTAATTATTTTCTACTCAATATTTGATACGCGTTTTGGCAATTGCCTGGCGGCTTCAACAAACAAGGGTGTTTGCAATATTTTATTTTTTGACCTAGCCAAAGACGCGGTTGCTGATCTAAAATCACGCTGGCCGAATGCAAAATTGATTAAACAACATCAGCCGTCGCACAACAGTATCAAAAAATATTTTTTAAATATTCGCGCCAAATCAAAAATAAAAATTCATGCGCGCGGCACTAACTTCCAGATCAAAGTATGGGAAGCGTTAGTTTCTATCCCCCCGGGCAAAACGACTACCTACGCGAGCATTGCCAAGCAAATCGGTAAACCAAAAGCCGTGCGCGCGGTGGGTACGGCTGTGGGAAAAAATCCGGTAAGCTATATCATACCTTGTCACCGCGTATTAAAATCAACCGGTGAAATTGGCCAATACCATTGGGGCGTAGAGAGAAAACGAATGATGCTGGCGTATGAAGAAATAAAAAATAATATCAAACCTTCGTAATTTTAATTCTTTTTGACAGTCGCAGCTATTGTTTCAAGCAGAGCATCAATATCAAACATTACACGCTCATTCTCACATTCGGTTTTCTGCGGATTATCATAATTACCGCATTGCACTTCTTTCAAACTAAAGGCGGCAATTACAGTTTTATTATCCATACCAAACGCGTAGGCATATTGCGTATATATACTTCCAGCCGCGCCCTCCACTTTCTTGGTAATGCAAAATTCTCTGCCGTTAACGACTCGCATTATCGTTTCTCCGGCTCGGGCGGTTGGCGAGCCGGCTTGGGTACAAACAAAAAGTTTGTTGAGCACCTGAATTTGCGGCGGCCAATCTATAACACTAATATATTTTGTTGACAAACTTTCTGGATACTGAAAAGAGATGCCGGTTCCCAGATCAGCAGTTGTTTTCCAGCCCCCAGTACTTGTCGCGCCCGGACATGGCGCAAATTCGCAATTCGGCGAAACACGACCAACATATGATCCGTCCGGACAAAGTTTTGCATCCATAGTGCATATTACTCCTTCGTTATTTTCAGTGGTTGTATTTGTGTTATTATTTTCTTCATTCTTTGAACCTCGCCAGTTGGCATATACCACATAACCGATAAGGGCCGTCGCCAAAACAATGGCTATAATTTTTAACGCGGTATTTTGTTTCATATGCATATTCGTTAAGAATTAATATATTAATTATACTCCGCTCAAAAATATTAGACAATAAAAATCATGTTGAAAATTTACCTAATTTTAGGTAAATTTTTTTAGTTATCCACTTAGTATCCACTCTTTTGTTGACATCATTTTTTTATGGGTTTACAGTTAATAGAGCGTTCTTTCATAAAAAAATTTAGATTGTTTAAGGTTCACCACAGAAGAAAATTACAATCACTGATGCTAATTTTCTTCTGTGTTTGAACTGACACATCGCGCGCAGTGCCATACTTACATGGAGGGTCGATCGCTGCCACGACACCCTGGTGAAAATACAGAGTACTTAATTCCTAATCACAAAGTATATGTACCACACACCAAATTCACAGCAGAATAATAATCGTCCTAATGACGACGACAAAAAAGCTGGCGGTAATCGTGAGCAGCAAAATCAAAATAATCAAGGCGGAGACACAAACAAAAATCAAAACAAAAATGATGACGACATGGATGATGAAGATGAAGATGAAAATGAAGATAGTGGCTAATTAATGATCCCCCATTTATACTGCGGGTATGCGCGTTGTCTGGCCACAACTATTACCTGTTAACTTCCTGTTACCGCTCAAACGGTAATCCAACATAAAATTTAAATACCCACGCAAAATCACAATCTTAAAAAAGCTGGCCAGAGCTCTTCTTTGGTCGGCTTTTTTATTTAATTCTTAATTTATACCCATATGTTAAACGTTATGAGAAAAGCTACAGCCGGAAGCGTCCTCGGAGTTGCCTTATTCACCTTTTTAAAAACTAAAAAGGGGCAGCAAATTACCAAAGAATTAAAACATAATCTTGATGATTTATACCAAGGGGTTGAACAAAAACTACGAGACCTCGGAGATGCTACGGAGGAAAAATACAAAGAAGTCGTGGAATTATTCGTAAAGGAATACAGTGAGAAAAAAAAGCTGGCTGCCGAAGTGGCCACGGACTTGACTCACGAGCTGCAGAACAGATGGCTTACGTTTCAGTTGTATTATTTATACAACCAAATTAAAAATTCTCTACGCCATACTATTGACGTTTCGCGGACCAAATTTAATACCACTGTAGATGAAACTGTTTTGGAATACGGAAGAAACAAACATATGTCCAGGCAAGAAATAGCTCTCCTTATGGACGAGATAAAAAAGAAATGGAAAGATTTTAAAGAAGATCTCGCGCCTTAGAAAGCACGCCTGAATCAATTCTATAACTTATTTATTCTTAACTTTATCCATATGGGCATCTTACTCTGGATTATTTTTGGCGGCTTAGTCGGCTGGATCGCGTCTATGATTATGAACACCAACGCTTCTCAAGGGGCATTTCTAAATATTATCATTGGAATTATTGGCGCGGTTATTGGCGGCGCTATCATGAGCTTGCTCGGTGAATATCCGGTAACCGGATTTAACTTATACAGTTTCCTTGTAGCTTTATTCGGATCGGTAATCTTAATCTGGGTTATCAAAGCCGTGCGCGCTTAAAAATACTTGCTTTTAAAGAAATAAAAAACCTCATACGATTGTATAAGGTTTTTTAAACGGGGAGTTCTTCAGAGCGCTTCTAGGGCCAAATTATTTTTGGCGCAAGAAGCGCATAACTCTGAAGAACGGTTGTTCAACGAGCGCGCCTACTGCTTGCTGGCTGCCTGTTTCTAGGCGGACAGACACGCCTCGGTCATCGCGGAGTCCGCAGTTGTCTCGCCCATCAGGAAGCTGCGAATCGGGGCGAAGCGGTCCTCGCCGAGGTTGCCCTTCAGCCACTTGCGGGCCAAGAGCTCCTCCATGGTCCGGAGCTGGGCCGAGGAGCCGTCCTTGCGGATGACCTTGTTGTCGGCGTTGTTCACATGGAAGACCTTGGTCTTCTGAGGATTGTCACTGTCGTCCAGAAACATCAGGACGATGAGCCGTCCACCCACGTTCTGCCACAGCACCTTCGCCGGCTCGCGCGACACGGTCTTGGCAGCCGGCGGCGGGATCGACGTGAGATCGGAGACGTCGGTGATGATCGGGATCATCTGACGCTTGATCGGGTTCGGCCGGGCGACAATGGACGCCTGCAGACGGAGGAGCCGACGGGCCCAGCGCGGGATGCCGGGCATCCAGTGACAGCCGTACTTGCCCAGGATCTTGTCCGCGTCGTCCGAACCCGTCAGGTCGTGGACCTCACGAGTGAACGGGTTGACGCGGTACAACGCATCGCCGAACCGGATGTAGGCACCCACGTACGGCGCAACGAGATTCTGGCCCGAACGGCGGGCCGGGACGGAGAACTTCTTGGTCTGATCGATCGGTTGTGACGTTTCCATTGAAGCACCTCTACGGTGATGAAACAAGGGCGGCAATCCCAGATAAGGATCGCCAAGCGTAATATGGGATTTCTCCCTGTTTTAAGCATCCAAAATTTAGACATTCAAAACAGAGAAAAACCCCGCGCGTTCTTTGAATTGTAAAGAAATAGTTACTTAAAAAGTAACAGATGAATATACCACAAAAAACCACTTTTGTCAACCCTGTTACATATACCGCGGTTTTAATTAAAATTTACCACAAAACTATACATGCCCATGGAACAAATGCCTTTTATGCTGGAACCGGATTTTTGTTCGGGAAGCTCAATTAACGTTTCGCCGGTTGGCGGCAAAAACTTTCTGATTTTAAGACTGGGGAAATTAAGAGATTTAGTACAATCAAAAGTTCCGCTGGTTTTCATCTTAATCACTGTCGGCATATCCGCTTTCGCAACAGTATTTTTAGGAGAATATAAACCTTTGGCTGTAATTTCAATTACCTGTTTACCGTCTATTATAGAAACATTCGTTGTACTCCCCTGCTTACCACCGCCGGCCTTTTCTCTGCTCAGTAAAAAAACAATACCGCCAATAAATACTCCGGCTATAAGAAACGAAATAATTAATCCTTTCATATTAAGAAGAGCGAGCTAAAAATTAAATACCGGGTTGATGAAACCCGCGGCCGCAAAACTATTAATAATATTAAATAAAGCAAACAGAATTACAACGAGTCCAGCGCTTTTGAAGAAAATCCCTGCCTTGGCGCTATTTTGAATACTAAACGAACTAAAACTTATTAAAGCCAGCACCGGAAGCGTACCCAGCGCAAAAGAAAACATAGTTAAGGCACCTTGCAAAAAATTACCGGTAGACAGCGTATATATTTGCATTGATTGAGTAAAACCACAAGGCAAAAAGAAAGTGATGACCCCCACCAGCGCCGGTGTAAGAGCGTGATTAATATTTCTAACACGCAAACTTTTTTCAGATAAAAACTTAGGCATGGCTGGCTGCAGACGTTTGGTGAAATGAAAAACATCAAGAAGATTTATGCCTAACAGTAACATCACCAGGCCAATTATCATCCCCAGTACAAATATGCCTATAGTGCCTAACTGAAACGCCGAACCCACAACACCGATAACACCGCCCAGAATAAAAAAAGAAACAATCCTGCCAAGATGAAACAGTACTTGCGGACGAACTTTATCGCCCGTTTTAGCGAACGTGGCCGACATGGACAATACCAGCCCGCCTACTACCGCCATGCATGTTGAAAGCGAAGCGATAATACCTATGACAAAAGCCGTACCATAATTTACCTGGCTCGCATTTACAACATTAACGATCCCCAATTTCTGTAGGAGAAGAAATAAAAATATAAATCCAAAAGCAATAGGTATGGCGATTGAAAATTCTTTCCAGTTAACTTTTTTCTTTTCCGGTTCGGTTGATAGCGTATAACCATGTTTTACAAGTACGCCGGAGAGTTCAGCCGCAATAGCCGTAAGCGGCATATCGGCAAAATCACCTAAAATTTCAACCGTACGGGTTTCCAAACTTGAGGTAGCCGAACTTATTTTTGGATGCTCCGATAGTTCGGTTTGGGTAAGCACGACACACGAAGCGCAATGCATGCCATGAACGTGTAAGGTATATTGTTTATATTCAGACATATGATTATAAATTCGTTTACAACTTTTTAGTTTTTATTCGTAATGAATTTGATACCACCGATACTGAGGACATTGCCATCGCAAAACCGGCAAAGACAGGGCTCAGCAGCCATCCAAAAATAGGATACAAAATTCCGGTCGCCAGAGGAATACCGACGATATTGTAGATAAACGCCCAAAATAAGTTTTGTTTGATGCCTCGCATGGTCATTTTGGACAGCTTGATTGATTTTACGAGTTTTGAAATATCTCCTCCAAGAAGCGTGATGCCGGCTGATTCAATGGCCACGTCAGTGCCTGTGCCCATAGCGATACCAACGTCGGCCTGAGCAAGCGCCGGAGCATCATTTACGCCATCACCGGCCATCGCGACAATTCTACCTTGGGACTGTAATTCTTTTATCTTCATAAGTTTATCTTGCGGCAAGACATGAGCAACTACATCGTCAATGCCGACCAGTGACGCCATATATGTTGCAGCTTTTTCATCGTCGCCGGTAAGCATTACCACTTTAATTCCTAGTTTATGAAGACTTGCAACCGCTTGTTTTGATTCGGGTTTTATTTCATCCGCGACCATTATAAAACCCAATACTTTTTCTTTTGTTGCAAGGATCACGGGAGTTTTTCCCTGAGCAGTGAACTGTTCAATCTTTGAAGCGTCAAATGCCACGCCAAGTTCTTTCATGAGTTTTGCGTTACCTGCAAAATATTCTGATCCCTTGACTATTCCTTTTAGTCCTTTCCCTTGAATTCCTTCAAAGGCTGAAGTGTCGGATATGGGAATATTTTTTTCCTGCGCGTAATGTACAATTGCGTGAGCAATCGGATGCTCTGATTTTTTTTCAAGCGAAGCGAGAATTGAAACAAGCTCATCATCTTTTAGATTTGAAAGATTTTGTATGTCCACAAGAGTTGGTTTTCCAATAGTGATTGTTCCGGTCTTATCAACGATGACAGTATCCACCTTGTGGAGCTTTTCCAAAGTCGCAGCATCTTTAATAAGAATACCTTCCTTTGCTCCCTTACCCACTCCTACAATAATCGCTGTCGGAGTAGCCAGACCAAGAGCGCAAGGACAGGCAATAACCAAAATCCCCACAAACGAGACAAGACCAAATGATAAAGCTTGGGAGAATCCTAAATACCGCGACCCAATAATAAGCCATGCTCCAAGAGTAAGGAATGCGATAACAAGAACTATCGGAACAAAGATTGAGGAAATTTTATCTGCAAGCGCCTGAATTGGAGCCTTGCTGCCCTGAGCGTCTTCAACCATCCGTATAATCTGAGCAAGCAGTGTTTCAGACCCAACTTTGGCTGCTTTAAATGTAAACGAACCACTGGTGTTGATAGTTCCGGACACAACGCTGTCGCCAATCTTTTTCTCCGCCGGCATCGGCTCTCCGGTTACCATGGATTCGTCAACAAAAGAACTGCCATCTGTTATGACGCCATCCACTGGAATCTTTGCGCCAGGTTTTACGATAATCAAATCTCCGTGCCTTACGTCGTTTACTGATATTTCTATTTCTTTTCCGTCACGGATAACAAGCGCCGTTTTTGCTTGAAGATTAAGAAGTTTTTCTATGGCATCTCCCGTCTTTATTTTCGATCTTGCCTCAAGATATTTCCCAAGGGCAATAAAGGTAATGACCACGATTGTCACGTCGTAGTACTGATAGTCAACGTTTATAAAAGGCCGAAGCGTATCTTCAAAAGCCGTAACTGCAAAGCTATATAAAAAGGCGGCAGTAGTTCCAATGCCGATCAGCGTATCCATGTTTGCTTTGCCATATCGGAGAAACCTGTAAAAACCGAGCAAGTATGGCTTGCCCACAACAAAAAGCGTATAGGTTGCCATTAAAGGGAGAAGATGATGAAAAAATTCCTTTACTACACTACCTGTCCCAGACACGACGCCATACTGAGCAAAAATATCCCACCCCATAACAAAAGCGGCAAAAATTGCCAGGGGGATGGCAGAAAGTACCATAGTTCTCATGCCCTTAACTTCGGCGAGCTTTTCCTTTTTGGATTGATTAAGCCCTAAGTGCGCCGCATGTTCGCTTTCCGACATTCCCATCTCTTCGGCAGAAGGCATGGAAATTGAATAGCCAAGCGGTTCAATCGTTTTAGAAAGTTCCTGCGGGTTTGTTTTGGTTTCGTCAAAGGTAACTTTGGCTGTTTCAGTGCCATAATTAACTTCAGCCGAAGAAACGCCCTCTACTTTTTTAAAACTTTTTTCAATTGTAGCAGCGCACGAAGCGCAGTGCATACCCTTAATTGTAAATTTTTTCGGCATGTCCATATTAATTGGAAAGGTTATAAATCTTAATTAACTCGTCAATCGCTTTTTTCTTGTTAGTAACCAACTGATGAGCAACGCATGTATCAAGGTGTCCGGATAATAGTTCCCGCTTGGCGGTTTTAAGCAGCCCGATCACGCTGTCAACCTGTTGAATTATATCTGGACAGTAACGATTTTCTTCAACCATCTCTACAACCTTTGCCAAAGTCCCCTGTGCTTGCTTGGATGATTTAAGCAGTTTCTTTGTATTGATATTATGTTTCATAGATATATTAATTATTAACCTACCCCCCAGGTTACAAGGTAGTATACCTAATGTCAAATACTTTGTACAAGTTTTACCACTACCTTACCTGTGGATAATTTATATTATACGTATACAAAAAACGAAGCTTTACATAAGCTTCATCTAAAAGCATTCTAAATACTTGATGAGAAATCGGCATCCTCTGAAAAACAAAATGTTTCCCAAAGGACAACGGGGTAATGGTTGAGACTTCTCCTTTCCGTAAGAAATCATTACCCTTTTGTTTTTTTCCTCCTCAGATGCTCCTCAAAACTATTTTCAACCAAACGCCAGAACATTTGCAGGAACTTTAACTTTAAATCCTGCAAAATGACACCTAGATCATCAGGGATCGGTCGTGGCTCAGTCGCCGGACTCGTTCGTTTTCGCCTTCTTTTTTGCTTCTTACGCTTGACCGAAGGCTTCTCTGGCACTTCATTGATTCTGACCACTGTCCAATCTTGGACTTGTTCGATAGCGCCGCTTGCTGCAAGTGTCTCTAGCACCGCAATAACGAGATCTTTGCCCAAGGCATACACATCTTCCAGAATCAGTTGCGGCGCGTGTACAATGGCCGAGCCAGTAACATTGAAGCTTCTCTCTCGGAGCGTGCGGTGGTAGTCTGCATTCGTATGATGAACACTGAGTGACCTACGTACCGTTTGATTGCGGCGCGATCTGTTGCTGCCACGCCTGCTTTCCTGAACCGTACGGTCAATCTTAACCATTGGCCAAACTATATCCCATGGAGGCTGCCCTCCAATGAAACCAGCCTTACACATCTTTTCCAGGAATTGTTCAGCTGTCTTTCGATCTTGTCCGCATCGGTTCTGCAACAAGGTGATCGGCACCTTGATATACTGTCTATCGCCCGGTCTCTCTACCAAATGTTCGCACAGGAGTCTAAACAGCAAGTGCAACACTATTTGGTCGGTGTCCATCTTAATCTCAGTGGCCTTGGGTTTCGGCTGCTGTTTGTCAGAAACTAGATAAGGCGAGAGGCTTGGCGATCGGATTACACCCGCAGCACCCTCTTGTGTATTTACCAGGATGTCACCCGGTATAACACCTGAGTTGATCTGGCCATAAAGATACGACGCGGTCAGCGGCTGCAGGCCATTGAAGGTCTGAAAGTTAGCATCAAGCATCAGGCTGACCTTATTCTGACGAGGACGCAGGATACGACCAAGCGTTTGCTCATATCGCACTTGCGAAATCGTAAGACGAAGATTCAGGCAAACCTCTGCCTCACCGTCCCAACCTTCACGGAGGACACCCACTGAAGTTAAGAGTCGTACGCCTTTGGTCTTATGAGCACTAATTGCAGCCCGACGATCCTTGCCGCTGGTTTTGCCGACCACACAGGCTGATGACACTCCCAAAAGGTTGATGGCAGCGGCAAGCTCTTCTGCTTCTCTAACACCCGGACACACTGCAAACACCTGCCGCTTAGCTAGATCGTATTTGCCGCTTGCGTACAAGTCACAGACCATTCGAGTTATGGCCATCCAATTGCCACCAAGAAAATTGGTGATAGCGGCCATGTGATAGTCCAGACCGCAATCCCCTTCCTGGATGACAATATTTCCAAGAGACAAGTTAGTCTCAAACGAATCCCAAGCTAGCGGAGCAAGCCAGCCATTTTGGATTCCCCAGATCAGCGTGCGCCGATCAATAAGCGTACCGAAGTATTGGCTTGCCATCCGATGAGGCAGACCATAAAGCTCGCGTTGATTTTCTAGACGAAGTGGAACCGAGGACTGCGAGCACACAGGAGTGAGATAGTTGGCAGTGGCCGAGAAGCCGATAATGACAGCTTCGGAAAAATGAGCCAGAGCCGCATCAGTATTACTGAGATAGCCCCAGTGACACTCATCAAATACCACAACATCGGGCTGGTACCGGAGCGCAAGTTCAGCTGCATAGGCGCACAGACTCTCATCTGTGGTAACTACAATGTTGACGCCTTCATACCCTCGGCGACCAATCAGCTGACCTTCGTCATTGCGAATATCTTCCACCGAAGCAATGTAGCCCACCGGACCACCGCTGTACTGTGCAACGCGATGGATTGTTTGTTCCACGAGCACCTTGCTCGGCTCAACAATCAAGATACGCAGTCCATGGCAGACAGCGGCCAGAGACGCAAATAGCACTGTTTTACCCAAACCGGTCGCGTGTTCCACATAACCACGCTTGGTTCCGGAACTGTCCTTCAGCCAATCAACCATGTTTGACATGGCCTGGTACTGATAAGGCCGAAACGGTTGCGGCAGTTTTGCACTGATCTCAAGGAGGGCAAGAATGCGCTCCGCGAGAATACGACGAATATCCTGATGCGAGCGCATAACCCCTCCATGTTTGGTGTTTTTGGCAAACGCAAACATTGCGAAAACCATTTCAACATTAGCAAAAATGAATACTTTGTCAACTTAAAAAATATCAATTCTAATTCCTTGCGGTATGCTCACCTTCTGGACTTTAGAAAGCTGACTCCTTTTTTATGCCGGGACGAAGAATTTTAAATGATAGGAGAAAACAAATGAGAAGCAGAACGCTGCCAAATAGAAATGGCAATGAAATTGCCAGGCTTGCAACAACACCGCCCAGAATCGGACCCGCAATCATGCCAATACTTTGGTATGACGAATTCAGACCCATAATAGTGCCTTGTGATTTTGCGTCTGCTTCTTGGGAAAGAATAGTCGGAAAAAGAGTTTGGGCAATACTGTTAAAAAGCGCCATTATAACCATCGCGATAACAAAAACCACGACCGAACGGGACAGGAACATAATAAAAAAAGACATGGCTGTCAGCAGTATGCCGGTGGAGAATGCTTTTTTGATGCCAAGTTTTTTTGAAAAACGGCCAACTAAAAAAGTTTGCGCAAAAAGTCCTATGCTTCCAAACAAAGTAAAAAGCATAGCGTTTTGCGATTCGTTGATATGCAAAACATTTAAGGTAAACGGTTGGAAGCCATAAATAAGGGCGCTGGCAAATGCCAACATAAATAGAAACGATATCACAAAAGTAGTGCCGACATTTGGATCAAACAAGGTGTGCCACATTTTTTTGAAATCAAAAAGTTTGCTGTGCGCCACTTCGCCCATATGCTCATTTGTTTCCGGCAAATACAGAGCCGTGAGTATGGCCGCCCCGACGGTAACGACGCCGGCAATAATAAATGGCAATGGTTGATAATAACCCACCGTAAACGCGGCGATGGCTGGCCCAAAAACAAAACCAAAATTAAAAGCTGAACTGATAAGACCAAAGGCTTTGGCGCGTTCTTCTGGTTTGGTTGAATCAGAAATTACAGCAAAGGCAACAGGAATATTTCCGGCAGTGAGGCCGTCCAAAGCGCGTGACAAAAATAATACTAATGCGTTTGGAGCAAAAGCCATCATGAAAAATGATAAAGCGGTGCCGATTATAGAAATAAGAAGCATTGGCTTGCGACCGTATTTATCGGACAACCGGCCGATAATTGGTGTAGAAAAAAATTGGCAGACTGAAAAAATAGCAAATAAAAGACCATTCTCAAAATCTGAGAGGCCAAATTTTTTTGAATAGCCATACATTAAAGGGATGATAATGCCGTACCCAAGCATGTTTACCAGGGCGATAAGAGCCACGATAAGGACATTTTTGTGATGATTTTTTAACATGTATTTAAAATAGTTTTTAAAAAAGAAAAGAACCATCATGCTAGTTCTTTCCTCTGCTCCCGGGGTCGGATTCGAACCGACGACCAATTGGTTAACAGCCAACTGCGCTACCGCTGCGCTACCCGGGAATAATTCAAGTGGAAATAATATAATATGTTTCACCTGAATTGTCAATAATTTTATTCGGGCTTTAGCCCTTACAATTAATTTCCTATCTACCCAAAATCTTATCCAAATCTTTTTTAATTGAATTATAATCAAATTCACCATTATCACCATTGGCTATCTTAAACCCACCATCATTATCCATTATCACAAAGTTAGATTTTACTTCATTTCCTTCTATCATAAATACTTTACTTAACCCATCTAACTTCTGCGCGACCGCATCCTTACCTTCTCGCTTAAGTAACAAAGTCAACTTTCTTGCTCCCTCTTCTAAATCTTTAGCGATAGCTGCCCCATCTTCAGCTCGTTTAATTGCCTCTAGATGCGCTTCTACCTTGCTTTGTTCGCTGGTTTCGCTGCCAACATGCTTTTCAGCTCGTGAGACTACGGTTTTAATTACCCGAGTATTTGTCGCCTCTTTTAAGGCGAACAAAAATTCATCCATCTTACCCTTTTTGCTCAGCACACTTCCTTCTCCCACATTAACTGCCAGCGTCAGTTCGTCTCCTCCAATATCTCCCACCACTAAATCATCCTCTAAACCAAACTTCCTATATACCTCGGCTACTTTTTCTCTAAATTCCCTCAATTTTTTAGTAGTCTCATCCCCGGCTGACAAAGAAACCTCGTTAAATTTACGAGCTCTATCGCTTTCATCAGTAGCTTCAATATCCTGCAAAGCACTTTCATATTCCAAAAGCAAATCTACACCCAAATCCAACACATCTAAACTTACATAGGCCGCATCATTCATTTCTATGGCACGCTTATGGAATTCAGCGGCAGAAGTATATTTTTCATCTTTTTCATTGGCCCGTAATATTTCTACCACCCGCTTCCGATCCTCAACAGCCAGTTCCCCGCTCTTCATTTTTTCTGCCAGTTCCTGGTTGCGATCAACCGCGCTGGTAACAGCGCCTATCTCTTCTGATATAAAAGGTTTAACCGCGTCTAAAATATTTAACTTTTTAACATACAAGGATATTTTACTAAGCAATTCTGTATTTTTTGTCTTAAACTTACCCTTACGAACATCGCGCAATAAATCTCGATTAAGTGAATATCTGGTTACCGCGCTCTCAACCGGCACAGGCAAAAAAATTACAAACTCATTCCCATCTAAGTCCGTAATTTTATTACCACCTCCTACAATTTCATTTCTTAAATCTTTTATATTTTCTATCTCTTGCAAATTTTTAGCTTCACTATACTCTGCTCCATAACTGCCATCTTGCGCTTCTCTGGCCATGCGGCTAGTTTGTAGCGACTGGTTTAGAGCCAACAACTTATCTGTAGCCTCTTCCCCATTTACCACGGCTACGCCATAATTCATCCTAAAACCACCCTTGCTTGAATCTGTGCCTAATAATTGTCGCTTAAACTGGTCCCATTTATTTATTCGTGATTCGTGCATTTTGATAGCTTCGTCGTTAAGTTTGCGCTCATTACTGTCTGCAAATTTATTCTCTTCTCTTTTTATAATAAGAGGCTCTAACGCGCTTCGCTCGCCACCCACCAACCCATCAACTATTTTTTCAGAGATAAACTTTGTCATCTCCGCATCCACGGCACGCGTTATATCTCCGAGTTTTTTATTATCAATTACAGAATCCTTGGAAAGCTTAACGACCTCGGTTTTATAATCAGACTGGATTAATGAAGCATTTTTATCAAATTTTTTTATTTCAGCTTCTAATACTTCACGTTTTTTTTCAATTATCTTATTTGTAATTTGGGGGCCGAAAATATTGTCATTTAAGTATTTAATGGAAAGAAAGTCCGCCCCAGGCACCAAAAAACTTACCAGCCGATCTCCGGTTTTGAGATTACTAACCCACTCTTCTTTTCCAGTTTCATCAATTTTTTTAGTTTTACCAAAAAAATTTCCCGATTGCTTTCTTTCTAAAATTCCGGCTAACACTTCTTTTTTATACTCTCGCGCGCCTTCCGCCATTTTATCTATCTCCACCGCCAGCTTAATATCTCTTTCCGCGCGCCCTGCCGGACTTTCACTTTTTTCTCTTTCAGCGGTTAAAAATTCTATCAATCTTCCCTGGTACGCCTCAAGCTCTGCCGAAATTTCTTCATCAGCGCCTTCAACCGCTTCAGCGACTAAATCAGCTGCCCCAATAAAATCTTCCGGTTTTAGCTTGCCATCAGCAACTAATTTTTCTAGCGCCGGCAGATCTTTTATTAACTTGCGAAAGTCTTCAAGGGTCGGAGTCCGCGCCGCCGCTTCAAATGGCGGTAATTCAATATTTCCGCTTTCTTTTTTTGCTTCTATATCTGCGCTAGTCATATGCTATTTATAAGGAGTCTATTTTATTTAAAATAATTTGCATTTTCTCATGATCTTCCGCGGCTATTTTTTGTTTATACATATTTAATATTTTTTCTTCAACCTGTCTCCTGGCAATCAGGATTCTATTATAAAAATCCGGATCCTCCTTTAAAATCTTCTCTAATGTTTTTTGCTGCCACTCTTTTACCTCGAGTAAAATAATTTCCAGCTCTTTCAGCCTATCCTCGGTCAAATCTTCGGTTTTGTCTAAAATTTCTTTTTTAAACTTGGCCTCAAAAACTATAATCTCATCCAATAATTCAATAATTTGTTTTCTTATTTCCTCCATAATATTTAAATCAAAAACCGAACCCAACAAAGCGCTACATAAGCTGATAATTTTTGGCCGGCTCTTTTACCCCGTTAAAGACCACATCTGTAATATTGGAAACACCGAACTGCCGGCCATCCAAAAACCCGGCCATGGCCGCCTCGGCCAGCCAGCCGCTATCCACCCAATCAAACAGCCATTCGTGAGCGTACTTGGGATTGTTTTGGGCAATACCGGCGTTTATGGTCTTAAGCCAAGTGCGGTTAAATATTTCCTGCGCGCCTACAGACGGAGCCATAATCAGCGGCACGCCTAAACCCGCATAGAAAACCAGCTCACTGGGCTTGGTCCAAAGCACATCGGTGGTGCGAAGCAGCTCGTTAAATTGCTGGAAATAATCTTCTTTTTCCAAAGCAAACAAAACATTGATATTTTTGCCAAGTAATTTTGTAAGTCCGCATTCAGAAATTTGTTCTTGAAAATATAAATATACGTCATTGCGGGTGCCGGCGATCAAATTTAAATGCAAATCGCCTTTCAACAATCTTTTTTTAAGACTAAATAAAATATCTTTGGCGATTTTCTTTTGCGCGCCGGCTCCACCCACGGCAAAGGTCAGCGTAAGCGGATGGTGCGGATGTTTTATGTCTTCACCGGCAGTTTTTAAAAATTTCGCTACCGTATCCGCATATTTCTGTCTGTATCTTTTTTGCGGATCCAAATTATGAATTCTAGATAACAAATCCGATTTTAACGTACGCAATCCATCATCGCCCAAATTTTCTTCAGGCAACGGAAAACCGGTTAGAAAAATATTTTTACTGGGAACCCTATATAGTTTTAACCTGTCCACCACGCGGCGGCAGGGAGCCAAATATTTTATCCGGCTTTTTTGAGGATTCATCGCCACCCAAGCCCGACTGATATCCGCGTCACATAATACCAAATAGATTTCATTTTTAAACTTATGTTCTTCAGCCATAAAAGCCACAGAAAAAAACGTGGTGATGAGCGGAATGTCTTTGGTATTTAAAAAATTTATAAAATCCTTGCCCCAGCCTTTTTTTATTAGACTATACATGGCTTTCAACTGTGTGCTGGGAGCAGACAAATCACGGCGCGGATAAAACTCTCTAATGGCCTGCAACTTATCGTATAAATTAAAAAGCTTCTCTCCAATTAAGGGAATATTAATAAGTCGGGAGACAAACCCATAAAATACTTCGGATTCATGCCAAATATTATAATCCTTTTTGGGGATACCCTGATAATTATTGGCAATGATAACTTTGCCGGTGGGAGATAAATGCCGTAAGGGATAGGCAGCGCGCTGATGGCCATACCCCATATCCACGGCCACGACCCAAGCCTGTTTTTCTGACATAATTAATTACTCGTTGAATCTTTTGTTACGGGCAAAGATAAAGCCCATAGTTTTATCAAATTTGGAAGGAAAAATCTGTACGCCAAAACCGTTAACTCTTAATTTTTCTTCAAGTTCTATGGCCTTTTCCCTACTTACATGATACTCCAAAATCACGTTATTTACCATCGCAAAATCTGCTTCCGACATACCGTCAAACACCTCATACTCGCCGCCCTCAATATCCATTTTTAACAAAGAAATTTTTTTAATCTTGTATTTTTTACAAAAATCCAAAAAAGAAAAGGTTTGGACTTCTAATACTTTATCAAAATCTTCCGATTCGGCCAGTTTATGGTTATGACTATCCGCAGATAACAACAAACTTCTTAAACCGCTTGATACGGAGAGGGCCGCCTCTACCACTTCCACTCCGGCAATCTTATTTTTCTTTATATGCTCCCTTAGCAATTTAATATTATTCGGCTCAGGTTCAATCGCAAAAATATTGACCTTTTTATTCTTACTTCGGCAATACATGCAAAAAAATCCCGCGTGAGCGCCCGCGTCTACGATTGGATATTTGGCATTTTCTATTACTTCTTCGGCCCGGCGGTACTCGTGGAGTTTAAATATTTCGTTAAACACACTCTCATCCGCTTCGTCGCGTAAGTGAACCTGCCAATTATTTCCGTTTAATGTTAGATCTACTATCCTTGGCATATGTACCTATTATTTTAACGAAAAAAAGAAGAAAAAACAATCTATTCTTTATATTGAATATTGACAAAAGTATGACTTTGTGGTATAAGTAGCTTAAGTCCCCAGAGGTCAGAGATGCAGGAAAGTGTTGATTCAGCAATAGGCCAACGCAGAACTAGAATCAACATTTAAAGCCACCAAGCTCCCTCAGGCTTGGATGCGGTAGAAAATTTGTTTGGCGGCCTCTCACCCCCGTGATGGCCCGAATGACTTTTCTACTCCTTGCAAGGCCCGTCTCTGGCTTCTGGGTGACGGTTTTACTTAACACTTCCTCAAGAAGTTGTTTTTTGTTTTTGCAAACTTTACAATGATACAGGCATTTGATACCATGATTGCGAACTCGGAAACGGAGATTAGGCAGTTCAGTAGGTATCGCCCAAATGGAGCCCGTGGGCTTCGGGATGAGCGAAAGCAAATCTAAGACAATTTGGATGGTGCCGATTGGACTCAGCTGCCGCAGCACAGCGCGTTACGCGTACAGACAACCCTCCTCCCCTCCTGCGCAAAGTCTGTATGGCAACTACCTCCCCAAACGCGGTCTGCCGTAGCCTGCGCATCTCCGTTTCCGAGGGCTCTATTTTTACCACATATATTACGGTGGTTTTTTTATTGACCCGCACCACTTTCTGAGATACGATAAATATAATATGAAAAAAATAATCCTTATTATCGGCACTCTGATCGCGCTATCCCTTATCATTTACATGGGAGTATTTTATTATCAAAATTTACGCGGCGCATGGGTAGCTTTACAACCTCCGGAAAAAATTAATCCAACCTCAACTGAAACAAATACAAACACTCCCCCCACCTCTTCTCCCCAAACATCTACTCCGGCTGTAAACAATACAGGCATTCCTTTAAAATTACCGGCTGGTTTTTCTATAAATACCTTGGCAAAAGTACCCGGAGCCAGAGTTTTAGCTGTAGATAGCATGGGAAATCTATGGGTCAGCCAAACTAAACAAGGACAAGTTACGCTTATAGAAATAAAGGATGGAAAAGCTACTAAGCAAACCGCGATCTTTAAAGGCTTGCGCAAACCGCACGGCCTAGCCTTTAATCCTGATGATCCGTTTGAGCTCTACATTGCCGAAGAACATCGCATATCAAAAGTTCGCGTATATTCGGAAGATACGCTGCATAAAATAATTGACTTGCCAACCAGAGGCACGCACTTCACTCGCACCATCGGTTTTGGTCCGGATAAAAGATTATATGTTTCCATCGGATCTTCGTGCGATACATGCCATGAAAAAGATGCTCGTCGCGCGGCAATTTATTCCATGGAAAAAGATGGAAATGACTTTAAACAGTATGCCCGCGGGCTGCGTAATGCCGTATTTTTTACCTGGCAAAACGGCAAGATATGGGCGACCGAAATGGGACGAGATTTCCTCGGAGACGATCTGCCGCCGGATGAAATTAACATCGTGGAAAACGAAAAAAATTATGGCTGGCCAATTTGTTACGGACAAAATATTCACGACACAAAATTTGATAAAAATACCTATATTCGCAATCCATGCATGGAACCGTTTGAAACTCCAAGCTTTTACGACTTACCCGCCCACTCGGCACCGCTGGGCCTATCTTTCATACCAAATTCCGGCTGGCCGGATAATCTAAAAGGCCACTTGCTCGTGGCATTTCACGGATCTTGGAATCGCACGACGCCGACAGGTTATAAAATTGTAAAACTAGATGTGGATTATAGCGGCGATAAACCAAAAATAACCGGCATGGAAGATTTTATTTCCGGCTGGCTGGGACAAAAAAACAAAACCTACGGCAGACCCGTAGATATTCTCACACTGCCAAATGGCACGATGTATATTTCCGATGACAAATCGGGCCTCATTTATATCGTAACCGTAAATTAGTTCCGAGACCTGGATTCGAACCAGGATAAACAGCTTCAAAGGCTGCTGTCCTACCATTAGACGATCTCGGAGTTAGACTTTCAACTGTTTGCGCATAGCCAAAAGGCTGGACAGCATTGTAAGAAGAAGTACTGCCAGAGCTTGCGCTCCAAACAGCATCAGCATATTAGAATAGAAGTAATTTGTCAAGGAGAATCCATTAGGCAAAATCACCGCTAAATACGGATCTATCCAACGTAGAGCAAGGTATACGAGTCCAATCGTGCAGGAAACACTAATAATGGTAAAAATCACCGATTCAACCAAATATGGCCCGCGAATAAACCAATTGCTGGCTCCCACAAGTCTCTTGATACCAATTTCAACCTTTTGGGTAGCAATAGCCACGCGAATAGTATTAAAGATAATCAGGAAAGAAATCAAGGCAAATAAAATGGTTAGGCCAAAACCAACTCGTTCAATACGGTTAGTGATATTTTGTAATCGCGTAATGACTTCTTCGTGATTATCAAAGCTCTTGGCTTCAATAATACTTTCGTATTCCGGCACGTTTAAAGCATCTATGATTTTTTTATAGTCCTTCGGTTCTTTAGTTTTTATAATCATGGTCGGGCCAAACGGATTGGCGCCAAGTTCATCCAGCGCTTCCAAGGCTTCTTTTTGATTTTTATGTTTCTCGCGAAAATCGGCAAGCACCTGTTCCTTTGTCTGTACTCGCACATCCGTTACTTCGGGAAACAGCATGACATAATTTTTAATTTCAGTCACGTTTTTTTCCGTGGCTTCCGGCACAAAATATATGCTGACATCAATTTGTTTTTTTACCGCTTCCACGGCTTGTTTGGTTAGTACATCTAAAGACCACAGCGTGTTTACGGAAAGCAGCATCAAAACCAAAATAAAAACCGTCATGAAAGACAAGCTGATATTTCGCCACAAATCCTGGAGCGCGAACTTTAAAACTCTAAAAAAAGATAGCATATTTATAATTTCTAGGATGACAAAATTTTAAGCTTCGCTTATAATTTGTATTTACCGTCATGTTCATCGCTGATTATCTCTCCGCCATGCATGGTAACAACGCGGCGGCGCAAATGATTTACCACTTCGCGATTGTGCGTAACCAAAATAATCGTCGTGCCAAACTCATTTATTTTTTTTAAAATAGAAATAATTTCTTCGGTATTGATGGAATCCAAGTTTCCGGTCGGCTCATCGGCAATCATAATTTTTGGGCGGTGCACGAGCGATCTGGCAATAGCCGTGCGCTGCTGTTCGCCACCGGATAATTGCGGCGGATAGCTGCTGGCTTTATGAGATAAATTTACAATTTCTAGCACTTGAGGCACCACCTGGTGAATACGATCTCTTTTTTCTCCGGCCACTTCCAAAGCAAAAGCCACATTTTCGTATACGGTTCTCTTTGGTAATAATTTATAATCCTGAAAAACTACGCCAATTTGCCGGCGCAAATACGGAATATCACTGGAACTAATCTTGGTAATATCCGTATCGCCGATTTCTATCGTGCCTTTATTGGGTCTTTCTTCGGCAATCAGCATTTTTACAAGCGTTGTTTTGCCCGTACCGCTCTGGCCCACAATGGACACAAAATCACCCGCACCTATATGCAAGTTTAGATTTCGTACGGCCGGGGTGCCGGTAGGATAAATTTTAGTAACGCCGCTTAGTTTTATCATACAGTAAAGAGAAATTTCTACAGTTATTCAGTATAAAAGTGATTACACCACAAATGCGTGTATGTAGTTTACCATACTTGGATAAAACGCCCAAGAAAGAATGGGGACAAACTAAATATTACAAAGCATCTTAAGCGCTGACAGATCGCTGTCTGTAGGCTTATCATTAATTCCATTATTAAAGCTATACATTATAGCTTTCGCATCTTCCACATGTTCCAAACCTAGCGCATGACCAAGTTCATGCGCTAGCACTCGGATTAATTTGGCCCGATTATCAAACTGATAAATATCTATAGCTTGACCGCTTTGATCACTACGATATGTACCCTCTTCAAATTCTGCGCCCAACTCTCCGCCAATTTGGTTATATTTATCTACGGTAATATTGAGCGAGGCAGCCAATCGGTTAAGCACCGTGACAAGCGCGTTTATATTATTTACCTTAGCGTTCAAATTATTTTGCATTTGATTAATCTGATCAATTTTAGCGTTTAAAGCCAGCCTGTCTTCTTCCAATTTATCGTAGGCTTCTTTGCGCGCGCCGCCTCGGCTGTTCCAATATTCCACGTCTGCTTCATATTTGCGTTTCATAACTTCAAATTCCGCAATTGTGTTAGCAAGCACCGCCTTGTCTTTAAGATAGCTGGCTTTCATGGCGTCGTATTTCGCCTTCACGGCTTCATACGAATCTCTATCATCTTTGACGCTCAAACCTAATTCCTGCAGTTTTACAGTTGCTTCCTGACGATTGTCGTAAATAAGGTTTATTTTTAAGCCCCCATCTTCCTTATACGCGAACAAGTCTTTACTAATCGGATCTTCCCACACTTGTTCAGCGGCGCTAATGGCGCTTAGGAAATCTTTTTGGGAAATACCAAATTTTTCATCAAAAGAACCGAGGCTATAGGCAATCGGCTGGCGGCAAGGAAAATATTCCGTTTGAATTTGAGTTAACGAATGTCGTATTGGTGCACGGAAAAAATAAACAAAACCACCGATTATAATTGTGGCTAAAATAGTATTAAGAAGAAACCTGAGAGCTTTATGCATATTTATACAATATCATATACCAAAATTGAAAAAAATTACAGACAGACCAATATTGACTTTATCTGATTTTTTGGTACACTATCGCTACTAAAAAATATATAATTAGGAGAGATGGCCGAGTGGTTTAAGGCAGCAGTTTACTAAACTGCCGGGCCCGCAAGGGCCTCTAGAGTTCGAATCTCTATCTCTCCGCCAGCGCCATGCTGAAGCTTTAGTCTAGGCGGGCAACAAAAATTTATGCTAATCAAAAAATCAGAAGCTAGGGAGAAACAAAATTGTCCAGATTGCACTGTTTGGGAATATGAATACCCAAGCAAAAATTTTAGTTATGCAACCGCACTAATTAACGGCCGCTATCCGGAAGCGAATAGAGCAAGCAACATCGGATGTGAAGAAGTGTATTATGTAATTTCCGGATTTGGCACTGTTCATTCGGAAAAAGGCGATTTTGCTCTAAACCAAGGCGATTTATATTATTTTGAAAAAGGAGAAATTTATTGGGTAGAAGGCAATGAATTATTAATATCTATTATCAACGCCCCGCAATGGACTCCGGAACAGCACAAAATAGTTGACTAAATCCCTATTTTAAGCAAAAATATATAATCTTTGGTATTTAAAAGCCAACACCTGGAGAGGTGTCAGAGTGGTCGATTGTGCAGCTTTGCTAAAGCTGTGTGCCGCAAGGCACCGAGGGTTCGAATCCCTCCCTCTCCGCAGCGAAACGAAGTGTAGCGAATAAGATATAAATGTGACCAAACTGCTTTGGTCACATAGGGATTCGAACGCCGGAGCGATGTTCTGCGACGCAGGCGGTGTGGTGGCTATGCCAAAATTTGCCATAGAAGGTATGGCTTGGCAAGGATATTATCTAGACACCGAAGGAAATACTTTTGGTCTTCATCAAGCAGACCCAAACGCAAAATAAATTATTTATCTATTCATACACTATGTCAGAAACAAAAGATTGTAACGGCAACGTACTTGCCGAAGGTGATTCCGTACAACTAAATAAAGACTTAAAATTAAAAGGTTCTTCGGTTACCTATAAAATTGGAACTGTTTTTAAAAATATCCGGCTTCCTTCCGACACCGAAACGGTTGAGTGCCGCGACGGAAAAACCACTCTCGTACTCAAAACAATGTTTCTTAAAAAGAGAAACTAATGTCTTTGTCGTCTACTTTAAAATCATCCTAGTATAAAGGAAACTTAATACGACCTGTTTTAATTTTTCTCAATTTTAAAAGAATTATTGATGGTATGTACGAGTAATTGGATAATTTTATCAATATAATTTCTGGTTTCCGGAGATTGGGCTGGGTCGCACACAGCCGGACGGGAATTTAATTCAATCAATTTAAAACCGTCTTTGGAATTGAAAAAATCGGAAGCAAAGATGCTGGGCCTGTATTGCGCTAATTCCTTATTTACTCTTTCAACTAATTTTAGTAATTCCGCGGGTAATTGGGAAAGTGGCACTGCCTTTTCCGCGCCTCCTTGGGAAACATTGGCTAAAAACGATCCAACGGGAGGAGTCCGCACAAACGAATATACTGGCTCGCCGTTAATAGTTACTACGCGTATATCATGCAAGCCCTCAACAATCCCGGCAATACCCCCCGAACTATCAACGAATTCTTGCATTAGAACATCGCGCCAATTTTCATAAAGCGATTCGGTAATTTCTTTTATCGGACGAATATATACTCCGTGCCCGCCGTAGAGAAAATTCTTCTTTACGACAATCTTGTCTTCAGGATTAAAATTCCATTCTGTAATGGTATCCAGGTATTCTTGGTATGAATTAACAGCTTTGGTTTTGGGAGAAATATCGGCAAATACCTGGTTTACTTTTATCTTATCTCCGCAAAATCGCTCCAGATCCGGATGGTTTATGATTGGACAATCATAGGTCGCGGGAATGGTGGCTTGACTGCCGCGATGAAAAATTAAATCTACGGTAATTGGCTCATTTATTTCTATCAATTCTTCCCCGTCTACTTTCCAACCATGGGTAAAAACACCTTTACCCAAATACGAATCTTTAGCCCTGGTAACATATACATCTATCCCCTGTTTTTCCACGTTTCTAATTATTTCTTTATAAATCTGCCAATATGGATATCGCAAATCAAACGGATCGCCCATTGGTTTGGGATTGGAAAAATAAATAGCGAGTTTTTTCATAGGGTTAAGCAAGCAAATAATTTTAGGACAGCTCTTGTACAAGGAGCTGCACAATCTTATCAATATAATTTTTGGTTTCCGAAGAAAGTGAAGGGATGCAGACAGCTGGGCGAGAATTAAGCTCTACCAACTTAAATCCATTTTTAGAATTAACAAAGTCCGAAGCAAACATACTCGGCCTATAATGAGACAGCTTTTTATTTATTTCTTCAACCAATTTCAACAAATTGTTCGGAAGCTTGCTTAAACTTAACGGTATCTCGGTGCCGCCCTGGGAAACATTGGCTAAAAATGATCCAGCTGGGGGTACGCGCACAAACGTATACACCGGTTCGCCGTTAATAGTTACTACGCGAATATCGTGCAAACCTTCAATTATTTCCGGAATTCCAATGGAATTGTCTACAAATTCTTGAACAAGAATATCTTTCCAGTCATCATACAATGATTCGGCAACCTCTTTTATCGGACGAATATAAATGCCGCGGCCGCCGGATAAAAAATTCTTTTTTAAAACAATCTTTTCTTCCGGACCAAAACCCCACTCCTTAATTGCATCCAAATATTCCTGGTATGAATTAATGGCTTTAGTTTTGGGCGAAAGCTCGGGAAAAAATTTTGCGGTCTCAACCTTGTCTACGCATAATCTATCCAAATCCGGATGATTTATGATCGGGCAATCGTAAATTGCGGGAATGGTATTTTTGTCATCGCGGTTAAAAATTAAATCTACGGTAATCGGCTCGGCTACCGGCACCATCACACCGCCAACAACTCGCCAGCCATGTGAAAATACGCCCTTGCCGAGGTATGAATTACCGCGAACAACATACACGCTATGCCCTTGCGCTTCTATATCTTTAATAATGCCTTGATAAATTTCCCAATAAGGATACTTGGAATTAAACGGGTAGCCCATCGGTTCGGGATCGGAAAAATATATAGCAAGTTTTTTCATACGTTTTACTTGTTTAAAACATAAAAAGAATCAATAATAACAGTAATCCTACGGAATCATTTTGTCAATTTTATTGTCTCGGCCGCTTTCCTATGATATAGTAAGTTTCTAAAATCAATACTATATACTATGAAGAAAAAAATAGTATCACTATATTCTATTCTTTATTTTCTACTGGCAACTACAATCCCGTCTTCTATACATGCCCAAACCGTGGCAACCTCCCCCGCTCCGCTGCCTCTGCAGCCAGCTAAACAACTTGAAGCCATAATTACTTCCGATGACCTGGTGCGCATAAATAAAAAAGCTATCTTTGACGCTTCTGATTCAATTCTATTATCTTCTACCACCCCTGCGGAATATGTTTGGGATTTTGGCAGCGGCCCCAAGGTGACGGGCAAAGAAATCGTGCAGCAATTCTCAACCGTAGGAAAAAAAACTATCACGCTTACCATTCGCCAAGCTACCTCAACCGCCAGCATAAGCAAAGACATTTTTGTTTTTAATAGTAGCGCCTTGCTTATTATTGATCAAAAAAGCGAAAAAGAAATTGAGAATTTAAAAACCCAAGCCGCCGAAAACGGCGTCGCTTTGCAGCTCCTGCCTATAGCCGAAAAGGAAGGCGCGCTTCTTACCGAAGATGCTCTGGTACAGAAAATAAAAGAAAACACAGACTATATCAAAGATTCAAATGTGTTGATTTTTTACACCCAATCACCGCTTGGCATGCAGGCGTTTAATCTGTACTGGAAAGATTTAAAACCAGAAGATAAAACCATCATTAAAAATAAATTTTTTGCCGTTATCTCCGACAGCGACCTAAACACTATTTCCAACCTAGCTTATCAAACGTTTAATTTGGTGGAGCCAAGTTATATTCTCCTCACTCGCAAAGAAGCGATTAATCCTATTTTTATCACCAAAGAGACAGACCAGATAGCCGGCACTCTCCAAAGTCGGAGTATTGAATATAGAATTATAGACCAGCGCGGTGATAAATCATCAGTCTTTCTTCTTTCTCACTTTGTGACTGACCTGGTTTCCAAAGGCGTCTCTTCCAATATTGTATATATCATTCTTATCGTGCCATTTCTAGCCTTCATTGCTTCGTTTGCCAGACAAGTCATTGGCATTAGCGCGTTTGGCGTCTATACCCCGGTCATCATTGCCATTTCATTCTTTATCCTCGGTTTAGGCCTTGGCATTCTTACCTTTATTTTCGCGGTGGTAATCGGCTATATTGCCAAATTTATTTTGAACAAATTTGAATTATTGTACCTGCCAAAAATGGCTCTCCATTTAGCTTTGATCAGTCTCTCATTTTTATTTGTAATTTGGCTGGCCTTGCAATACGGCACCTCCGTGCCGCTTTCTATGGCCATATTCCCAATGCTTGTGATGTCAACCGTTTCGGAAAAATTTATGGCCGCGCAAAACGAAGAGGGTGTTCGCAGCGCGATTGTAGCCGTAGCCGGCACGCTTCTTATTGTTATTGCTTCCTACTATCTTATTACTTGGGCTTACTTTAATAACGTATTACTATCATGGCCCGAACTGGTACTTGTGCCGGTTATAGCCACACTTCTCTTGGGCAAATTCACCGGCTTACGCATAGCCGAATATTTCCGATTTAGAAGCCTGCTTACCGAACATCAAGAATAGGTATGGCGCTATCCCATCAGTACAAATTATCTTTTTTTGAACGATTATCCGGCGTGCTCGGCATTAACGCGCGCAATCTTTTGTATATCAGCAGATTTAATTCCAAAGCCAATAAAAGTTTTGCTGATGATAAAATGTTTACCAAAAATTATTTGCAGTCACGAGGGCTGGGCGCGGCCAAAGTATATACCGTAATTAAAAATTATAACGAACTCAAACATTTTAATCCTAAAAGCCTGCCTGATAATTTCGTAATCAAACCAAACCATGGGTATGGCGGCGAAGGCATTATGGTATTTGTAGAAAAAAAAGGCGGTAATTTTATAGATATTAGCGGCCAGGAGCATAGTTGGCAAGATATTAGCCGGCATGTCTCTTCTATCTTAGACGGAGAATATGCCATATCGGGTTTATATGATCAAGCAATTATTGAAGAACGGCTTATGGCTCATGATTTTTTTAAACCATACGTTAAGCAAGGTTTGCCCGATATCCGAATTATTGTATTTAATTATATTCCGGTCCTAGCCATGCTGCGCCTACCTACGGAACAGTCGCAGGGCAAAGCAAATTTACATTTAGGGGCGGTTGGTATAGGCATTGATATTGCGACTGGCAGCGCCGCCTATGCGGTTCACAAAGGAAAATTTATTCGCACCTTGCCTAACGGAGAAAAATTATCTGATTTAGAAATTCCTGAATGGGACAAAATTCTTTTGGCTGCCGCTAACGCGCAAAAAGTCAGTCAAATTGGATTTTTAGCCGCGGATTTGGCGCTTACCACAAACGGTATAAAAATATTGGAGCTTAATGCTCGAGCCGGCCTCTCTATTCAAATTGCCAGCCAAATTCCGCTGCGCGCGCGATTAAAAAAAGTGGCGGATCTGAAAGTTCCAAGTCCTGAAAAGGGTGTTGAGCTATGCAAAGCGCTTTTCAGCTCTAATGTGCCGGCAGAAACAAAAGAAAGCGCTCCCAGCCGTACGGCAATCGGATTATTTGAACATATAGAATTATTAAATACCAAGTACGACCACATCCTCGCAAAAATTGATCCGCATTATGACGGCGTTCTGCTTGACCGCAGTCTGAGCGACATTGAAACCGAGGATTCCTTTATTGATATTAAATTAAAAGGCAAACGGCTTACCATTCCCGCCACCTTTGGCAACTTAGAAAATCAAACATATAAAGCGGTTATTGGCGGCAAGTTTCTTGAACATTTTACAATTCATAGCACGCTCAACAAACATCTGCCCTATCAAAGTCCAAAAATTGATAGTGAACGAACGGAAAAAATTCTAAAAAATATTGATAAAAAATTATACGAAATAGATAAAAAAATTACCATCGCCGGATTGCTGCGGCCGTTAAACCACGATGAAGAAAAACAAACGTTTCTAGAAAATCCCGTTCGCTCGCCTCAATTTTTATACCGCGCCCATTCTTTGCCTATTGCTCAAATTAAAAAAGACCTAAAGGCTCTACCCGAAGCGCTTAACCATCCGTTATATAATCTATATAAAAAGAAAATAGTTGAAATAGAAACAAAATTAGATTTATTGGAATCATTGGATACTCCAAAATTGCAGCAAGCTTCGGAAAAGTTATATGGCCCAGCCAGTCGCGTACTATACGATCAAGCCGTCCGCTATATTCACGAACATCCGATTCAGCCCGATGACAGCGCCAAACTAAGCTTCAAACAGATTGTAAAACGGCTCACGCTATTTTTGGAAGAACACAAACTAACCAATTGGCATATAAAGATAGCCGCGGGGCGCGTAAACGATATTTCAATAAGTCTGGCCGGCACAATATTTCTGCGGGAAGGAGTGACATTTACCGAAAACCGACTTAAAGCAGTGATTGCGCACGAAATTGAAACACATATTTATAGGGCTGAAAACAGCCGCTTGCAAAAATATAAACTGTTTGAAGTCGGCACTGCCGGATACATTGCTACTGAAGAGGGGTTGGCTGTATACAATCAACACGCTTTGGGCGTGCCGCTTGGAGAAAAAGAAATTTGGGCGCCGCTGCGGTCTATCGGCGCGTATTTGGCGCAAGAAATGTCATTTGTAGATTTATTTCATTATTTAAAAAGTAATTACGGGCTGGGAGACGAGTCGGCCTGGCGCACCTGCGTAAAAGTTAAGCGCGGCCTGGCAGATACAAACAAAAAAATAGCGTTTACCCGCGACACGATTTATTTTAGAGGCTTGCAGGCTGTGGAAGAATACTTAAAAGACAATGCTGTGGAAAAAATAAAGTACTTGTATATTGGCAAGATTGGCATTGATGATTTGAACCATATTGGAGCGCTGAGTCAGTATAAGATTAGGCATGTGATAAAAACGCCATAATTATGAAATTTAATAAGGTTCATCATGTTGCCATTATCTGCTCTGATTACCAAAAATCAAAATCTTTTTATACGGATATATTGGGCGGCAGCATCATTAAAGAAACATACCGAGCCGAACGTAATTCGTATAAACTGGACATTAGTATTGCCGGATCGCAAATTGAACTTTTTTCATTCCCCAATCCCCCAACTAGAATTTCCAACCCTGAAGCTTGCGGATTGCGACATTTGGCTTTTGAAGTAGACTCAATTGAAAAGACGGTTAAGGATTTGAATGATAGAGGTGTTGAAACCGAAGAAGTACGGGTGGATGAGATTACAAATAAAAAATTTGCGTTCTTTAGAGATTCCGATGGGTTACCGATTGAAATTTATGAAAAATAAGAAACTAGAATATTGTTTTGAGTAGTGATATAATACATTTACTTAGCATAATAACCGTATATGAAAAAATTTCTACAAATATTTTTTATAACTCTTGGGGTAATCTTCTTCCTGCTTATTTTGGGAGGTGTTTACTTATACGTAGCTGACCCATACGGCATCAAACCAATCATAAAAAGTTTTACTAGTCAATCAGCATCAACCACACCGCAAACAGCCGGTACCTCTGCCGATAAAAACCCCCTGCTATCACCCGCCCAAGAAAAAGCGCTAGAAAAAATCGGCATTGACCCGGCATCGCTGCCTTCTACAATTACCCCGACAATGGAAGCATGCTTTTATGCAAAATTAGGCGCCAAGCGCGCCAATGAAATTAAAAATGGATCCCAACCAACCGCAAGCGATTACTTTGCGGCTCGTTCTTGCTTATAATTTATATTAATTAAATAATTTTTTATTAGTATGAAAAAAGTAGTAGTTCTCATTTTGGCTATAGCCCTAGTTGGCGGCGTTGCATATATGTGGAACGCAAAAAAAGTTTCCGCTCCAACACAAGAAAATGCAAAAGTTGAATCGGTTAAAGAATTCACCATGACCGCATATTATGATCCGGCTCTCAAAAAACCAATTTTCTCTCTTCCGGAAATGAATGTGAAAAAAGGAGACAAAGTAAAAGTTAAAATCACCAACACGTTGGGCATGCACGACTTTGTCATTGATGAATTTACCGTTGCCAAAGAATTACCGCTTAATCAGGAAGTGATCGTTGAATTTACCGCCGACAAAGCCGGAGAATTTGTCTATTACTGCTCCAAACCCGGCCACAGAGCTGGCGGTCAATGGGGTACTTTGAAAGTTACCGAATAATCCATTTATACTCCTAAAAAGTCCCATTTGTAGCCAAAAACTCGGATGGGATTTTTGTTTTTGTTATCATTGACGCCTAGCCTTTTTAGCGGTACTATAAGGTCTGCATTACCTATACAAATATGCCTAATCTAACGATAAAAAACCTCCATGCCACGGTTGGTAACACCAAAATCTTAAATGGCGTTTCTTTTAGCGTTTCTTCCGGTGAAATTCACATTATTATGGGTCAGAATGGGTCGGGAAAAAGCACTCTTCTATCCGTCCTGATGGGCAGCCCTAAATATACCGTCACTATGGGTTCGGCCAAACTGGATAAAAAAAATCTTCTTGGTCTTTCCCCGTCCGAACGCGCCCAGGCCGGATTATTTTTAGCTTTCCAACATCCGCAAGTCGTAGCCGGAGTAGCTTTGGGAAATTTTTTGCGCCTCGCAAAAAATACGATTCATGCTGCTCAAAAAAATAAAAAACCGGCTATGGCTCCGGCTCAATTTGCCGGCCTGATGCGGGAAGAAATGAATAAGCTAAATATTGATCCTGCGTTTATGTCTCGCTCTATAAATGACGGATTTTCCGGCGGAGAAAAAAAGAAATCCGAGGTGTTGCAAATGGCAATGCTACAGCCGGCTTTTGCCTTCCTAGATGAAATTGATTCAGGGCTAGACATAGACGCGCTGAAAATTGTCAGCAAACAAATTAATACGATTCATAAAAAACAAAAAATGGGTCTTGTAATCGTCAGTCACAATCCTCGCGTTTTAGATTTTATCAAACCCGATAAAATTCATATTATGTCCAAAGGTAAAATTGTTGCTAGCGGCGGCACGGAAATTTTGAAAAAGATAGAAAAAGACGGATTTGAGTCTTTTATAAAGAAATAAACAATTTATTTTGTCATCCCGAGCGAGGCCTTTTGGCCGACGAGGGATCTCTGTCCGGTAATCTCCCTCTTACCAAGAGGGAGCGAGAGGGAGTTGCCAAAGTTGTCAACTCCCACTCCCCCTACCCCCTCTCGGGCAGAGGGGGATGACAGAGATTCCTCCACTCAGTCGCTAAACTCCTTCGATCGGAATGACAACAACTGCCTATGCCAATTCCCGTAAAAACAAAAAAGCTGATTAACAAAACCGGCAATAAATATGCCCCCGGTTTTCGTACCAAAACAGCTAGTGTTTTTACCGCCAAAAAAGGACTAACACCGGAAATAATCAAAGAAATTTCTCGCCAAAAATCCGAACCCGAATGGATGTTGGATTTTCGTTTAAAGGCATACGAAATATTTTTGGAAAAACATATGCCAAGTTGGGGCGCGGATTTGTCTAAGATTGACTTTGATAATATTCACTACTACGTTCGCCCCCAAGACCAAACCAAACGCAATTGGGAAGATGTGCCGGCTGAAATTAAAAATACATTTGATAAATTAGGCGTACCGCAAGCTGAACAAAAATTTTTATCCGGCAGCGGCGCTCAATTTGAATCGGAGATGATTTATCATTCCCTGGCTGAAAACCTAGCCAAACAGGGAGTTATTTTTGAATCAACCGATGACGCGCTCAAAAACCATCCGGAATTATTTAAAAAACATTTTGGCACTGTTGTGCCTACGCATGATAATAAATTTTCAGCTTTAAATTCGGCCGTGTGGTCGGGTGGAAGTTTTATTTACGTGCCTAAGGGCGTGCATGTGGAACTCCCCCTTCAAGCCTACTTCCGCATCAACATGAAAAACATGGGGCAATTTGAACGCACGCTCATTATTGCCGATGAAGGCAGCTCGGTACATTATGTGGAAGGCTGCACTGCCCCAACCTACTCCAGCGATTCCCTGCATTCAGCTGTTGTAGAAATTGTAGTGAAAAAAAACGCGCGCGTGCAATATACCACGGTTCAAAATTGGTCCGGCAACGTATATAATCTGGTTACCAAACGAGCATCTGTCTATGAAAATGGCCATATGTTTTGGTTGGATTGTAATTTAGGCTCAAAAGCAACCATGAAATACCCTAGTGTTATCTTGCGTGAACGAGGCGCTAAAGGAGAAATTCAGTCTCTGGCCTTTGCGGGTAAGGGCCAACACCAAGACGCGGGCGGCAAAGCAATTCATTTGGCTCCGGATACCAGTTCTACGATTATTTCCAAATCTATTAGTAAAAATGGCGGTCGTACTACCTACCGCGGTTTGGTAAAAGTAATTAAAGGAGCGAAAAACGTAAAAACTCGCGTGGTTTGTGATGCGCTCATGCTTGATCCGGCTTCCCGTTCGGATACCTATCCAACCATGGATATTAAAGAAAAAGACGTAACTATTGCCCATGAAGCGACTGTAGCCAGTATTGGCGAAGATGAATTATTTTATCTCATGAGCCGCGGACTTTCGGAGGAACAAGCGGCCACGCTTATTGTAAACGGATTTGCCAGCCCAATTGTAAAGCAACTTCCTATGGAATACGCAGTTGAACTTAACAGGTTGCTTACTTTGGAGATGACCGGTTCAGTTGGTTAAACTAATATGAAAAATAAAAAGTTAAATTATCCCGATTCCGATTCAAAGTCGGAATCGAGGATCCTCGATTTTGCCAAAAGCAAAATCGGGACAAAATTTCCCAAATCTTTAACTGTCGGCGGCAGGCAGGCTTTGTATTTTTTTAATACAATTCCACACGGACAGATTACTTTGAAAAAAAATGCGGATGTAACCTTGATTTGTCTAGCCACCGAAGGCTGGCCTGATTTGCACAATTTTATTATTAACGCCAAAGAACGCGGAGCAAAATGCGAATGTATTTTTTTCATCTTAGGAAAAAATAACAATTCATTTTCAGCAAAGATAGAAGCTCGCCACAGCGCTCCTCATACTAAAATTAGAATCATGGTCCGAGCCGGCCTCACGGATCAGGCAAGCTGCCACATTGAAGGAGATTGCCGGATTGAAAAAAACGCACGGGGTGCGAATACATATTTTTCTCACCACACTCTATTACTATCTGATGAGGCAAAGGCAAAAACCTCGCCCAATTTGGAAATAAAAACAGATGACGTAAAAGCCGGGCATAGCGCCAGTGTGGGGAAAATAGACGAAGAAGCTTTATTTTATCTTTGTTCGCGGGGACTATCCGAAGCACACGCCAGATCACTCTTAGTGCAAGGATTTTTTGAAGCGGAACTGGCACATATACCGGACACAACGATTCAAGATACTATTCGTACCGCGGTTAATAATTTTCTTGGTTAAAGGTATGCAGCAAATTAAAAAGGACTTCCCTATCTTCAAACGCACAATCAACGGCAAACCTCTTGTCTATCTTGATAATGCTTCCACCACCCAAAAACCAAAAATTGTTTTAAAATCTTTGGAAAAATTTTATAGTACTTCTAACGCTAATATCCATCGCGGTATCCACGCACTATCGGAAGAGGCAACAGAACAATACGAAGCTGTAAGAAAAAAGGTTGCTGATTTTATTGGCGCGCGTACGGAAGAAGAGATAATTTTTACCAAAAATACTACTGAATCTATAAATTGCGCGGCTGTGGCTTGGGGGCAGAAATATATTTCTGCCGGAGACGAAATAATTGTCAGCGCTTTAGAACACCATGCCAATTTAGTGCCGTGGCAAGAACTGGCAAAAAATAAACAGGCTGTTTTACATATCATTCCTTTAACTGCCGATTATACTTTAGATATAGAAGCGTATAAGAAACTGCTAACACCCAAAACAAAACTGGTTTGCTTAACTGCCCAATCTAATGTAACAGGGACTATAGTGCCGGTTAAAAAAATGACGGCTCTGGCGCATGCGGTTGGTGCCAAAGTAATGGTAGATGGCGCGCAAAGCGTAGGACATATGCCCACCGATGTCCGTAACTTAAATTGCGATTTTTTTGCTTTTTCCGCCCACAAAATGCTTGGGCCGACAGGTGTTGGCGTACTATATGTAAAACAATCTCTTATGGAAGAGATGACGCCGTTTATGTATGGCGGCGAAATGGTAGAATCCGTCAAAGCAACATCTGCCACCTATCGCAGCGGCCCTTGGAAATTTGAAGCCGGCACGCCAAATATTGCGGGCGTTATCGCCTTTGGCGCGGCTATAGATTATCTCAGCAACATTGGATTTAAAAAAATTATGGCCCACGAACAAGAACTACTTGCCTATGCCAAAAAAATGCTGGGCCGTTATCCGCAAGTAAAAGTTTTTTCTCCTTCCAAGCCTCAGGATGCCGGTGGAGTTCTCTCTTTTGCGATTGACGGCGTGCATCCGCACGACATTGCCACGATATTTAACAACGAAGGCATAGCTATCCGTTCCGGATTGCATTGTGCTGAACCGCTCATGAATTATCTGGGAGTATATGGCACCGCGCGCATGAGTTTTTATATATATAATACAAAAAAAGATATAGATACGGCTGAAAAAGCTTTAAAGAAAGTATTAAAAACTTTTAAAATTAAATAACGTGGACATATATACCGAAACAATTCTTGATCATTACCAACACCCCCATCACGCAGGCGCGCTTAGTGACGCCACGGTTACTGCTACCGAACACAACCCGCTCTGCGGCGACGTGATTAAGCTTGATTTAAAAATAAAAAATAATGTTGTAGAAAAAATTGGTTTTGCAGGCAATGGCTGCGCTATTAGCCAAGCATCAATGTCGCTTCTGTCCGATGCCGCTGAAGGCAAAAAAATTTCGTCTCTAAAAAAAATAAAAGCCAAACATATTTTTGATCTACTGGGCATTACTATTACCACGGCTCGGTTAAAATGCGCCCTGCTTGGATTAAATGCCCTGCAAAAGGCTATAAAAATATATGAGCAAAAATAAAACTATAATTCCCGTGCCGCCGGAAAAACGCACCCAAGAATATTGGAAAATACTCAATACTATTTTTGATCCCGAAATGGGTATGGGAATCGTAGAATTGGGTTTAATCTATAACGTAGAAATAAAAAATGGCCAAGCGCTTGTTACCATGACTTTTACCAGCATGGGGTGTCCGTATGGCGCCAGTCTTATTGAACAAATAAAAGAAGAAATGAAAAAATTACCCAAAGTAAAAAAGGTTGTGGTAGATTTGGTATGGGATCCAATATGGACAATAGATAGGATGAATCCTGACGCTCGCGCCCTACTGCCTTTTTAAAGCCTCAGCCTTTAGCCAGCGCTAAACAACAAACAGTCTTTACTCCTTTATTTTTCAGCGCCTTGGCACACTCGCTCATCGTGGCTCCAGTCGTAAATACATCATCTACCAATAAAACTCTCTCCGGAACTGCTTGCCCCACAGCATCAAAAGCAAAGGCATCTTTTAAATTAACCAACCGCTTTTCGGCCGATAGTGCCGCTTGCTGCTGCGTATAAATAACGCGGCGCAAATCCTTATTTACTTGCAAATGTAATTTTTCAGCAAAAATTTCTGCCAAAATTTCAGACTGATTAAACCCTCTTTCCCGCTGGCGGCGCGGATGCAGCGGTACGGGCATAATCACAAAATTTTTATTATCAAACTCTACATTAATATCATTAACAATTTTTCTAAATACTTCCGTAAGTTCTGTTATATAATTATACTTAAACAGTTTAATCAATTCTGAAACTATATTTTCGCCATAATCAAATAAGGCCGCCACCCCATCAATATGGGCCAGGGCCTTACTTTCCGAAGAAGAAGTATTTTTTATCTTGATAATTTTACCAGCGCAACCATCGCATAACCACAGATCTTCTGCTTTGCAACCGACACAAAATTTGGGAAAGAGACAGTCTTTTACCCAGCCTTTAATTAATTCCAAACGAGCGCGTTTGCCAACCATACATTACCTTGTTTAACCATCTCCACGGTTGCATTTTGATAACGAGTAGACACTACGCCATTTTTATTTTCTTCTCTCATGAGTCGCAACTGTACTGTAGCTTTACTAGCTGTCCAATCGGCAATACTTGCGCTAATCACTTTAGTGGTAACGCCTACAAAATCTTTACCGGGCTTTATGTTCATACCGGCGCTGATTTTTGTCCATAACGACTTTGTAACCAACGATTCTGATTCTTTAATATTTTGAAATTCATTATCCGTAGAATACGATCCGTATCGCTCTACAAAAATTTTAGCGAGCTGCTCTACGCTATTTTTTTCCACCTCTAGCGAGGTTGGCGTTCGGGCCGTTAGTCCGGCTGGTAGCTGGCCATCTACCACGACCTGACTGCCCGACTGAGTATTATTACTTGTGCTGGTGGTGGCAGTTGTCGGATTTGCATTTTCGGTTTTTTTATTTTTGTTTCTTACGATTAAGAATATGCTTACCGCTAAAACCAGAAGCATTATAACACTGATAATAATGAAAATACGAGCGCGAAGTGACATACATTTTTATTAAATTCTAATTTCTATTATATTTGTTTTTCAAATTCTTTTTTAGACCTTTCTATTTCTAAGAGCTGCTCCGGGTTGGTGGTTACGAGCTGATCTTCGGTATACGAAGCTACCACCTTTATAGCCGCATGCTTATTACCGGCGAAAAATATCCCTTCCCCTACTCCACTCTCTAAGAGTAAATATTTTTCGCCTTCGGTAAGGATAAAAACTTTTTGCACCAAATCAATGGCCGCCGGTGACTGGCGGAGCAAGAGCTGCAAAGCGGAGTTTGTAACTATAGCCTGACCGTACTGTGATTTTAAAAAGTCATTTACATCCTGGGTAATGGTTGTAACTCCTAAATAATATTTGCGGGCGCGCTTAACCAAGGCAAAAATAAACCGCGCGCTATCTTCGTGCTGCATCAGCCACCATGCCTCATCAATTACCAAAATTCTCTTCTTTCGTTCCGAACGTACAACATTCCAAATATAGTTAACAATCGCGTATATAGCCATCGGACGAAGCTCGTCTTCTAAATCACGCACGCTAAATACCACGAGTTGATTTTTCATGTCCACATTGGTTGGAGCGTTGAAGAGCCCGCTAAACGTACCTTCGGTATATTTTTTAAGTCTTAATACCAAATCTCCGGAGCCTTCCATGCCTTCCAAAATTTCTTGCAAATCTTGCACTATCGGCGCCTGAACTACAGCCAAATCCGCTTCGGGCGTAATATCTTTTTTAGCGTATGTTTCAATAAGCGCTCTGTCTATAATAGAATCCTGCTCCGTGGTAAGATTGCCAAGCATGATACGAAGCAAACCTTTTACGGTTATAACGGCGCCGCGAATAATATCTTCGGTGGAAAAATCTTCTCCGCCGGTTGGTCTAGGCAAATCAAACGGATTTACTTTGGCTTCGGAAGAAAGAGAAATGTTTATATAGGTTCCGCCCACGGCATCGGCCAAATGTTTATATTCCATTTCCGGGTCAATTACGATAACATCAACCCCCATCATCATACTGCGCAAAATTTCCAATTTAATCGCGTAACTTTTACCGGCACCGGAGGTCGCAAACACGGCCATATTGGCATTCTGTAAAGAAAATCTATCAAACAAAATAAGACTGTTATTGTGGCGATTGACGCCATACAAAATACCATCATCGGAAGTAAGTTCGGCGGAAGTAAATGGAAAAGACGCGGCAATCGGCGAAGAATTTAAGTTAAATGAAATCATCAGTTCGTCATTGGCCAGCGGCAAAGTGGAATTAAAACCCTGCTCAGCCTGATATAAAACTTTACGGCTGGTAATAAGTTTGGAGCCAAAAATATTTTCCACGTCTTCCGAAGTTTGGTCAAGCTCTTCTTTGCTTTTGGCGTAAAGGGTTACGTAAAATGAGAATTGGAAAAAGTGTTCAATACCTTGAGTTAGATCATCACGCAACTGTTCAATATCACGCAAAGCCGTTTCACGCACCGGGTCGCGCGGCGCGCCTTTTTCCGAATCCGCGTTAAGCTGCGCTTCCAAGGCGCCGACTTTATTTTTTAACTGTTTTAAAATAATGGCGGATTTTACGGGATAGAAAAACATTCCCACATCCATCGTGATGGATAAATTTAATACCGGCGAACTCCAGCCGATGGAAATATACCTCGGGTACGTTACAACAAAAATCGTCCGGCAAAATATATCGCCTAACTTTACAAAATTTGATTCAACATTAAAAGCCGAAGGCGCAAGCAAATCCTTAATGGAAACCGTGCCTTCACGATATACCCTTTCTTCTTCCAGGGTTACAAGTTCCTCACCGGATTTTTTACTGATCTCTTCTTCCTTGCTAGTCAAAGGCCCCTTCTGTTTGGAAAATGATCCGGTAGCAAATTTTGGTTTAAAAGCCATATAATTCTTAAATTATTCCACTCTTAGTTCATTTACGGGGGGCAAATGCTCGCTAAACGCAATATCAGGATTATAGGTGGAATAGAATAATTCTATCAATGATTGCGTGTCCAGTCTGACCACTTCTAAATTCATGCTGGTTAATCCCGATTCTATTTGGCGCACCCTCATATCAAGATCGTGTTTGCGCAGTTGAAACCGTTCATCTTTTAATTTTATAGTGACGGCTGGATTAACTACCTCTTTAATTCTAGACCAAAAACCTTTTTTTCTGTTGGAAAGCGGATCGTACGAAACAACTACAAAGAATTGTTTGCTCATAATATTTCCCAGGCTTACGAGTTCGGATACGAATGATCTGTAATCGGCTATCTGTACGCGCAATAATTCATTGGTTTGTTCACGTTCTTTTTTTAACAACTTTTCCAAATATGGTTTAATGTATAGCTGCCGAGATTGCACCACAATCTGCAGCGGAAAATCAATGCCATTCAAAAAAGAAACATACGAAGAAATAATCGCGTTTTGCTCATCTTCGTTCTTTAAAGCAAAATTTATACTGGACACCATAAGCACCGCCCGCAATGTTCCATCTTTCATGATTACCGTATCAAACTTCACCTCCGCAAACGGGAGATGGCTTTGAGCGCTGGGGACTTTAATTTTCTTTTTCTTTGGCTTTTCTTCCATATGTATTATTTACTATTCATGCTCGCTGGCTATATGGGCCTAAAGGCCGCATATAGTGTCGTTCGCTCGATAATACATTATACATAATGTATTATTCTCGCTCGCTTCCACTATAATAACCGCCAGTGTTTACAATAAGAGACAGATCGCGAATACGGCTATATGACATTTTTGGCACTTCTTTTACGGCTTCTACGACCTCTATTTTTCCGGATTTAATTGATTCCGTTAGTTCGGCCTTAGTAAAATCTTTGTACCAAATCCTACGACTGGGGCGGCGAACGGTTTGAACTAGATTTAGTAAAAAATAATGAAACGGCTGGCCGTTTATTTTTACAAACGCGATAATTAGCGCCAACCCGCCAATAAGCGCAGCCAAAAAAATAAACAGGGCCGTATCCGCTAATTTGAAAGTGATAAATAAAATCAAAGCGGCCACAAGTAAAATAATAAACTGTCTGGTCGTAATTGGACCAAAAATCTTATCTTCTACTTCTATAAATTGTGGCACGACAAATTGATCCATATTAATATTATAACATTTTTTCCATTTCAATAATTGCCATCATCTCATTTAATTTTATACCATTTTTTGCCGCAAGTACATTCGCCAGTGATTTTCTTTCCGCCAGCGACTGGCTTACCACCGACATATATTCCAAATATAGCGGCGAGTTATGATATGCCGCGACTGCATCCAAATACCACACGAATGATTCTTCTTGCAAATTGGACATTTTTTGATATAGTCGTTTGGCCGCTTCTTCCGGATTGCTGGACAATCTTCTAAATTCAGTGATAGTTATTGATTTAAACTCTTCCACCGGTCCCATTTCCATATCCGGAACGGAAATATCTTGTACTACTTGTCTGACTGCGGGCTTATTGCTAATTTTAAACATCGGCTCGTCAACCATGTTTTCCTTTATTATCTTTGAAACAATGGTATCGGTTGCGGATTTGTTGGGCGCTACCGGCGGAGTGGAATTTTTCACAGAAAAGCTGCTTTTTACAGGTATCACCATTGGTAATTCGGGCGGTTCTACCATAAGTGCCATGCCGCTGGATTTGCCTTTCAAAATTGGCGTCTGCGCATTATCACTTGCAGCTTTTGCAGCATTAGCTCCCAATACTTCTCGACACAATTTAATAATTTTTTCTACCTGTCCTTCGGATAATCCCAAGCCGCTATTTTTTACCGGACGCAAAAGCATATCTCGCATCTCATCTTCACTTTTTATATCTTTTAACTTGGCCAGAATCAGACTTTTCAATCTGCCTTGCAAATCCGGCGCCACCCCAAAACCAATTTTCCTGATCACTTCCTCTACCTGATCGTCACGTTTAGCGCTCACCATAGGCGCGTCAGTTTTTACCGGCATCTTTTCCTCCAACGGAGATTTGGCATCTTCACGAGTTAATTTTTTATGAGCGTGAGTTGCGTGATGCGCGGATGTATGTTTTTTAATTTCTACCGGATGTTTAGATGCCGCGTGAGCAGCATGCGCACGATGAACATGAGATGCGAGCGGCTTATGTGTTTCAACTTCCGGTTCTTTCTTAACAGGTTCAATTGCTGCTTCCATTTGTTTTTTTATTTCAACTGCCGGGACAGACGCAGCCGCAGGACTTGGCGCAGGTTTTGCCTGCATTTTTTTAAATTCACTAAGCGGAACTTTGGTAAAAGTTCCGTCCGGCTTCTTAATTGTAATCATTGGCTCGGCCATATATGCATGTTACACGCTCCACTTAAATTGATTTGACTCTTCGTCAAAATACAACATGTCCGCAACTCTAGGATCATTATATTTTTCCGATAATTCAGCCAGTTTTTGCATGACACCTTCTATATTTTCAAAGTTTCCTTCCGCGTCTTTTTTAAATTCTTTTTCTATTTGGGATTTTACCTGTTCCGCTGTGAGCCGAGCTTGCGGCTCTACTGCTGGGATTTTTTGATAGCTAGGTTGCACAATATTTTTTTCAACTTCAGTTTTTTCTTCTGTAGCTGGTTGAGGCACTGGCCCAGTTTCTTCCGCTGTTGATTCTAGGCTTTCATTAGCATTTTCTCCCTGAATAATGCCAGGGGCATTCTCGGGAAGCAAAAACATATTTAACACGTCACGAATTTTCTTATCATCATCTATATCTTGAAAAAAATTAATCAAAGCCAAAAATCTGTTTACCCCTTCATCTGGGTCTACATAAGCATATGATAACGCATCTTTTGGAAACATCAACTGTCTTAATTTATTGATAAATTCCGCGGTCTCTATTGAGTCAGCGCCTCTTTTATTCAATAAAAAATATTCGGAAATAATATCTTTTATTTTAATGTTTTGTCCTTGCCAGTCTCCAAAAACCATTTCCGATCCGAAAAATTCTGATTTTAATTTATTAATAAAAATACCGGCATCATCTCGAGAATAAAAATTTTGAGCCAAATACCGCAGAAGTACCTCAAGTACGTCAACATTAGAAAATATTGCCGCAGGAACTTGGTCTTTCATCATGAGTAGCAGCATCTCCGGAGAAACCGCGTATACTTTTTGCCAGCTTAATATCACAAACCATCTCCAATAAGAAACCCTATAGGCCTGTTTCAAATCTGAATTTTGATCAAATAAATTAGCGAGCTGTTCCCACGCCTCATCGGCTAATTCCGCATTACTAATTTTAGAATTAAATCTTAATTCTTCTTGCTCAAGTTCCGCAGGAGATAAATTTTTAAAATTTGGATATACCGACATACAAATTAATCTTCAACATTTAAGGCAGACTTTAATTGTTTCAAGAAATCTTTATTATGACCATCATTTGCCTGAACCATTGCTACTATCGCTTTTTTTACTTCATCATCTGATTTTTGCAAATCCTCAATAACTTTAGGAATTCTATTGAACTGATTTGCAGTTAAACCTGCCAGCTTGCTGGCCATTAATTCAACTTCTGTTGCGCATGTTTGTAAAGCTTCTTTTAAAATCTTACCGCTTGTATCACGACCTAAATTAGAAATAGGGGCTCCGGCTGAAGTGGTTAAATCTACCTTCTTACTCCAAGCCATATACTCAGCATCTGATTTTTTTGAATCTGCAACTGTCACCACTCTATATATTACCTTTCCTTTGTCTCTATCATAATCAGGTTCAATTGTTCCCGCAACCTCGCGCCTTGACTTCTCAAGAGCGCTTTCTACTGCCAATCTTCTATCTCTTAAATAAGCTTGATTTTTTGCTGGACCCCCTAAACGACTTTCTAACTCGCCTGCGTCAGTCGCGACTCTTTTAACACCAGAAATTTTACCTAAATCCAAAGATAAATTATATTGTTGCGGTGTCATGCCAGCCTTTTGGGCAGCAGTGATACCTATAGCTCTTTCTATCTCGCGATCTACCACTGGACTAATCCAGGCAGGCTGGGTCATAGCAGTACTTCTAAGCACTGCTAACTTTTGAACCAAAGCATTAATCTCATCTTCATTACCAACTTTTCTAGCTGCAACTAACCTGTTTGCTAAAAGAGCCGCGCGCGCTGCCATTTCATCACCAGACAAATTTTTGGTTGCTTCTCTGGCTTTTTCCAAACCCAAAGAATCAGCTCTTCTCAGATACGCTTCCGCCTTATCTTCTTCTCCGCGCTTTACATAATCTCGGGCTCGCGCGCGCAAACTGTCTTCTTCATTTTTTATATCTACAGCCTCTTTAGAATTTAAAAGCTCGGCTCTGGTAGAGAGTATAACTGCTTGAACTTTTTCACCCTTTCCTTCTAGCAATTTCTTTATTTCTTTTAACTCCTCCAATTCTTTTTGTGACTGCAGTTTTTCTTCAATCTGTTTTGTCCCTGCTTTTAATTCGGCTGTCTTGCTCTCCAAAGTAACACCTTCTGCTTTTCCAAGATATTTTTGTAATGCCTTTAATTCTTGCTTCTTATGCTCTTCTCCAACATATTCTTTTGCAACTTTAGTACTAGCCTTATACTGCATTGATCTATTAAACCTGTCAAAACCTTCTTTTGCCTTAAAGATTTCCTTGTCATTCAAGCCAAGCTTCGCAAGATTTTTATTTACATCTGGCCCACCATGTTCAATAGTGTGCATGATATCCTCTCGCAGCTTATCCATATCTGCTGCTTTTCCGAGTTTAATATCAGTACCTGTATGTTCCAAAAATTCTAGCCACTCCTTGGCTTTTTGTTTCTCCAAACCTACAGGCAAACTGCTAGTACTTGCCAAATGATCAAGCTGTTCATGCTTCGCTTCTGCTGTTGCTTCCAAATCTTCAGAATAAGCCTGATGGAAAGCATCATAACCCCCTCCAAACTCTAATCTTGCGCGCGCAAATTGCCGTTTAAACCAATCACCCGCACCGCTCTGCAAAATTTCTTGTTCTTTATAAATAACATTGTTATCCTTATCTCTCAAAATGTTCCCTTCCTTGTCTCTTGCTTCTTCGTACATGGCAATTTTATTTCCTTGTTTATCGAGCTTATAATTACCATGTTCATCCTTTTCATACATAATATCACCCTTCTCATCTACCTTTTTTACTTTTTCTTTACCCTTTACATACTCGCCTTTTTTATTTACTTTAAAAGCTTTAGAAATTTCTCCGGCTTGTACCGTGCCTTTAACTTTTCCTTCATTATACCAACCTACCACTCTGCTTTTAATATTCCTACCTCTGCGCTTCCAAGCTTCGGGATGAATACCGGCAAGTCCTGGAATTCTATTAGTTCCATAATAAAGACCCTGCCCAGCTAACTTGGCTGCCGGCTTTAGCACATTACCCGCAGTCCATCTGGCAGCCTGTAAACCGGAAGCATACCTGGCAACTTTCCCTCCGAGCTCTCCGGCTTTGCCCATCAAACCTCCGCCAACTACACCAAGCTGTTCAGCCATTTTCGCGCCCGCAAGCAGCATTGCAATTGCAATTGCAAAATTTGCCATCTTTGCCCAACTCATGATTTGAGTAACGCCAGTTTGCTCTTCTTCAGGCGAGACGGTAGTTTGATCTTGCGGCAAAGCATTATGTTTTTTAATTTCATCAAAAGCCGTGCCCGCGCCGACGGTTACAAATGACAACCAAAGAAAAAAAGCAATGATGGGGCCGGCTACGACATGGCCTCCAAACTGCTCCCACCACTGACTGGCGTATTTTTCTGTCTGCGGCAAAACATTTAACACAAAGGCAAATGGAGATAAAACGATGAGCACCCAAAGCATGGCCATACGCGCCAAGAGTAAAAACAAAAAAGTTAGCATGGTAACAAGCATCATGGTGGCAAACACAATCGCGGCTACGGCTGCCAAAAAAATTTCAAAGGTAGAACCAACTTTGGTTGTTTGTCCTTCAGCCAATTTAAATATCTGATCTACCTGAAACATGTTTACCAAGTTGCCGCTCGCCGTGGCCGCAATTCCGTTTACAAATGTGATCATCACCACTTGGGCAATATCTATAATGAGTCCGCAGATCAGACGGCTAAAATTTACGATAACTGCAGCCATGAGAAGCTTGACCAATAATTTTTTATATTCATATTGTTCTAAGCCCAAAATCGTGCCGAAAGATATAATAAGCAGTACCACCACAAAAAACATATTGGTAATGTCGCGCACCATTACCCAGCCAACAATTACCGCCGGAGAATCTATAAAGCCATTGTAGCCGGCTACTTCTATAATAAATTTTAGAGAGAAAAAAGTTAGCTTAATAAAAAGACCGGCAAGCGCAAAGAGAAGATCGGAAAATAATTCCAGAAGCCACTCACCCGCCCCAGCCAAACTCTGCGCGTAAGATACGGGAGTGAATATAAACCAGACAGCTATAATTAAACTTGAAATAATTACAAAACTGATTAACCCAAGCTTCTGACGAGGACGCAAAAAATTCCAGCCTTTACTGAAAACCAAAAATAAATTATTTTTAAGTCTCGCAAGCATTCTGTATCAATTATGGTAAAGTAATTGTATCATATTTTGGCTCAGTCAACAATTAAAAAGCCGCTTAAAAAAGCGAATTGTGGATAAAAGAAACAATATTTTTTATGAGTTTATGGGCTGTGCATAAGTGCCTATGTAACAATAACGGCAATAGGGTGTATAATGATTTAAGAAATAAGAAACGAATGATTTTTCCGGTAGGCGCATACATAGCAGGTGCCTGTTCTTTGTTTGATAAAAATTTTCTCAAACAAAGAATGGGGTGCGTGCGAGGACTTTTTTGTGCATCCTACTATGGCTACGGCCAGGGTTGACAAAACCCTGAAAATATGCTATAATTGGTCGTTATCGTAAGATAACACGCTCTTTAAAAAGTGCTAACTTTAGAGGAAACTCCAAATTTAGCCAATAATTGATGGTGGAAAAAACATAAGTAAAGCGGGATTACCCAGGTCGCTAATTGCTCCGAAAAACGAGGCAGTTAATGACCTAGGTAATCGTCACGCTTACCTCGTCGCCCAAGGCGACCCAATTCCCAACAAGTCGCCATAAGCGACGAAGGAGACTCAGATGAGCTACAACTACACGGTTACGAAGGCTGTTTCCCTCGTCTTCCTGGTCCTGGCACTGACCGCCGGCTGCGGCAGTTCGCCCGACGATGGTGATGACGACACCACGGAAGTGGATGGTGGCAACCTGCCCCCCGACGGCAATGGTTGCGGCAACTCCGCCACCTGCCCCGACGCCAACACGACCATGACTGATGCGCCGACGGATGTCTGTGCGATGTACCGCACACAGGTCACGCAAACGGCATGTTCGTGCAACCTCGGTGATAACAGCTGGAACAGCTGCACCTTGCGGTTTGTCGTAGAGAATGGCACCTGTTACGCCTTCTGTCTGGAGGCATGTCAGGCAATGCCGACTTTGGAGGACTTCCAGGACGACGGACGCTTCGCTTGCACCACGACGGCGAACCACACCCAGCAATGTACATGCGGCTAACACCCCACCATCAACCAGCGCGAGCCGGACCTTCAACTGTCCGAGCCGCGCCTTCAACTTAACAGAAGAATCTCTTCTTTTGAGTAGAACAAAAAATCTCCCATTTGGGAGATTTTTTGTTATCTATAAATTTTAATCATTCGGGATAACTATAATCCTGCCGGCAAACGGAGTATATGCGCCCGAAGAATTACATTCTAAACTTTGATCTAACACCGGTCCCCAATCTCTATCATAGCAGCCATTGCCACCAACTCCGCCGGTACAAGTTCCATTACACCATCCCCAATTATCTTTTAATTGAACTTTTGGCTGGAACGCGCAACAGCCGCCATACAAACTCTGGGCTTGCGCGTTCGGACAACTATTTGTCCAACTACTGCTTTCGCGAGAACACTGATAGACATGATCAAATCGGAAATAGGCGGAGTCACAAGTTTTACCGGCAATCTGTCCAAAGTTTGGCGCCTGACTTTCGGCAAAACAATTATCCATATTCGTACAATCGCTGTTTGAGGAACATGACTTGCCTGTGGCAACCGAGCCAATCAGACAAGTGCCGCCAGATCCGCAGGTACCATTTACAGTGCCGCGCTGATTACGGAAATAACCGTCTAGAGAAACAACATTGCCGTCTCCCCAATCCAATTTAATTTTTCTAATTGGCATTTGATCTTGGTTGGCAAAGCCAAAGAATTTGGCATTAACAACACCAACGTTGCTATTAAACACGATATCACCGCTGGCTCTATCGTTTATACTCATACCGGCAACATTACCTTCCAAACATTTTCCTCCGGGTCTGCAGGCTCCCAAAGCGCGGACTTGCGGAGCATTGGCATCGGATGATCTTTCGGTAAAGTTATAAGTAAGACTTGTATTTGCTTGATACGACCAGGCTGAATTGACAGTACTAAAGCCCCAATTCCAAACATTATCAACTTTGGCAAAAATTTGTCCCAGACTTTCTTGGCCTTGAAAACCTGTTCTTTGGCTGGCCGTGCCAGACAAACCTTCTTGAGCCGTTGGATTGGTCTGTAAACAAGTGCCAATACAAGAATAAGGAGCACCGGCCACCGCAGGCGGCGGATCAAAGACAGTGCTGTTGTAATGGGTAAAGAGATTAATTAATTTATCCGGCACAAGTGAACTTGGCATAGCCAAACTACCGTATGGAGAACTGATAAGTGAATTACGATAATTTAATGTTGGGATTGCAAATGTACTTTGACGCCACAACCTGTCTGTCCAACCAACGGATGTATACGGATTTGTTTCGGTTTGAGCAATATTGGCGCAAGGTTCGCGCAGCCCTACGTAAACATTGAAATATCTTCCTTCATTTTGAGCGCTATCACCGGTAAAACAAACCAGGTTTACTCTATTTAAACGACCATCCGGATCAAAGACTACCCTTATCGCACAACCATCATCGTTATCATCTACATTTATACCTAAACAAGCACCTTGATAGTCATCCCTACCATTTACATCTATACTGCCAGCGCAGTCTGATCTTAACAGATCAGCAAAAGGGCCGGTGGCAGCTGAATATGGATCAGCATACTGATAATGATCGTTACCGTCGCCTTGGCCATCATCATGACGTATATACCAATATCTACTATCTCGTCCATCGGACCAAACATACTGACCAGGTGCCAAACTAACAGCTTCTTTATAAAGCTGCTGAGCATTTTGAATTATTTCTTCATTTGGATCGTTTCCGTTCTTTCTTACTACATTCCAAACTGGACCATTATATTTTGTAATCAAACCATTTCTAATATAGAAAGACAGGAAAGGTTCGCTGGTATTTGGAAACCAGCTTCCGCCACCGGTTCCAGGAGATATTAAAATATAATCAATCTCATCGCGATAAATCGGACGGCCACTACTTACTGCTATAACTCTTTTTTCTCTATTAGTAGTATTATTACTTCCATTATGATCGACTAACACGCCCCCCAAAAGCTTGTTATATGTAAGCGCACCCGTTCCATTTACCGCCGTATTACTATTAGTTTCCTGATAACCTTTTGCTTCCAAGCAGTAATATTTACCGTTTGTTTCGGTCGCCTGGAAACCGGCCTCCACATGCTGATTATTTATATCAAACGCGCCGGTGATATTGTCTTTAGGGAACCAGGTTAAGCAGGCAAAACTATTTTGTTCGGCATTAAGCGGTCTGGACAAATCAGGTTCCACACAATATCCTTGCCAACCGATAAGACGAGATTGTTTCTTTAATTTTTGACAGCTTCCGCCAGCGCAATCACTATCTGAATCACAAGCCCGATCGGCGCTGTCGCCGCCAACACAGATTCCACTTACCACGCCTTGTAAATTTTGATTATTGGCATCCAAGATACCCTCATTGTTCGGATTGCTGAAATTCCAATATTTTGTGATTGCGTCTCCATATGTAACTTTGGTGTAATTACATTCACAACTGTTGTATTTAGCAGGATCATTGCTAAAGCCCGGATTTTCATTACATGTATTTACAGAATTAAACGCAAGCGACTCGTTGATAGCTTGGCTATTGGGGAACGGCGAAGTTTCTTCCGGATAAGCGCGACAGCTTGGCGCTATGGATTGACGAGGAACACCAACAGCCGGACTGTCTAAATCCTGGACACAAACTGGATTTACCGAACCCAAACAAACACCAGCATTATTGCGACCACACGGCAACCCAACACTGGTTGATCTACAAGATGGACTATTAAGGTCGGCGGCAGATCTGCAATTAGGACCTCCGCCACAAGCGAGTGTTTTGGCCAAACGCCAATCGGCCACGGTAGCGTTGCCCACATTTACTTCGGACAATTCTTCCACAGGGAAAGTATTTAAAATACTGTAACCGCTAAAGTCCTGGCCTTTCCAAGTGGTATTGCGATTGCGGTACGCGTCATCAGTTAAAATCTGATTGCTGAGTTCGTGGTTGTTATCAAGCCAATTGGAGCAATTGATAAAGTCGGTGTTGCTGTATGAATCCAAAGATTTATTACAGCGGCCGATGGCGTCACAAACTTCTTTGTAGCTGCCCGATTGCGTGTCAAAGACACGATGCGAAGATCGGCATTGGAGCCACTCTCCACATTCTCTATCTCGGCTGACTTTCAAAATAACATTGGCATCGTTTGTGGCCGTACCTGTTCCAGCAACTGGCGCGACTAAATTATTATTTTGGCCGGCGCTGGCCGCATACGAAGCGGCTGTATTCCATAATTTATTTGGCGAATCGGTTTTATCAAGCAATATACAACCGGATTTTTCACTGATTTGTCCGTTGCATTCAGTTTGCTGTGTCTTTAACCTGTCATCATTAATAAGATAATATGTTTTATTATTTTCATTACGATCTATAAATTCGGTACAACCGTTTTGGGTAGCAGGACATTCACCCACAAAATTATTATATGAACTGCTTACGCCATACGACCACAGGCCGTAGCTATTTCCGGATTGCAAATAATTTGGATAGCACGGCTGTTCATCTTTTTGATTACAGGTAACTCCGGCCGCGCAATCGCTGTCTTTGGTACAGAATGGATCGCTGACGGCGCCGGCGCCACACTTGCCTACGCCTTTCCAGAACCAACCATTATATCTAACACCGTTTTTAGTTATATTATCTCTGTAAGCGCAAACTTTTTGACCTAAATACTGCGGATCTTTAAAGTACAGCGCCCCATCGCTTGAAGAGTATGCGTTACAACCAACCGCTTCCTGCTGACAAAGCGTGGTATTAAAACTGCTCGGATCTTTTTTGACTATTACCTCGGTATACGTTGGGCCGGTTGGAGTCTGTACCAGTTTTCCGGCTTTCGTACAACCTAAATCAACCGGACTACAGGTCGCTTCACGGCTAGCTACTAAATATAGAGGCGTGGTAGTTGGCGAATCTGGCTGCACGTATATAGTTGAAGTAACTATCGCGCCTCCGCCGGCAACTATAGCGCTTAAATTTGCGCCGGTTACATGTACATAACAACCTTTTTGACCAAGCGCAACCTGGCATCTATATTCCGTGCCAATAATATTTCGGCTGGTACTTTGACCTTCTGGCCCAGATAGCCAAACATTATACGCTCGTGGGCCGACTTCATCCGGCGTATTGCGCGTATCATATACTGCCGTACAACCGATTGCTTTTTCACGACACAGCGAAGTAAAACCAGTTAAATAAATTGGCCTATTATCTGGGGTCTGATACTGCGAACAACCCAAGGCTTCGCCCGGTAAATTATCGTTTAGATTGCTATCACAAACCGGATCAACACTGAGGGAATTTTTGACAAGATAGATAAAATCGGCAACTTCTTTGAGGCGAACATTATCCAAGAATAACCGGCCGTTAACTGCAAATTGCAATTTGGTACTGGAAACATTTCCGGCTAATTCTATTGGACCGAGGTGATAATTTTGCCAAGCATCGCCGACACTGATTGTACCCAAATTAGAAACTTGATTATTTTCTAAAGTAACTGTAACTGTTTCTCCCACCGCTCCTTTGGCCCAGAACGTAAGATCATAACTTTCACCTGGAGTTAATAGTATGTCCTTGTATACTGCGCCTGTGCCATTATATGACAAGGAATGTTCTCCAGACCGGGTTGATTCAAGTGATTGCGCGATATCCGCGGATGGTCCCCAGCCAGCTAAAGCATCGGACGCGACCGCTTGTTCAAAATTGTTGGTAAAAATATTACGGACATTGTTGCCGGTGTTTCCTTTATAAGCGCGGCAGGTATTTACCGCTGCGGCGCATGGCTTGCTGGTACCGGCCGTATTAGGCGTACTTCCGGGCAGGCCATAATAGAAACACTCACCGTCTCGGTATTCACCATTTTGGAAACATACCTGACAACTTCCGGCAGTTGCATCCCATTTTCCTCTTTGCGCCAAACAATTGACTTCATTTAACGCAACATCGTGTAGTTCGGTATCATTTAATCTAAATGGCGTACAGTTACTGGCAACCGCGATAGTCTTTGACAATAATTTGTAATATACAGCCCCTTGATCATCATTAAATTGACGGCAATCCGGATTTGCCAAGCCTTGTTGATAGAGGCTTTGGCTGCAAGTAGCTGCATACGTAGCCAAATCATCGGCAGTGCGATAAAAATATTTAGGACTGCCATCCGTATCTTTTTCTAAAACAAAACTCTTCAGTTGGAAACCGCCCACAGCCGATCCTTCGTATGTAAAGAATGTCTTTTGTTTAGTGGTGTCGGGCAAAATACAAGGTCGCAAATAAGAATAATGCTCAACTTTTTCCAAACCGCCTTCGGTTGTGCCGAGGTTTGTAAAGCTGGCACAGCCCTCATCTACGGCGTTACACGAATTGCCAGATGAAGGAATAATGTAAGAAACAGGTTGACCGTTGGAATAATTACTTGGCATTTCCCTGTATGCGGCATACCCCACGCATCTAGCATCACACTGATCGTTCCAAACTATTTGGCCTTCCAAAACAGTAGCCGGGGTGTATTTGCCGGGAATATTGTCTCCCGTATAACTGGTTGGTGAGTACCAATTACAATTTACTTCGTCGGCAATACAGGCTTGGGAATAATTATTGCAAGCCGGTTTATTTGGCAGCCTATTTAAATCGCTGGCTGTACGCGGCCAATCTATGGCTGCCGTAGACAAATCCGTATCATAACACTGGCTATAATATGGCGCTTTTTTGAGATATAATTTTTCTGAACTGTTGGCCACCTGGAAAGAAGAGCATCCGTCTGAATTAGATGAACAGTTGGTGGAAACTTTATTATTAAAGTAAACGGAAGAATTTTCTCCTAAAGAGCCTAGATCATTTTCCGCGTATCCAACCCAATTGCCGGCAGTATTTTGCTTTAAACTATACTCGGCGCAGCCTACGGTATCTTGATTACAAAAACCGGTATCCAAGGTTCTGTACAAATAGCTTACAGTCTTGCCGGTACTATCCTGGAATGTACGGCAGGTGCGATTTTGCGAATCACATTTAGCCGCGTCTATTTTCCAAACATTTTTTTCTCGGGTGCAGTATCCTTGCGTGGCACAATTTCCATCCTTATCATAGGCCACACAGGTACTCATATTTACACACTCCTGAATACGATTTGGCGTACCGGAAAAATATGGGCTGGTTCCATAAGCCATGAAATTACACTTTGACGACGGCGCTTTCAAGACCCAATTTGGATCAATCAATCTACAGAACGGTTTATTGACCGGATCGTTATCAACTCCCACCACATTACCATTTACATCTCTAATAAAATTACAGTCGTTAAATCCGTCCACAACCTGTTTGAGCGTCCATGGCTGATCCGGGTTGCTGTTTAAGGCTGCGATTTCAAAACCAAGCGGCAAAATTCGCGCTTTACGCAGCTTGGCGATATTGGCATAACAATACGCTCGCTGGTGACAGCCTGGGTCTACATTATCGGCTACCCTATCCGGAGAAACTAGCCTCCATTCGGCATGGAGCCAATTTTTTTCTAAAGCTTCAGCGATCGTAACGGTGCGGCCAGAATTTGCCTCTTGAGCGGCCTGGGCCAAACCGGCATCCGCCACACAATTATCCGGACCGGGGCTGGTAGGACAATTGGTAAAATTTACTAAAACATTATACTGATCAACTGCGATATTTGGCGGCGTTAAAAGATCGCTAAACAAAGCCTGTGCGGCCTGCCTGCCGCCGCGAGAAACTTGTCCCTGTAAATTACTTAGCGTATCTTGCACATCTTTACATTCGGTACCCACGCCAGCCACACAACCAATACCAAACGGCAGCATGCCTTTATTCTGCCAATTTTTTAACATTTGTGAAGCTAAGGTGTTAAAAAATATTGAACCGGCGCTGGCAATTGTGCCGACCGCACCCGTACCCAAGGTAGTTAAAAATCCGGCTTGGGCCGCTTCGATTTGCTTGTTAGGGTTCTGCGCCTGTGCTTCCTCGGAAATGTTCTTGCCCGGAGCTAGAATATCTCCGGAAATAAGCGTAGTTTTTGGCAAATAGCCCTCGCCCTCTTGTCTTTGCAGCGTCTCGGCTTCAATTTTCTTTGCCACATATTTATTGATTTTATCTGTAGCGCCGCGCAAGATACCAATATCTGTTTGTTCTACGGAAAAAGCCACATTAAATTTACGAGCTATACTATCGGAGCTCCCAAACTGGCTTTGCCAATTATCCACGCTTAAGACGTCATTTTGAAATGTTGACCAGGTACAAGTTGGCTCACGCACTCCCGGACCAGTATTTAAATCCGGCTTTAAATCCATGAATTTATACGTAAGCCCGATACGCATAGCCAAATCTATTTTTGGGTCAGGAATCTTACATAAATTAAAACCAAAGTCTTCGCCCAAAGCTTCAATGGCCACACCCGCGGCGCTATCACCCACGTCTTTTAAATAATCACCGAAGTTTTTTCCATACGCAAAAGATGCCTGCCCCTTTCCTCCGGAAGCAAGCCAAACTGCCGAATCATACGCGACTCGACGTAAAAAATAAGAAAAAGTTTGGATGCTGATACTTACGGCCGCGTCTTTTATAAAACTTTTATAGACACTCCAAACATAGCCCGGATCCCAGGTAATTTCTACAGGAAAAGCTTTGGCGGGCTGAACATAAAACAAAGATCCGCCGATAGTGATAAAGGTAAATACTGCTAACAAAAATTTTATCCCGAATTTTTGAAACTTTGTCATATTACGCCAAACTGGCAACTAGCATACTAAAATCGAGTACTCGTAGAACTTAAAATTTCTTTGACCATCTTCATTAATTCCTCGTCGGATGTTTGATCTAAAATCTTTTTATCAAAGCCCGCGGCCAGCAGCATCTTGCGAGTCTCGGCCGGACTGCTTAATATTTTTTCTAGCTCTTCGGCCGAAGGCGGCGGCCCCAATGTTGAACTAGCCGACGCGATTGGTGTGGTGTTGGGGAGCGTATCACCGCTTAGCGCTGCTTCGGAACAAACTTGGCCTTCTGGACAAATTGGGTTTGATCCTTTTTCTATTTCGGTTTTATCATTTATACCATCGGAGTCAGTATCAGCTAAATACGGACTGGTGATATATACGTACAATTCATCAAAATCATTAAGGCCGTCTTTATCTGTGTCGCGATACATTAACGCTTCGTTTGTTTCTATATCATCTTTGACTACATACGGAACTTTATTATTGAGCGCAAACGGCGCATACATGGTATTGCGGATCTGCAAGAAACCTAAGCCAATGGCGAATACAGCAAAAATAGAGAGCAAGATTATGCCCATTTTTTGTTCCTTAGAGAGCCGTCTCTCATCTTGCTCCTCTGGCATACGAACATCTGTTAATTAACTGCATGGGCTTTGCCACATATATTCTCGTTCGCTCAAAAGTAACAAAGCAAGCTTTATTACTATATTCGCTCACTTCGAATATAGTATATCACAGTATGCGAAAGAGTTTAATGGGGATAACCTTATTCACTACTCTATACTTCTTACAATCTCTTTCCACTGCTCCACGCTTAATTCTTGCGCCCTCACCTTTTCGTCTATATTTAATTCTTTAAAGATACCGCGCAACATATTTTTATCAGCCACCGCGCTCAAATTTTTTATAAGCATTTTGCGGCGGCTGGAAAACCCGGCTTTAATTATTTTGAAAAAATGTTCGCTATTATTCTTGCTTCTTAGTTCATGATTCGTAATTCTTATTTTAATCACCGCCGAATCTACCGCCGGCATTGGCCAAAAAGATGAACGTGGTACAAAAGTGACAATCTCTGGCTTACCATAATACTGAACAGACACTGCCAAGACGGACATCTCCCCTGCTTGCGCACAAATTCTTTCGGCCACTTCTTTTTGCACCATCAAAACTAACATCTCCGGACTATTTTCCATTTCTAAAAATTTCCTAATTACATGCGAAGTGATTTGATATGGCAAATTGGCTACTACTTTGTACTCCCCCGCTTTTAATCCACCACCTTTAAATTCGTGTAATATATTGCCCCAAATTATTTCTATATTTTTATTATGCTCCATTTGTTCTTGCCAATAAGATTCCAGTTTTTTTTCAATTTCAAAAGACAACACCTTTTTTGCTTGTTCGGCCAAAGCAAGCGTAAGCACGCCGAAGCCCGGACCCACTTCTACCACCGTATCATCTTTTTTAATCTCCGCCGCCGCTATCATGGCTTCTATCGGTTCTGGATTTATCAAAAAATTCTGCCCGTATTTTTTGGAGGGGATAAGGCCGTATTGTTTACAGAGGTGTTTTAAATAATCTTCGTTAAATAATTTTAGGTTCATAATAATTCCGATCACTCCTTTTCCAAACCCGCATCCGTATATCGGTTAGCTGCGTTCCAAAGCACCCAGCCATCGGCACCCGCGTCATCGGTCGCTTTTATCTCCGCGCGAATTTTTGTACCATCGTAAACCGCCCCCAAATTAAACGCTTGAATCCAAGCGCGAAGCTTGGCTTTTTTTCCTTCGGATTTTTTTACTCCGGCTTTCATAGACTGATAAACCACTTCATACGGGTAATTGGCAGGGTTTTTGTAGCCGCGATAACCGGTCGGGTAGTGCGACGGATAAACCATGGGCATAACATAATCAAAATACAAAACTGCATCGTCCAAACGCTGGCCGATTCGCATATCATCTTCCCCTTTCTTTTCCGTAGTCAGACCAAATAAATCGGCCGAGATATAAACTGGCTCGTCTTGCATTTCATGAGACAGGTATTTAAAAAATTTTTCCACGACTTCGTAGCGCTTGCTGTTGCCGTTAGTATAAACAATATCGCCCATCGGACCATCGGTGGGAAACCGGATATAATCAAAATTTATTTCATCAAAACCAAGCCGACCAGCTTCTTTGGCGACCGATGCCACATACGCCCAAACTTCTTTATTAGTCGGGTCCACCCAAGCCAAATTATTTTTATCCCGCCACAAACCGCCCTTTTTTGATTTTATAGCCCACTCTGGTTTACGTTCAGCCAAAATCGGATCTTGAAAAACACTAATACGGGCGATTTTATAAACATGATTATCATCCAATTTTTCCAGAAGCTCTGGAACGTTTTTAATTCTAATATCTTGCAATTTCAAATCATCAACTAGCGCGATTCGTGAATCGTAAAGCACCTTACCGCTATAATCTTTTAAATCTATGACTACCGCGTTTAGTTCAGTTTTATTTACCAAATCAATTATGGAATTTATTTTTTTATCACTGCCGGCCGAATATGCCGTAAGGTATAAACCTTTTACTTTTATAGGCTCTTTGCGGCTACGGGGCTGATAGCCGGAAATAAGATCCGCCTGAAACAGCGACATAACACTCATGGATTCTGTTTCGGCTACGGCTACAATATATTGAACCAAAAATATAATAGAAAAAATTACAGCACCCATGCCGATTATCATCCACGCTACCCAGCCTTTAATTTTTATGGAAAACATGTTTAGATGTTTATTTCTACTTGGCCTTGTCTTATAATACTCATTATATCACTACTTGCATCAACCAGGGTTGTGGGAGGGCGGGGCTCCAACTCTCCGAAATCTAAAATAATATCCGGCTGATTTTTTTTATCGGCAAACATAATTTTGGCAGCGCTGCCGCTATACACATCTCCGGCACCAGAGATATTGGCCGAAGTTGCCACAAGCGGTTTACCCAAACTTTCGCTTAAAAACTTTACTAAATCATGTTTGCTGACACGCACGGCCACGGTATTATTTTTTGAGATTACTCCGCTCGCCAAACCGGAATTTGGCAACGCTTGACCAACAATGGTAAGGGCCCCTGGCCAATACGCGCTTGCTAATTTCTCTATGGTATTATTCCATACCACATATTTTTTTGCCACTTCTACATTTGGCATTACTATAAGAAGCGGTTTATCATCGCTTCTGCCTTTTATCTTAAAAATTTTATTTACGGCTTCTTGGTTGGTGGCGTCACAACCCAAACCATAAGAAGTTTCCGTAGGAAATACCAAAACCTTGCCTGCTAATAAAGCCACGATTATTTCCGACAGGTTGCACTCTTTTAAAACTTCCATAATCGAAATGAGTGAGAGAAATAAATTAATGTATTAATTTATTTCCGAGCGAATGAGAATATATGCGGCTTTAGCCCATATACTATTGTTTTATCCATTTCAAATACGCTTCGCTAAGCGGCAATAGATCTCCTTCCAAAACTGATTCTGGGTCTGCTGATTCATATTCGCTGCGGTTATCTTTTACTAAATGATATGGATGCAACACATAGGAACGAATTTGATTGCCCCACTCCGCGGATTTAAATTCGCCGCGCATTTCCTGGCGTTCTTTGGCTTTCTTTTCTTCTTCCAAGGCATGCAACTTTGCTTTCAAAATTTTCATGGCCATATCCTTGTTTTGCTGCTGCGATCGTTCGTTCTGACATGATACAGAAATGTTTGTAGGAATATGCACGATTCGCACCGCCGAATATGTGGTGTTCACGCTCTGCCCGCCTTTTCCGCCGGACATAAACGTATCAATTCGTAAATCTTTAGCATCAATTTCAATATTTATTTTTTCATCCAATTCGGGCAAAACTTCTATTAAAGCAAAAGAAGTGTGGCGCATTTTTTCCGCATCAAACGGAGAGATGCGTACCAGGCGGTGCACGCCGTGTTCGGATTTTAAATATCCATACGCGTATCTTCCTTTTATTTCTAGCATTACTGATTTATAACCAGCTTCAGCTCCGCGCGATTCGTCTAGAATTTTTGTTTGCCAATGCATCTTATCGCAAAAACGCATAATCATTCTTAGCAGCATTTCGGCCCAATCTTGAGCTTCGGTACCACCGGCGCCGGCGTGAATAGTTATAATGGCGTTATTTTTATCATAAGGCCCATTAAGCAGTACCAAAAATTCATAATCAGCGAATTCTTTTTGTAATTTTTTGGTTTGACTTTCTATTTCCGCAGCCAATGATTCATCTCCGGATTCGGATAATTCCAACAGGTCGCTCGCTCTTTTTTCCAAGTCTTCAAATTTTTCTATTTCTTTTTTTATATCTTGATAATCCTGGCTGACCGCTTGGGCGTTTTCTTGGTTATTCCAAAAATCAGGCGCGTTCATTTCATCTGCCAGTTGCGCCATTTTCTTTTGTAACTCTTCAATACTGAGAAGTTTTTTTGTATCTTTTATTTTTGATTGTAATTCTTTTAAATCTTCTACGGACATACTAATCTTGTGCTATTGAGGGAATGAGTTCAGGTGGTATTTTTCTTATCTTAATAATTTTTTCTTTTGCTAATACCAATTTCACTAGACGATGCAGTCCATCCAAGGTCAACCACTCACCTTTCTTATTCCTTGCTATATCAATGGGATGTGTTATATCAGCATTTTTTATTTTATCTCTGTGCAATGGATATTGATCTGGATTATTAATAACTTCAAATGGCGAAATCACAATATTTCCATTTTCATCTTCCCAAAAAGGAACTTCTAAAATCCACAACAATTCATTAATATCCATCTCTTCAGTAGGGACTTCTAATGCCCATAGCTTTTTATTGTCCCGCCAAAATGGAAAGTCAAAAGCATGTTCTATATGTTTTGGATCAACATAAATAGATTTTTTCGAACCAGACTCTTCTGCCATAATAATCCTAAAATATCTTATCAGCACCAATTGATATAAACATAGTTACAAAAGATGAACCAATAACAGCCGCCCAAATATATGGCAGCGAGTGTTTAAACGGCACGCCCATCAAAAATGCCAACATCGTACCGGTAAAAATTCCGCTGCCCGGAATTGGTAAGGCGATAAAAATCGCCAGACCAAGTAGACCGTACTTTTCATACTTAGCAAATTTTTCCTGCGCTACTTTAAGCTTCTTGAGCCAGGCTTTGCCCCAAAAAGTACCGGAATTTTTTTGCACCCAACGGTGGAAATTATCGGCAAAATACAATAATGCGGTGATAGGCAATAAATTTCCGGCAAGTGTAATTATAAGAGCCTTCCAGGCTGGCATGCCAAAACCGATAATAGCCATGGGTAGCGCTACTCTTTGCTCCAAAATCGGCGTCATAGCTACCAAAAACGTGGCCAGTTCGGGAGGAAAACCAGAAAATGCGGAAATTATAGATTGAATAGCTGAATTCATAGAACAAAATGGATTAAATTAATTTTACTCTTAATGTAAATTTTTTACAAACAAAAACGCCCCTTTCGGAGCGCTTTTGTTTAATTTGATTTTTAATACATTCCACCCATTCCGCCACCCATACCACCCATGCCTCCACCCATCGGCGGCATTGGTTCATCTTTCTTTGGAATTTCGGTAATTACCGCTTCGGTAGTGAGGAACATGCCCGCGATAGACACCGCATTTTGCAAAGCGGTCCTGGTTACTTTGGCCGGGTCTATCACGCCGGCTTTTACCATATCTTCATATTCACCGGTGGCGGCATTATAACCATTATTACCAGAGCTCTTTTTTACTTCTTCGGCTACCACCGCGCCATCGACACCGGCGTTAGCAGCAATTTGGCGTAATGGCTCTTCTAACGCGCGGCGCAAAATATTTACCGCTACCGCTTCTTCGTTTTCTAATTTTACATGTTCCAAAGCTTTAATAGCGCGAATAAGTGCCACGCCTCCGCCCGGCACAATACCCTCTTCCACAGCTGCTTTAGTGGCGCCAACCGCGTCTTCTATTCTATGTTTTACTTCTTTCATTTCAGTTTCCGTGGCCGCGCCAACTTTTATTACCGCTACTCCACCAGCAAGTTTTGCCAAACGTTCTTGTAATTTTTCTTTATCAAATTCACTGTCGGTTTTTTCTATAGCTTTTCTAATTACAGAAACCCGATCTTCTACATCTTTGGCCAAACCTTTGCCGTCTACAATAGTTGTATTATCTTTGGTAGAAACTACTTTGCGAGCAGAACCCAAATCTTCCAAGCCAGCATTTTCCAATTTTAATCCAACTTCTTCGGTAATAACTTTCGCGCCAGTAAGTATTGCAATATCCTGAAGCATTTCTTTGCGTCTGTCGCCAAAGCCCGGAGCTTTTACAGCGAGCACATTAAATGTGCCGCGTAATTTGTTTAGCACAAATGTAGTTAAGGCTTCACCTTCTACTTCTTCGGCGATAATTACGAGTTCTTTCTTACCGCTCTGCGCTACTTTTTCAAGCACTGGCAGCACATCGTGAATAGAAGTAATTTTTTTATCGGTAATTAAAATATACGGATCATTATATTCGGCTTCCATACGTTCAGAATTTGTTACCATATATCCGGAAACATAGCCTTTATCAAAACGCATGCCTTTTACCGTTTCAATGGTCATACCAAAAGATTGTGATTCTTCTACGGTAATTACTCCGTCTTTACCAACTTCTTTCATGGCTTCGGCAATTTTGGTGCCAATTTCTTTGTCATTGGCAGAAATAGAAGCCACGTCGGCGATTTCCGCTTGCTCAACCGGTCTGGCAATATTTTCTTTTAATTCTTTCACTACCAAATTCATGCATTTATCCAAACCGCGTTTAAGAGCAACCGGATTAGCGCCGGCCGTTACGTTTTTCATTCCTTCTTTTATAATCGCTTGCGCAAGCACGGTAGCGGTAGTTGTACCATCTCCCACATCTTCGTTTGTTTTACTAGCCACTTCTTTTACCAGTTCTACGCCGGAATTTTCAAATTTATCTTCTAGCTCTACTTCTTTGGCAACGGTTACGCCGTCTTTAGTAATTGTTGGCGCGCCAAACCCTTTATCCAAAACCACATTGCGTCCTTTTGGACCAAGGGTTACTTTTACGACATTGGCCAAAGCGTTTACTCCGCGGAGTAATGCTTGTCTGGCTTCTTCACTATAAATAATTTGTTTAGGCATACGAAATTTGAATTAAAAGTAAAACTTTGCAATTACGTCGGGCTTCGAAAAAAGAAAATTAATTTTCTTTTTTACTCAACCCTAGCAATTGTGAATTAAGAAATGAGACTCTTATTGAATTATTGCCAAAATATCATCCTGTGAAACAATTTTATACTCTTCTTTATTTAATTCCACTTTTTCTCCTCCCCAATTTTTTAATAACACTTTATCGCCTACTTTTACTTCCATAGTGCTGCGCTGTCCGTTTTCAAGCAATTTACCCGGACCAACGGCCACTACTTCGGCTTCGGCTTTTTTCTCGTCTTTATCCGGCAACACCAAACCAAACGAAGTCACTTCATCGGCCTTGATTTGCTTTACCAGAACATTATCTCCTAATGGTTTAATTTGCATATTCGAAATGAATGAGCGAATTAAATTAAATGTGTTTAATTTAATTCCGAGTGAATGAGAATATATGCGGCTTAAGCCCCTATATATTTAGATAGTTAATTGCTATTAATTAAAGTTATTAGCACTCAAAATAATAGAGTGATAAGAGTGAACTCATTTTACTAGAAGAAAAACCGGGTGTCAAGAGTCTCTTTTTAGACCTAAACCCAAAACTACCCACCAAAAAACCATGCCTGTAAACAGGCTGACCAACCAGTGATCTAGCATCCCAGAAGTAAACAAGACAACCAAAACTGGTGCGTAAATTAAGTTAGTTTTAATTATCAATCTAGCAATACTAATAGCCAATAAAAATATGGCCAACATACCAAATATGCCCATTTCTACAAGAAGAAGCAAATAAATATTATGTATCGGCTGCAGCTGCCAAAAAGCTAGCTCCGGATATTTTTTGGCCAAAGCAAAAGTATATACGCCCGGCCCAACCCCAAAAATTGGATTTGATTTGATAAAAGACAAAGATTCGCTATACTGCCCTTTTCTTTCGGAAACAGATTTTGCTTCCAAACGGTTTTGTAAGTTAAAACGGGCATTAAACACCGGGTAAAAAATTGCTACCCAAAAAACTACAACCGCCAAAGCAAAGGCTGTCTGCTTAATAAAATCTCGTAAAAAATCTTTTTGTTTAAAAAATAAAACAACGGCCAAAGATACAAGCCCAACTAAAGTGGACAGCCACGCTCCGCGAGAAAAAGAAAGAATCAAGCCAGACAAAACTAGCAACTGACCGACGCTGATTAAAATTTTATAGCGCGGTATTTGCGTTTTAAAATACAGAATAAAACCTAAAACAAATAATACTGCCAAATAAATCCCCAAAGAATTTGGCGAACCAAAACTGCCATACGCGCGCAGCCATCTTTGGTCGGCAAACTCTATCACGCTTGGGCCTAAATTATACGCCTCCTGCCCGGCCATGCCTAGCCAAGAGCTTGCAAAAACACTCTGATTTAAAAATTGATACATTGCCAATATACCCTGCCCTACCGCACCTAGCCAGATAGCAAAAATATATTTATTATTCCACCCTAATCGCGCCAACACCGTCATTATGGCCATGCCTTCCAAAATACGAAAAATATAATTGTATGATATACCAAAATTTTCACTCAAAATTACTGACGTGCCTGCTGCAGCCAAAAATCCAGTAAATGCCAAAGAAAAAATATTCTTCTTTTTAAATAAATTTGTCCAAACTTCTTTGTTTAGAAAATTATTAACAAAAAATAAAATTAAAACAACCCACAACAAAATCTCGGTTGCATAAAGACTGCCCGTGCCATATTCCCAATATCCGCCGTTTAAATCGCCATACTGCCAAATATATCTTGTTTGCCAGGGCAACAAAAACAAAAACGCAAGCAATGTCCAATCTTGTACTTTTTTTAAAATTAAACTGAAATTTTGTTTTTCCATAATTCTCTATATTCAACTCTTGTATCTTTTTCATGAAACTTCAAAATAGAATCGGAAATTACCACGCCTTTATCTTCGCCTCTATCTATTTTATTGCCGGAAAACTTCATTTTGGATAATTGTATTTTTTTAGCTTCATTGTTAATTAAATCGCCATAACTTCCCTGCCACATTTTTTCCCAAGCGCGTTTCCAAATCCTGCCAAAACGAGATTCCGCAACATTTAAAATATACGATGAAACACGGCTAGCATCCGTATGCGGCAAATACTGCTTTATCCACCCGTTGGCTTGCAAAAATTTTGCGTAATAATTATCCGGGTCATATATCGGCAACATTTGCTGTATCCAAAATGCAAAGTGTATGTCGTCATCGGCCACTCTAAATTTTGCCAAATCCAAATTATCGGCAGTTACATAAAAACTTAAGCATATCTTATCTTTTATTTTATCCTTTACTCGCCGCATTCTAAACACGCTTAACCAAAACGTTACAAAGAGTCTCGTAATCCAAATTCTTTTGGGGGCAGTGATAATCAAAAAATCTATATCACTATCCGTTGTCGCCTGTTCCGCCCCGACGGTATTACACACAAAAACCGCTTTTAAAAATGGAATGGAACGAATTATTCTGGCCGCCCGGCGAGCGATCTTAAGTTTTTTTTCGGAAATAAGCAGCCGGCGCTGCCTAGTTTCTATAAGTTTGGATCTGCCCGGCAAAAAATAAAAACCCTGTTTGGTTTCAAATGCCGAATTGTTTGACTGTAAAAATTCTAAAAAATTCGCATAACTAACCTTGGGCGGTTGCCAGAGAAAAACAAAAAGTTCCTCTTTGGTAAGAGGAAAATCAGCTATATCAAAATAAGTTAAGGTATTTTTTATGGAGCGCTGCAGCGTTTCAGCTTGAATCATACAGTTACTCGCCTAAAGCCATGTTGGGCGGCGCTTCAAGCAAACTGCCCCTTTCCACGCTATCATATACAACTATTTTGTCTTCTTTAATTTCTTTTACCAAACTTTTCTCAATCAGAAAATATTTTACGCTTAAAAAATTCGCTTTAACAAAATACTTCATTATGGCATGCCCTTCGGCATCTACTTCTAAATCAAAAACCGTACCGAGTTTCGTTCCAGATTCGGTATAAACCGGCAGATGCAATAATGTACGCAGATTAATAATCATACAATACGTGCCGATACGTTATACATTAACTAACGAGATATTTACTTAACGATTTGCCCTTCAATGACGCTGCCCTTGCTTTTGAAATTCTTAGAAATCCATAGCTGTTGCAACACCATAAGCAATGTACTGAAGAACCAATACAGGGTAAGTCCGCCGGGCAAATTAAAACCAATTACCACGGTCATCACTGGCATAAAATAAAGCATCTGTTTGTTCATCATAGACATCATTGCCTCGTCTTTTGAACCTTCACCGGCTTGAAGAGGAGGATTTTTTGTACTCAGGGTTTTGGCTTGGAAATACTGCGCCAGACCGGCGAGTATTGCCAACACATAGTTTGGTTTGGCCATATTAAGGAAACCAAGAGAAATTTGATTTATGGTACCCGGATTACTGATAAACGAATACAGAGAATCTGCTAAATTTTTTGAATTTAAACCGTCCCGCAACACCGCGTACAAAGCAATCAAAATCGGCAACTGAATTAACATTGGCAAACAAGAAGCCAGCGGGTTTACTTTGTTATTTTTATACATCTCCATGATAGCCACTGTTTGCTTTTGTTTATCATCGGCGTATTGTTGTTTTATAGCCGCTAACTTTGGCTGCAAATCCTGTAAGGCGCGCTGGGATTTTATGGAAGCGCTCGTAAGCGGATAGACTGCCAAACGCACTAAAATCGTAATTGCCAAAATTACCAAACCAACATCATGTCCGGGCAAAATGTTATACAAAAAAACAAAGAGGTTGAATATTGGTTGATACAGAACGGTGTGGAAAATAGAAAACATAAACAATTTTAGCTAGAATTTAGAATAAAGAATACAGAATTTATTCCTTGGCCTTTTCTTCTTCTTTAACTTCTTCAACGGCAACTTCTTCTACTGCTTCCGGTTCAACTTTATCGCTTGAAACTTCTTGTTTTCCACCTTCTTCTACCACATCTATTCTCCAACCGGTCAAATTGGCAGCTAAACGAACATTTTGTCCATTGCGGCCAATAGCCAAGGAGAACTGATCCGTAGCCACGGATACTTCGGCAATTTTTTCAGCCTCATTTAATTTTACTCCCAAGATTTTTGCCGGAGCCAAAGCATGGGCAATATACTCTTTCGCATCCTCGCTATATTGGATGATATCAATTTTTTCTCCGCCTAGCTCTTCAATAATTGTATTTATGCGGCTGCCTTTCTGTCCGATACAAGAGCCGATCGGATCAATTGATTTATCGGTAGTAAATACAGATACTTTGGAACGGAAACCGGCTTCGCGGGCAACGCCTTTAATTTCTATGACACCGTCGTTAATTTCCGGAATTTCTTGTTTGAAAATTTCACGCACCATACCGACATCGCTGCGAGACAATAACACTTCCAAACCGCGCGGCGTCATTTGTACGGACAATAACAAAAACTTCATGCGAGCGCCTGGACGATAATGATCGCGAGGGTTTTGCTGATCTGCAAGAAGTACGCCGGTAACTTTTCCAAAATCAACCAAAACTTTGCGAGCTTCAGCTCTTTGGATCGTACCCATGATCAATTGGCCTTCCTGGCCTTTAAAGTCATTAAACATGATACCGCGTTCGGCTTCGCGAATTTTTTGGATGATAACCTGCTTGGCGGTTTGCGCGGCCATGCGACCAAATTCGTGTTGGATTTCTAATGGAATTTCCATTACTTCTCCCACTTTTACTTTTTTATCTATTTCTTTGGCGGCGGAAATCATCAGCTCGGTCTTTGGGTTGAAGCGAGGTAAATCTTCAGTTTCTTCTTCCGTAAGCTCCCGTTTTTCTTCTTTGGCTTTTTCACGTCGTTTGGTTAATTCTTCCTGGGCGGCGAGCAGTGTTTCTTCGGGAATATCTTCTACGACGGTTTTTACATCCCAGGCCTTCATATCCGAAGTCTCCGGATCAAACTTTACTTTGATGTTTTGCTGCTTATTGCCAAAATCCTTACGATACGCGGCCGCAAGGGCAAACTCAATCGCCTCTAATACGGATTCGTAAGAAAGGTTTTTTTCCTCACACAATACTTGCATGGCCTTGGTGATATCTGACATATGTATTTTCTTAAATTAAAGTAGTTAGTTACTATTATATGGGCTTTGCCACATATATTCTCGTTCGCTCAAAAGTAATAAAACAAGTTTAATTACTTTGCTCACTCACTTCAAATATAGCACAAAATTTGCTAACAAAAAAGAGCGTTTCTTTATGAAAGCTCTTTAATAAGAGAAAGATATCATAGAATGGACATGGTGTCAAATTGAGGAAGGTTTGGCAGGGGCTTTAGTTATTTTTTTGTATTATAACTTTAATCGAGGGAAATTTCATTTTCAATATTTCCTGCCAGCCAGTTACGGGATGTATTGTTCCTCAATCTTGATAATGCTGCCGTATTGTGTCGTAAAGATAAAAGGGGTCTGCTCGGCGAAGTCGTGGTTTTCGAGCATTTTTGCAAGATCAGCAAGGTTGATTTCGCGATGAATCGTATTGAGTTGCTCATCTTGTTTGATTTCGCCTGATGGACCGGGGGAGAGAACTTGAATCTTTATATCGGGTGTCATTGGCAAGGTCAGTGTTTTTTGCGTTTCGCGGATGAAAAATGGATTGGGCAGACATTCATCCTTCTCGATTCGTTCAAGTGTGCAGCGCCCGGTTTCAAGTGCGGCCTGCTCTTGACTATCAGAGCCTTGAACCCACTCGACCAAGCGCAAATCTGTGTTTTTGCTATTGAGTTTTACAATCTTTCCATAAAGTTTAGCCGTATCGGTAGCGGCTCTGGTTGTAGCGTTCTCTACCTGATCAGATTCGGTGGAGGGTGAATTTTTTACCGACAAAGATCCTAAAAAGTAAGCGGCTACGATAACGGCGACGCAACCAATAATAATTAAAGTTTTTTTATCTTTTTTTGTTGTCACATTATTTTAAGGAAATATTTTCAAGAATCTGCAAAAAAAGCTGGTCATTGTTTAGGTAGGCAGCCTGTGATTCCGCACTTTCTCCTCCTTTGTAGGCCAGCATCACGGTAATAATATCTTCACCTGCTAGCGTCCACGCTCCCCATGTTGTTGCATCTTCAGTCACTTTTGATAAAAAGAATTTTCGCCCGTTAATGGTTTGATGCTTTCCATTTATTTTGGCATATTGGCCAGTGTATGAATCAGGATCAATAGCGTTAATAACGTCCTCAAGCGATTTCTGATTAGCTGGTAGTTTTCCTGCTCCTACCGTCAACACAACAAATTCGCTCCCCTTTTCAGTTATATATGGCACTGTTGTTTGTACTGAGACGCGTGCGTGGTAATTGCTGGCCGATTCTTCCGCTCGACTGACGTTCAAATTAGCTCCGAGTCCGTAAAATCCTTTACTTGGGTATGAAAAACTGAAGTTGGTTCCGGGTACCGTAGTGGTGGCATCAAAAATGGTTTTGGGTAATTGAACAGCTTTGCTTTGCGAGGGGGTAGCCGATGATTTCTGATCTTTGCGCAGAATAACAAAAATAGTCACCGCGATCAAGATGACGGATATAGTAATGATAATAATATTTAGTTTGATTTTCATAGCTTGATATGAGTGTATGATAATTAAACGCTCGAGGAATGTCTATATTGGTCGGACAATTTTTAAAATCAATTACAAATAATCAATTTCTTAATCAAATTCCAAATACGCCAAGAAGTCAAGAAAAATATTTTCATTGCGTTGACGGAAAATTTCTCGGATATTTTCGGGGTTTTTATCGCTTTCAGGGGCTGTGAAAGCCACAAAAACTACTTCTTTCGTTCCATAAGAAATTGCTTGCCATTGGGTAAGATCGTTATTATGAACAGTAATGACGAAAAATTTATGTTTCCCGATAACAAACTCCTCCCTTGTTGCCAACAGCTTATCCGGTAAATTAGCCGCCGCAAAATAATCTTTTTCGGTCGGATATTTTTTTATAACACTTGCATCTTGCACTCCGATATAAACAGATATGAGCTCGCCGCTTTTAACGGCTTTTTCTTTGATAACGTCATTAGGTGTCTTGTCTATGGGAAAAATACTGCTTTGCTCAATAGATAATATTCCCCCAAAATCAAACGGGGATAGCGGCATCCCTTCAGAGCGCGATCCGGTTAATCTGGCTTCAGCACCTAAGTCATAAAAACCATTGCTAGGATAACGCACCAATACACCAAAATCCGAAATAACCTTTGTCGCGTCAAATACAGTATCGGATAATTTAATAAATTTGTCTGGCGGCGGTGTTATAACCGACAGATTTTTATCCTTGCGCAGAACAAAAAAAGCAGTCGTTATGCCTATAACGATAAATATAACAATTAAAATGTAATTTATTTTTTTATTCATAGCTTAGTCTGATGAATTGATTTTTCGGACACTGAAAAGAACGCATTTTCTTGTCTCCTAGCTTACACGCGATTGTGTAAGTGGTATAAATATACAGGAAACGAGATAAAATTTATCTAAAGTTTTTTAATAGAATTTATAACTTATCCACGGGGTCGTTCGACCCTGCAGTCAGCAGCAAGGTCAAGACACATGAACCCATACAGGGTATTAAAATCTAATTATATCCCCTACCGTATCGGTTCGCAGTATCTCCGCGCCAGCTCTTTCCGTTTTTCTCAAGACTCGCAACGACGGATGGCCGTATTTGTTATTTTTGCCGCTGGATATTACAGCCTGTTTTGGATTTACCGCCCGCAAGAACTCCTCACCCGAAGAACTGTCGCTACCATGATGGCCAACTTTAAGGATATCCGATTCCAAGGCCGCGCATGAGCCCGTAGAAGTAACTGGGCAATATTTTTTCAAAAGCGCTGTTTCCAGCGGTACCTCCATATCACCCGTAAATAAAAATTTTTTATTGCCGTTTGTTAATCTAAAAACTATGGAATAATTATTATTGTCGTCTTCTTTAACATCTAAGGCCAACGATCTGTCCGGAGATAAAAATTCCAAAGTTGAGCTGGCAATATGCCAGACTTGCGGACTATCCATAACTTTTATGGTCGCGCCTTCGTTCTTTACCGCCTTGTCCCATTCTCGCCAATACGGATTATACTCTTTTTTACGGCCATTTATAATAATTTCTTTTACTTTATAATTTTTAAGCACATCCACGCAGCCGCCGTAATGATCTAGATCCGGATGAGTGGCCAAAACATAATCTATCGTGCGATCATAAAATGGCAAAGTCTTACCGAGTTTAGCGAGAATTTTTCTATCCGGCCCGCAATCCACCAACATTTTTTTACCATCGTTAAATTGGATTAAAGCTGCGTCGCCTTGGCCGATATCAAAAAAAGTGACTTGAAAATTATGTTTAGCGCTTTCTTTATATAAAAAATAACAAAGCAGGCTTAATGAAATAATTAAAACTGCGCTGGCTGCCAATAAGATTTTTTTACTCCTGAGCATTGATTTAAATTTAAAAGTATGATAAGTTCTCCCTTAAGGAGAAATAGATCGATGCCTGAACAAACTCAATGGTGGTGCCTTACTTATGGCTGCGGCGCAAAGTATACACGAAAGCCAAAACGGCATGAGTGTAAAAAATGTGGTCTAAAAAATGTTTCTAAAACGCCGCCCAACTTTCCTGTTTTGACTCCCGCTCCAGAAATCATTGACGACGACATGGAGGATCTATGAGCAACCCAGAGCAAATCTGGATATGCCACAATCCTAGGTGCAACTGTGTAACTAGAGAAAAGCACCTGTTTTCTAAAGACACGCTGCTGGGCCCAGTCTGGCGATGCCCCGTATGCAAGTCTGCAGATGTGACCCAGAGTCCAAATCTGGAATGCCCAGACTGCAAGAAAACGTACTTTAGCCAACTGCAAAGCGACGAGGGGTCTTGGATGAACGAAGGCGAAGATTGTCTTCGGTGCGAACAAAGCCCGCAGTTTGACAGGTTTGCGGTAGACTATGACCCCAAAGCAACTTGTCCACGTCTTGTTCCTAGAAACCACCCAGCTATTACCTTTCCCCAGGAATAAAGGCCGGACAAACAACCACACCCCCTTCGGCCTTCCCATGTCTATAAAATTTGTAGATATAGGAAGAAGGGGGTGTTTTTGTTTACTTCCTCGCTATCACGACCTGATTTATCCAAAGCTCTTTTTCTTTTATAAAAACATTTTCTTCAATGCTAAAAGCCAATGACTGTAATATTTCTATTATTTTTTCCGGACGGTGATAAAAAGATTCAATAATTATTTTCCCCTCTTTAGTTTTTACTTGCGGCGGATCTTTCTGGTTAATGTTAGTTACCGCCAAAATCCCCCCATCTTTTAATACCCTATACGCTTCATCAAAAAATCTGGTTGGATTTTTGAGGTGCACAATTAAAAACGCGGCCGTTACAATATCAAATGTATTATCTTCAAAAGGCAACGCTTCCGCATCACCAATTATAGTAGTAATTTTTACATTCTTCTTTTTTATTAAATCTAACATTTTGGAAGATACATCTAAAGCCGTAACGTCTGCTCCCCTGTTTGCCAAAGGCAAAGATAGACGGCCCGTGCCGGCCCCAACATCTAAAACTTTTTTGCCAGCCAAAGCGCCGAGCAAAGGAATAAGCTCGCCTTGCTCAAAACTATTTAAATAATTTTCATTTTCATCGTACACATCAGCGGCTAAATTATAGCCTGGTTCCGATGAAAATACTTTGACTTTTTTCATAACTCAAACTTCTTAATTTGTTTTTTACAATGGAAAAAACTAGTAAAATATATATTAATATCATGGCCCAGAGCGGCACCGTAATTTCTACGGCGCTCCAACTTCTGCCTCCAAACCAATTGGTTATCATTATAACATACTGTATGCCAACTTCTGTTAACCAAGCAATAAGTTGCCCGATGGGAAAAACTAAAAAACTCAGTATAAGCGCCAAAAATCCAAATAACATTAATAGTGGAATAGTCCATAAGATTAAAATATTTACCAAGGGCGCCACCAGCGACACCCGGCCAAATTGATACATAATAAGCGGCAGAGTGGCAATAATCGCGGCCATGGTGGTGGCAAAAATTTCTACCATGACCAGAACCATGGGATTTTTGATATTAAACTTGTTATCAAATATATTTTGTATGATTGGCGATATATACACCAGACCTATCGTGGCTAAAAATGACAGCTGAAACCCAGCATCCCACAAAAGTATATACGGATTAAAGGCAAGCATAATCACACATGCATATACCAGCACCCGCCCTATAGCCGACAACCTGCCGACTCGCCCTGCAACCAAAACTACGAGCGCCATAACCCCCGCGCGCACCACCGAAGCGCTGGCACCGGTAAAAAAGACAAATGCCAAAATCAGACAAACAAGCAGCCAAAAAGATTGCCGCCGAAAAAATCCCAGATAAATTAATATGGCGTTTAGTGCCACAATAATAATACTGACATTATATCCGGAAACCGCAATAATATGACTGATGCCGGTACGACTAAAATTATCGGTTAGATCTGCGGGCAATCCGCTGCGACTGCCATAGAGTATACCAGCCATCAGACTGCTGTCTGGTTCGGGCCACAGCCGTGAAATATTGGTTTGTATTTTATTTTTAAAACCCAACATGATTTTTACCAACGAATTTCCGCTATTACCATCTAAAACTTTTATTTTTGGACTGCTGCAAATGGACCACACATCTTGTTTGGCCAAATATTTTTCGTAATTAAATCTACTATCCTCAAAGTTAGTTGGCTGCTGCAAGAAGCATTCTATTTCCACATTGTCGCCATAGGTATATTCCGGATAAATCAGGGTTTTGACGGTAATATTTCCTGACACGGGCAAAAATCTACCGCTGTCTCCTTTTAATTTTTGTACCCGTACAATATATCTGGTGTCGCTTATTCTTCTATCAGGTTCTTTGGATATGAATCCCTGCACAATTTTTTTCTCACCGTTATAAAATTCTATTCTGGAATTATTTTTTTCAGGGATAGTGATTAAAAATCTAGAGGCTCCAATAATAAAAATTAGAGCGCAAAGACCAAAGAATCTATACAACTTTTTCTGCCAGAAGATAATAATAAAAAATAAAATAACGAATATGAAAATATACAGGTAAAACAACGGGCTTCTATTTTCCAAGAAAGAAAAACTACCCGCGCCGGCTATAAAACAAAAACAAAACGCGAGAAACGTTTTGCTTTTTGATTTAGCGAAATCATGCCGCGCAATCGTCCATTGAAGCGCGGCGCGTTTTATTGTGTCTATGCCCGATAAAGACATAGGCGGGCTATTTCATCCCCAAACTGGCTTTTACTTTATCAATCACCTGACCGATATTCCAGTCGGTTTTTACTAGATAATCATAGGTGCCGTTTTTAAGCGCTTCATCAACTTTTTCCGCGTCGCTTAAATTGGTTAAGATGATTACCTTGGCATTTTTGCCCCATGGATGTTTGCGCAAATCTTTTAGCATGGACATACCATCCTTTTTTGGCATCAATAAATCCAACAGAATCAGATCCGGCTGTTCGGCCAGGGCTTTTTCCAGCCCCTCTTCCCCATCTACGGCTTCAAACACTTGAAACTGCTTTTTACTAAATTGAGACGCTAGAGCGTATAGTAATGCCAGCTCATCCTCCACAATAAGAATTTTCTTCATAAGCCCATATATAAATACTAAATTATGCTCTTTATTACCCTAAAGCTTACCATAATTTAACGGCAAAGAAAAGTAGAATGTTGTCCCCACTCCCTCTGCCGACTCAAACCAAATTTTGCCGCCATGTTTTTCCACAATCGCCTTGGCTATATACAATCCCAAACCAGTACCTTTAGCGCTCAGATTGCCGGTATTATCCGCGCGGAAAAACTTTTCAAAAACCCGCGCTTGTTGATTTTTTGGTATACCGATGCCACTGTCTTTGACAGAGAACACTGCCATACTGCCTTCTTGTTTATAACCGACCATGATGTTAATTTTATCCGCGGAATAATTAATAGCGTTATCAATAAGATTTTGAAAAACCTGGCGTATCTTAATTTCGTCTATTTCTAACTTTAGCTCCTTGGGAAATTCGCTGCCTAATTTTATCTCCCCTTTCTGATGGCGGCTCTTTAAAGAAATGGACATTAATTCAACAACATTTTTAACGACGGGAACAATATTAATTTTTTTCAACATTACGCCAAATTTCTTGCCGGATTCAATATGCGAAACATCCAGTAAATCATTGACTAGTCTTATCATGCGCTCGTTGCTATCATAAACCTGCCGTAAATACCCCTCTTCTTTAGCATCTCGCTCTTTTTTTAACAAAATTTCAACATACCATTTTACGGCCGTAAGGGGTGTGCGCAGCTGGTGCGAGGCCAGTGACACAAATTCAGTTTTCATTTTATCCACTTCTTTTACCACGGTGATATCCCTTTCAACGCCTATAAAAAAATTAACTTTACGATCCTTGTCCAAGATAGGGGCAATGCGCACCTCGGCAATATACGGCGTCCCATCTTTTTTACGATTTGTTATTTCTCCTATAAATAATTTCTTTTTATTTTTAATAATATCCCATAAATTGGCATAAAACTCTTCTGGCATATGTTTGCCCCAAAGCTGACCGGCCTTTTTGCCAATAGCTTCCTCTGCCTTATAGCCGGTAATAATTTCCATGGCTTTATTGGTATATAAAATAATTCCGTCTTTATCCGTAATAATAATTTGATCGGCGACTGTATCTGCGGCTAATTTAAACTTTTCTAAGTCTTTCGCCAAAGATTGGGAAACTTGCTTTTCTTTCTTTAATATTTCCTGCACTCTCAGCATGTCAATTTCTTTTTTTTCTATTAAAATAGCATTCAGCCAAATAAGAGCGGCCAGGACTAAAATGCTGGCAAAGGCAGTCACAGATCGACCAAAATCTAGGCTATAAAAACCGTAATGGCTATTGAGCTCTTCAAACAAACCAAAAATTAATGGGACTGAAAAAGCCACGGGCAGCAGACGGCGGACAGTGGTGCCCGATAAAGTGTCGCTCACAAAAACTCTAATCAAATTACCTTCAGGATAAGCAAACACCACGCCCAAACTAACCAAAAAAAATGATATAGCCGTGTGCAGAGCCATGGGCGTATAAAAAACATTCCCCAGATAAAACTCTGTCACATCAAATAAATACCCCACTATTACTAACAGCGCTGCCACCAAAGCCAAAACAGCCGGAATTAGGGATATATATAATCCGCGCTTAGTCTTTATGTTTAAATACAAAAGAGAAGCGCCTAAAAAAATAAAGCTAAAGGCCGTATTTAAAGCCATCCTGCCCGCGTAAACAGTAAGAGGTGCTGGAGAAAACTCTTGAAATAAAAATTTATCAAAACCAAGCTCCACACCGATCATATATTCCAATACCGTCATAGCACCCACAAAAATCACCGCTCCAGCGGCGGCCCACCCGACATACCTTGTCCAACTTTGCGCTCGTTTTTCTTGCAAAGACCACAAAGACACGCCCAAAAATATTATGCCCAAAGCGGTATTGGGCTTCATGGTTACAAAACTACGAAAAACGCTTTTTAAGATTTCAATATCAAATTGCCAACCTACTAAAACCAATGCTCCGATCAAAAACACAATTACGGCCGAGATTTCCGAAAAATTTTTAGCTGCCTTCGCCAGCTGAGCGTTCGTTTGTATGACAACCATTGGTTCTTTTTTCTTTTCGTATGAATTCATATATTTTAAGCAATGATTACCGCTTGTTTTTTTCTTAATATATATAACCAGGCCATTGCAAAAACTAAAACGCCGGTTGTTACTGCGGTAGTTTCCAAATTCAAATAATTAAATACGGCCACCCAATAATTTTTACTGATTGTGAAAGTTTTTACTAAACCGGGACGGCTTTTTAGATTAAACGCGGAATCAAATCCAACCGCATAGACGGTATGAACGCCGGGCGCTAATTCAAATGCGCTTTGAGAATGGTCAATAGACCAATAGCCTTGATTATTTGCCTTGGCTCTATAAATTAAAGCGTTTTCACTATGAATATAAATAATTAATTCTTGATTTGGCAAAGCTGTGCCGCTGAATTTGATTATATCGCTCGTGGCTGCTCCCCGCTGTTCTAACGGCGTATTTACATCCACCACCTGCGGCACGGGCAGGCTTGGCGACTCTACAGCTCGGGTTACTTCACGAATAACCGGCGCTGTCACGGCTATAGGCGCGCTCGGTCTGGCTGGCGCGGTAATAACCGGTGTTACTGCCGGGCTTTGCGCGGGAGTAACAACGGAAACAGGCGCTGCAACGATAGTCGGCGGAGTTATTTTATTTAATCTAAAAAATATTGGCGGACTAACATTACCGGCTTCATCTTTGGCAGTAATTTTAAAAATGTGAACTCCATCTTTTAGGTCGGATCCAGACGGCAAAACAAAGCGCCACAAACCATTGGCGTCGGCATAAGCGTTAAATGTCTCTTGCTCATCCAAAACTAACTCTACGATTCCCAAAGATTCCGTGCCACCGATTAAAACCGGATTTGTTTCGGTAATGTTGGTATTATCCACCGGGCTGAAAACAACAGGCGCAGCCGGAGCCATTAAATCAACTACCGGCGATATAGTTACCGGTACCGCCACACCGCCGCCAACAACTGGCGCGGCTGCGGCCGGCGGAATCATTGTATTAACAGAAAAATCATTGGAAACAAAATTTGCGCTGGCATTCCCTTGATTATCAACCGCTCTAACACGAACTCTGGCGTTTTGCATGTCTCTGTTTGGCAAATCAATACCCGCGTTCCAAGACACTCTTTTTCCATTACCCACCGAGATAGCAGCGCCTACATCACCGGTCAAAGTAGAGGTAGATACATCCCAAGAAAAGCCACCATCGGAAGATATATCAATATAAACAGTGGACGCACTAGATAAATCAGATAAATCGTATTCTATGGATACATTGAATGTGCCGGCTGTTTGCGCTGCGCTTACATTTTGAATAATTGGCGCTTTGGTATCCAAAGAAAAAATAGATGACAAAGCGTAATCGCTGGCGTTGCCAAAATAATCAACGGCTTTTATTCGCGCTACCGCACTAGCCGTTTCTTGATTAGCAAAATCCAAACCGGCATTCCATGTGAAAGATTTGGCTCCGGCAGAAACAACAAAACCAACATCGCCGCTAACTGAACTAGTTGCAATAAGCCAAGTTGATCCGCCATCTGCTGACATTTCAAACGATACGGTTGAACTGGCATCCGACAAATTATAATTCACCCCTACCAAACCTGTACCGACAGTCTGCGCGGCACTCGCAACAGTTAAAGAAGGGTCGGCCGTATCTAAATCAAAATTTGCCGACTCGGTAAAGCTGCCCACATTTCCATAACGATCTGTGGCGCCAATTTTAACACGCATGATATTTGAGCTTTGATTATCAAAGTCCACCCGAGCATTCCAACTAATAGTCTTGCCCACCCCGGAACTAACTCCCGCGCCAACACTGCCCGCCGCGGTAGTGGTAGGCACAACATACGAAGATCCGGCATTATCGGAAACGAAAAATGATACTGTATTATTTGTACCGGCTCCATCCGACAAATCATAAAGAACCGATACATTGCCGCTGCCCGCAGACTGCGCCGCTTGCACTCCGGAAATAACCGGTCCGGCCGTATCAATTTCAAACACTGAAGAAACGGCCACATTGCTGTTGCCCACGCCATCATAAGACTGCAAACGAACACGTACCGTAGAAATTTCTGCGCTCGATAAATTAGCGCCCACATCCCAAGCAAAAATATGCTCGGTTCCAGCCGGAGCAAAAGTTAAATTATTTATTCCATCCGACCCTACGCCAGATTTTTCTGTCATTGGCTGCCACAAAACATTATCTGTTGAATATTCATAAACTGCTAAGTTATTAAGATTGCTTTGCGCATCCGTTCCTGTGTAATTTATCGGTACATACCTGGTGCCGTTGGTAGTTTGCGCCAGAGATCCTATGGAAATAGTGATAGAGGGGGCAATATAGGACAAAGAAGCGCCGCTAGAAAAAGCGCTTTCACTGCTGGCAGCGTGAGACGAATCGCTAATATTTCTGGATTTCACTTGGAAAATATATGCGGAAATCGGCTGATTCAAATCTTTTACAGTTACCGCTCCCGCCGAAACGCCTTCGCCCCACTGCCCGGCACCCGTACCTAAAGTTTGCCAGACCGGACTAGCTCCCAAAGCGCCGTCACCCTGCACATATTTTGATTGCGATGTTTCAAAAATAGCATACTCCAAATTACTTGCTTCGCTTGAATGTTTGCTTACCGTTAAATCTAGGGTACTAGTTTGAGGGTTATTTATAGCCGGTGCGGGCGGCGTATACGGTTTTACATATTTATAAATGCTATTTGGAGAAAGATTTTCATTTTGCGCAGTATGGCCATATTTATCTTCTAAAGATAAAGACACCTTGAAAATATAGTCCGCGCCGGTAAGCACAGACCCAACACCGGTGAGCTGCGGTGATGGCGCAGCCGTATTACTCTCTCCGTAAGTAGCGGTGCCATAAGAAGCGCCGTTTATAGCCACAAAAAAACTGCTGGTGCCGGGATTTGTTTCATTAAAAGAACCGCCGATTAATACCGCGCTATCACCGGCACTCGGCTGAGCTAATAAATCGCTGCTTGTGTTTACAGTTGGCACTCTTGTATCCACCAAAAAATTAACTGATGAAACAAAACCTCCTTGATTGGCCAGCCGGTCGCGGGCGCGCACTTGCACGCGCATATCATTTTGTTCTTGGCTCACAAAATCAGTCGCGGGCTGCCAGGTAATAATTTTACCCGCGCCGGCAGTTACTCCCGCGCCCACCGCTCCTGACACCGAACCGGAAGGCACATTCCAGGTGGCGCCGGCATCATCGGAAATAGCAAGTTCCACCAGTATGTCGTTACTCGTATTATCAAACAAATCATAAATAATACTCACATCGTCTGCGCCCAAATCTTGAACAGCAGACAAACTAGACACAACTGGCGCCACATAATCTATGGAAAAAGCGGTAGAAGTGCCGTAATTACCGTTTTCCACTCCATCATTAGGACGCAAACGCGCATAAACTGAGTTATTATAAACAGCGCCCAAATCGGCCGAAGCGTTCCAAACAAAAGTATGCGCCACGCCGGTCGGCGAAGCTGACAAACCACTAACTCCGCTATGGGCGGGGTCGGTGGTGGAAGCAGTCATCGCAAACCAATTCACCAAATCGGTAGAATATTCATAAGCCGATAAACTGGACAGATCGCTTTCCGTGTCTTGTAAAGTATAGCCGATGTTTACAAGACCATCGTCGGATTGCTGGCTGGCAGAAATATCGGTTATTACAGGACGATTATTGGAAGTATAATCAATATCCACAGCGCTTAAATTTACTTGTTGATTGCCATTGCCGGACAAAAATCCTTTCCATTTTATTTGATTGGTGCTGGTAGAAAAAGATGAGATACGAGCGCTTACTTCCGAAGCGATATTGGCGCTACTGGTAGATGCGGCCGCGGCCCAAACGGATCCGTTCCAATATTTCCAGCTGGAACCGTTGTCATCGGATAATTGATAATAAATTTCTCCGCCATTTTTTACGGCCGTTTCAGTAAATGAATTCCAACTAACTACTTTAGTAGCGGAAAGAGAGGTGTTGGGAATAACGGATGGCGAAGATGAAGAAAAAATGTGGGTAGTGCTTGTGGATGTAAGCAAAATATTGTCATAGCCGATAGTAAAAGGGCCGGTATTTGATCCCGGAGTTTCCAGCCAAACGGCCATTTTTACATAATATGTACCTGTACTAGTTACTTTAGACGAAACATCCAAATTGGAAATTGATTGCCACGTACTTGTAGAAGTGATTTCTCCTGAAGACCAAACTTCCTGTCCTATAACAGGCGCACTGCTGGCTCTGTCTACAAACACAAGCATTTTAAAAGTAATAGGCGCGGGAGTGGAGTCGTGGGCAGAAACTTGCCAATCAAAACTAACGGTTGTGGAAGGATTTGCCGTATTTATTGTAAATGGCTGGCGCCAATACCCGCCCAACTCATCGCCGTTGCCAATAGGAAAATTAATATTTATCCATCCGCCGGGATTACCGCCAGAAGTTACGCGAGCACCGGTCACATTTACTTCGCCGCCGCCCTGGCCCCAATCGGCATAAGTCCAGCCGGTAGTACCGCTATCAAACCCGGGATTAGTAGTAGAAATTACTGTGGTACCGCCAACATCTTTTAGCCTGGCTGCTCCACCCGTTATTTCTACCAAGGAAGAATTGTAAACATAATCGCTTGGATTAGAAAATATCCATGAATGCGAATCGGCAAAAATCGGCGCAGCTCCAAAAAAAATATAAGAGATGGCTCCGAGTACTGCCGCTTTCAACAGCCAAACTGCGGAAACACCGGCAATAGTGACGGTAGTTATCTTTCGCCTAACGATAAAATGATTAAAAGCTGCCGCGCTTTCTCCGGATGAAGGAAAAATAAATCCGCGTTCTTGAAGTTTTTTAGGGGAAATTAAAAAATAAAAAGGCAAAGAAATAATAATAAAAACCAGCTCAATCAAAAATAGCGCGAGCGACAAAAATAAGGACTTGTACCACTTATTTGTTTCCGATATGCCGCGCTTAATATTAAAAACTAGGCCGGAATAACGAAAGAAAAAATTTAGAAATTGTTTTGCCATACTAAATAGTCAAAAAAGTAAGCAGGATGCCCAACAGTATAACTATCACTACCCACCAATTGGTTAGGGTGTCTATATTTTTAACGAGCGAATCGGCTCGGGTGGTGGTAATTTTGAAAAATTTTTCTTCCGAGGCGCTGCTGCGCACGCCTGCCTTAGCATCAAAATTAAAAACTAAAACAGAATGATTGCCTTCGCCTAGCTTTATCTCTTTTTGCGAATGTTCTATTTCCCAATGACCGTCTTTGCCTATCGGGGCAGAATAAACAACGGTGTTTTTTTCCGACAGTAATAAAACCGCTTCCATACCCGGCTGACCGACTCCGGAAAAAATAAAATTTCCACCCGCTATTTTTTTGACTTCTTTTAATTCCGGACGGGGCAAAGCGCCGATCGTTCTGGCAGATTGAAAAGCCAAGCTGGTAGCGCCCAAATCGCTGTTTGCCGCCATATCTACGGGGTCAAGTTTGCCGACCCGGTAAAGAGATAGCGGCCCATACGCCTGCGGCAAATAGACAATCAAAGCCAATTTTATTATCCAAATTAATAAAAAAATGCCCAACCCGGTAAGGGTTAGAACTTTGCGAAGATTATAGTCAAAACTTATTTTTTCATAGCTCCCTTTTTCTTTCAAATAGACCGGAATCAGCGCTGATTTGAGGCCAAGATAAAGCGGAATAGAAATAAAAGCCAAGAAAATTTCCAAAAAAACTAAAACAAAAACGTGCTGCACCCCCTTTATACCTGTACTGCGGATTAATTCTTGCTTGCGAGAATAGATGCGGTTAGTTAAAGATAAAACCAAATTTAACCATGCAGATCCCATTTAATTTTATTAGCCCTTGGATTTTTCGCTCTTTGGAAGAGCTTTAATCTCTAAAATTTGTTTAATTTTATTTTCCAAAACGGCCAAATCTGTATTTGCTTTGATAAAATAATCTGTCGCGCCGGCGGCCTTGGCTTTTTCAACATCTTCTATGCTTCCCAAGTTTGACAAAACAATTACTGGTATTTCTTTTAAAGACGGATCGGATTTTACAATTTTCAGCACTTCAAAACCGCTTAATTTTGGCAAAAGCAAATCCAATAAAATCAAATTTGGTTTTAATCTTTGCGCCATTTGCACGGCCGTGGCTCCGTCGGTGGCCGACGCTATAACATAATTTCTCTTATGAAAAAGTATGTAAAGAGCTCTGAGCAATACTTCATCATCCTCTACTATTAGTACCACCATTTTGGAAGGCGCCGGCATAAAATAATCAGTTTAGTCTTTGATTATCTTTTTAACAAAATTAATTATTTTTTCCAACTGGGTGTTGGCTTTGATAAAGTATTCTTCCGCACCTAGCGCGAGAGCCGATTTTACATCTGCCGCCTCACCTAAGTTTGAAATTACTACTACGGGTATATGTTTGGTCTTTTCATCTTCTTTTAATTGTTTTAAAACGGCAAACCCGTCCAATCCAGGCAGAATTAAATCCAGTAGTATGGCTGCCGGTTCAAACTTTTTAGCTGCATCCAAAACCTTTAAGCCATTTGCTATATTTAAAATATCAAACTTGTCCTCTTTTAAGGCATGGATTAAAACCTGGACTAAAAGCGCGTCGTCTTCTACTAGCAAAATTCTTTTTTCAGCTTTATCAGACATAGTCAAATACAATTAACTTTCTACTATTTTACCACAATCGCCCTCTTTAGCAAAACTAGACCACAACGCTTATCAGTTTTCCTTTCACGTAAATGATTTTCTTCGGTTCTTTGCCTTCTAGCCATTTTTTAACATTTTCACTTTGCAGAGCTAATTTTTTGGCTTCTTCTTCGGAAATATCGGCCGGCACGACCAAAGTATCGCGCAGCTTGCCGTTTACTTGGACAGCTAAAGTAACTTCGGTTTCTTTTATTAATTCCGGATTAAACTTCGGCCATGGCTCATACGCTATAGAGCTATTGTTTGTTTTACCTTCTTCCTTGTTTAGCATCTGCCATAATTCTTCTGCCAGATGTGGAGCAAACGGTGAGAGTAGCTTAACAAAAGGCCTCCATATCTGTTTTCTATCTTTTTCAGTTCCAAATGCTTCATTTACAAAAATCATCAACTGCGAAATTGCAGTGTTAAAACGCATGCTCTCAATATCTTCAGAAACTTTTTTGATAGTCTGATGTAATAGCCTCACGCTTTTGTTAAAATTTGCATTTTCTAACTCATTAGGCACAACTCTTGAAGCTTCTAACCCCGTAACTCTTATATAAACCTTATCCAAAAATCTTTTTACCCCCACCAAACCATTGGTATCCCACTCCACCGCCTGATCAAACGGACCCATAAACATAATATATGCACGCAAAGCATCGGCGCCAAACTGCTCTACCATTTCATCCGGGTTTACCACATTGCCACGCGACTTACTCATTTTTTCTCCGCCTTTGGCCAAAATCATGCCGTGCGAAGTGCGTTTGGCATACGGCTCTGGTGTTGGCACCATACCGATATCGTACAAAAATTGATTCCAAAAACGAGAATAGAGCAAATGCAAAACTGTATGTTCCATTCCCCCATTGTACCAATCTACTGGCTGCCAATGTTTTAGCATTTCTTGATTCCAAAACTTATCGCCCTTTTCTTTTAATCTTTTTTCACCGCCGAGCGCGTAGGCCAAAAAATACCAGCTTGAACCGGCCCAATTCGGCATGGTGTCTGTTTCTCTTCTGGCCGCACCACCACAATTTGGACATTTGGTTTTTACCCATTTTTCCATTGCCGCCAGCGGTGACTCACCCGTATCGGTCGGTTGATATTTTTCTACTTTGGGGAGTTTGAGAGGTAACTTGCTTTCTGGAAGAGGCACCCAACCTGATTGTTCAAACATCTGCAAAACTTCTGGCTCACGCTCAGCGCAAAAATGATCTCTAACCGGTATTCTTGTAATTATTGCGGCTTGTAAATTTTCTCTCATACCAACTTGCCGATCAGCACTCACTACTGAATGGGTGCTATCTACCAACATACTAATTTCCTCGGCATGACTACGAATTTTTTTGTAATCAAATTCCCAGGTAGTTGTGCTTGCGTAAGCGCGATCCGGACCCGGAGAAACAAAAGAGTCAATTAAAACAAGCTGGTGGATTTTGTTTTTTATTCTTTCCAAAACTTTCATGGCCACTACCCCACCCAGGCTATGGCCGAGCAAAATTGTATTTTCATCAAAAGTAAAATTGTCCAAAACGAATTTAATCTGCTCTTCTACATTTGCATTCTGGCTATTTGGTAATTCTGGAGCAAAAACTTTGTGACCGTGTTCTTCAAGCGTTTGTTTTAGCCAAGGGAAAAAATTTGTTTTAGAACTACCCTCAAATCCGTGGAGCAGAACAATATTATATTTTTTATCTTCACAATTCTGACAATGTACGAGTGGGATTGGTTCGCCCCAGTATCTTTGGCGAGAAAATACCCAGTCGCGTAATTTGTAATTTATTTGTTTTTTACCAATTTTATTTTCTTCCAGCCAATTAATCATTTTTTCTTTGGCTTCCGGGGTTTTTAGGCCGTTTAAAAAGTCGGAGTTTGTAGCCACACCTTCTCCAAAAAAAGCCTGTCCAGATTCTGCTGCGCCGCTCACTACCTCTACAACTGGCAAACCAAATTTTTTAGCAAAATCAAAATCACGCTCGTCGTGCGCCGGCACGCCCATAATTGCGCCGGTGCCAACTTCGCCCATCACATAATTTGTTACCCACACCGGTATTTCTTTTTTGGAAACCGGATTTATGGCCATTATACCCGCGTTTACTCCGGTCTTTTCTTGTTCTTCGCGACTGGAAATATTAGCTTTATGTTGCAAAACTTCATGTACATAATTTTTTACTCCCTCGCTTGCCTGCCAGCCAACATCCAACCATTTTTGAGCGAGTTCCGCCGAAATGGCCAAAAAAGTAACCCCGAAAATTGTATCCGGGCGGGTGGTAAATACTTTTACACTGTGTTTATCGTCGGTTTGGCCTGGCACCATACGAAGTGGAAACACCACTTCTGCGCCTTCGCTTTTGCCAATCCAATTTTCTTGCTGTACGCGCGCGCGTTCAATATAGTCTACGTTTTTTAATCCTTGTAAAAGTTTATCGGCATATTTGGTAATGGCTAGCATCCATTGTTCCTTGTTTCGTTTTTCTACCGGCGTGCCGCAGCGCTCGCAACAACCATTTACCACTTCTTCATTGGCCAAACCGATTTTATCTTTAGGGCACCAATTTATCGGCTGGTTTTTTTTGTAGGCCAAACCATGTTTAAAAAATTGTAAAAAAATCTTTTGCGTCCATTTATAATAATTCGGATCAGTTGTATCTACTTGCCTAGACCAATCAAAACTAAACCCAAGCATTTTAAGCTGTCGCGTAAAATTGGCAATATTTTTTTTCGTAACTTCGGCCGGCGGTTTACCCGTCTTAATTGCAAAATTTTCGGTAGGCAAACCAAAAGCGTCAAAACCAATTGGGAACAAAACATTTTTGCCTTCCATTCTTTTTTTGCGCGAAATCACATCCATAGCGGTAAACGGACGCGGATGTCCTACGTGTAATCCCTCCCCGCTTGGGTATGGAAATTCAATTAGACTATAAAACTTATTTTCCGGATGTTTATCTTCTTTAACCTCAAAAGTCTTATTTTTAGCCCAATAAGTTTGCCATTTTTTCTCAATTTTTTTCGGTTCGTACTTTTTCATAGCTGAGCCCATATAAAAACAATTTTATTCATTTATGTTACCGAACTTAGGGTAAAAAATCAACCCTGTTAAATAATCCCTTTGAGATTGTCGCGAAGCGACATTTAACAGGGTAAAGACAAAACAGACTCCCAGTTAAGAGAGTCTGTTTAAAAAATCATGTACTTTATATATGCTTATCAATCATGGCTTGCAGCTTTTCTTTTGGTACGCCGCCCACCACCTGGTCTACCGGCTCGCCGTTCTTAAAAACCATAAAAGAAGGAATGCTCATAATGTTGTACTTGGAAGAAATTTCCGGATTTTCGTCTACATTGCATTTGCCAATTTTAATGTTTTTACCTTCATACCCTTTGGCCATCTCTTCCACAATCGGAGACATCATTTGGCAAGGTCCGCACCATGCCGCCCAAAAATCAATAAATACCGGCACATTTGATTTTAAAACTTCTTCATTAAAATTTGCTTCAGTAAAAATTTGCTCCATACGATTTTTGAAAATAAAGAATTAATATATTTAAGGGCGCTAAATGCCTTGCGGCACAATTTTTGAACCGACAGGAATTTAAATTAACCGGAAGTTTCTAATCTAAAATCAATTTCTTTTCCTTTTCTTCTTCTTTATAAGCTTCCAAAACATCGCCTACTTCCAATTTTATTTTGCCGTCAAATTGCAAACCGCCTTCGTTTCCTTCTGGCAATTCGTTCACTGCTTGTTTACCAGATTGAAGCTGGGCTAACTTACCAATACCAACTACTTCTCCACCTCTCTTTACTCGTATTTTGGCATCTTTTTTTAATTTTCCAGATTCTACCCTTCCGCCTACAATCATGCTATTTTTGGTCGTTCTAAATATGGCCGCCACACGCAAACTGCCGAGTTCAATAACAATTTTTTCCGGATTGAGGAGTTTTTTCAATTCACCTTTCACGAAATCTATGAGATCGTATATTACACTAAATTGCAGGAATTGTATATTTTTATCTTGAATCATGTTTTTGGCAATCAGTACCGGAGTTACATTAAAACCGCAAATTACGGCATGAGTCGTTTCGGCTTTGGCCACATCGTCGGCCATAACATTTCCCAAACCTTTGCCTACCACGCGCACGCCCACTTCTTCGTTTTTTATTTTTTCCAAAGATCCGATAATCGCTTCCAAAGACCCAAGGGTGTCGGCTTTAATTACTAAATTCAAAACTTTTTTCTGCTCCTCTTCTTCCGGGTCGGCAGTTCTGGAAACAACTTTCTTTTCCGCTCCCGATTGGATATTTCTTTTTTCTTTAATGCTAATCAAAGTGGCGGAATCGGCGCTGCCCACATCCAAAATATCTCCTACCTGTGGAGCTACCTTGAAGCCCAAAATTCTTACCGGACAACTAGGCACAGCTTCTTTCAAATTTTCCCCTTTATAATCTCTCATGGCGCGCACCTTGCCGTAAATTTCTCCGTTTACTACTAGAGGGTCGTTTAATTTTAAAGTTCCGGTTTGCACAAGCACAGTAGCCACCGGACCTTCGCCTTTGTCTACATGCGCTTCAATAATTGTGCCGGCAGCGGCTCTGCCCGGGTTAGCTTTTATCTCATCAGCATGAACATCGGCTACCAAAAGCAAAATATCCAAAAGCTTATCTATGTTTAAATTATTTTTAGCGGAAATTTCTACCATTGGCACATCGCCGCCCCACTCTTCGGCCAAAATATTATGCTGAGACAAATCGGCTCGTACTTTTTTTGGATCAGCACCTTCTTTATCCATTTTGTTTATCGCCACCACTACCGGCAGCTTTACCGCTTTAATAATATTTATCGCTTCTACGGTCTGGGGCTTCACACTGTCGTCGGCGGCCACCACAAGCACGGCAATATCGGCCACCTTGGCGCCGCGGCCGCGCATTACCGAAAAGGCCTCGTGACCCGGAGTATCAATAAAAGTAAGCGGAGATTTTTCTTTGGTTTTTGGATTTGTCCAGACTACCTGGTACGCGCCGATGTGTTGGGTAATACCTCCAGCTTCTTGAGCCATCACATTGGCATTGCGAATAGAGTCAAGCAATTTGGTTTTACCGTGGTCTACGTGACCCATAACTACAATTACCGGTGGTCTGGCAGATCCACCCTCTGTTGTTAAAATATTTTCCAAATTTTCCACATGAGAAGTTTCTTCAGCCTTGGTTTCGCCATTTCCTTCGGCCACGGTAAACCCAAGCTCTTGGGCTACCAGTGCCGCTGTATCACGATCTATATTTTCATTTTGAGTAGCCAAAATACCGTTTTTCATGAATTCCATAATCAGTCTGGTAACTGGCATTTGCAACAAATCAGCCAACTCTTTTACAGTTAATTTATCGGCAATGTTTACGGTCACACCACTGCTTTTGCGGGCTTCTTTTTCTAATTCTTTCTGCTTTTCTTTTTCCTTTTGCTCTCGCTCTTCCATGACAAACTTCATTCGTTTCCACTGGCGCTGGATTTGCTGAGCCACTCGATCGTCTATTTTTACAGCCCGGGCGCCAATATCAAAACCAAACTCAGGCAGAATTTGCAAAAGCTTTTGCGGATGGATTCGGAGTTGTCTAGCTAATTCGGATACGTTCACAGAATTTTTATATTCAAAATGAGTGAGAGAAATAGACAGTGAAATATTTATAATCGCTTGCGAGTTATAAATATTGAATCTGGATATTTCCGAGCGAATGAGAATATATGCGGCGGAACGCCCATAGAATATCGTCATTATATAGAAGAAGTCCTTAAAAGTCAATTTGGGGTTCTTGTCCTTTTCTCTAAACTCTTGCATAATATGGCCATAAACAATATGTCTTTCCTTTTAATCAACAAACCCGAAGGCTGGAGCAGTTTTGATGTGGTGGCTTTTGTGCGCAATCGGGTTAAAAAAACACCTTTGCCCGACAAACAAAAAAGAATAAAAGTCGGCCATGCCGGTACGCTTGATCCGTTTGCCACCGGTCTTTTAATTGTAGGCGTGGGTCGTGAAGCCACCAAAAAATTGGATGAGTTTAAAAACATGCCAAAGACATATATTGCCACCATTATGCTCGGAGCGACCAGCGATACATATGATAAAACTGGACAAATCACAATGCACGATGCACACAGCATGATACAACCGAATAAAAAACAGGTTATAACAATTTTAAAATCATTTGTTGGCAAACAACTACAAATACCGCCCATGTTTTCGGCCAAACAAGTAAACGGGCAACGGCTATACCAACTAGCCAGAAAAGGAATAAGTGTGGAACGACAACCAAATGAAATTGAAATTTATAAAATCAAACTATTGGATTACAGTTGGCCGATTCTTAAAATTGAGGTACAATGTTCGGCAGGAACTTACATCCGAACCTTAGCCCATGATATTGGCGCCAAACTCGGAGTGGGAGCCTATTGCCAAGAACTTACGCGCACCAAAATCGGCAAATACTCGCTTAATAATGCTACTAACATTAAAGATATAACATAAGTATATGCCAAACCCAGAAGCGCCAAGAATAGATAGGAGAAGAAAACACGATGACCAGCCGCCAGTCGACCGACCAAGAATTGAGGTGCCCTTACCACCTCCTCCAACCAAGGATGCTGAAAAAGAAAATAAGCTCAAACGAGGAGTAGAAACTATAGATATTAGCGGCGATGGAACCCCCGATGCAAGGGATGAATTTAGCGCAGATCAATTTAGTATAAATATTTAAGAAGCTGCCTAGGCAGTTTGACAAATCTGCCTTAAAATGCTACCATATTCTCAGTTTTACTAATTAATTGATCTTGCTTAATTACAGGTATTAGTAAGAAGAAACCGAAAAGACCAAACAAGATTTAGGCTACAGTTCGGCAAATTATGCTAACTAAACTACAAAAATCTTCCCAAAAAAAATGGAAACAGACGGGTGTTCTGCGATTTTTTGTGTTTTCTTGGTAAATATTAATTCTTCTTCAAATAATCAGTAATTACTCAAGATTTTGAGGAATTTTAAATATGTCAAATTTAATCTGGGCTATTTTGGCTATAGCCGGTACTGGCACGGGCATAGGCATTG
>CAZUFD010000001.1:2240-41642 GCA_964619625.1 uncultured Gammaproteobacteria bacterium | reverse complement strand
AATTTAATCTGGGCTATTTTGGCTATAGCCGGTACTGGCACGGGCATAGGCATTGGATATTTTTTAAGAAAAAAAATAGCCCAAGCTGAAGCTAATTCCATAGAGGCAAAGGCGGAAAAGTTGCTCACCGAAGCCAAGACTCAGCAACAAAAATTCATCTTGGAAGGCAAAGAAAAGGCCACACAAATTATGGATGAAGCCAAGCGTGAAGAAAAACAAGTGCGCCAAGAGCTTCACAACATCCAAGAAAGATTGGAAAGACGCGAATCCATGTTTGATCAGAAACTGATTGAATTGGAAAACAACAAACAGAAAATCCAGGAACAGGCAAACAAAGTTCAGCAAGTAAAAGCAGAAATAGAAAAAATGAGGGATCAGGAAGTAGACAAGCTGCAACAAATTGCCAATCTTAAAAAAGAGGAGGCAAAAGAAGAATTGTTAAAAAGAATAGAGGAGCAAAGCAAAGCCGACCTTACGGCCAGAATCTTAAAATTGGAAAAAGAATCAACTGAAGTATACGATGAAAAGGCCCGCGAACTTATTGCCGACGCAACACAGCGCTGCGCTTCTTCGCATGCGGCGGAAATTACCTCTACTACCGTGCACCTGACCAGCGAAGATATGAAGGGGCGCATTATCGGCAAAGAAGGACGCAACATTAAAACCATTGAAAAACTTACCGGCTGTGAACTTATCATTGACGATACTCCGGATGCGATTGTGGTATCTGGATTCTCCCCTATCCGCAGACAAATTGCCAAATTAGCTTTAGAAAAACTTATGGCCGATGGCCGTATTCAACCGGCTCGCATTGAAGAGTTTGTAGAAAAAGCTAAACAAGACTTAGCCATAGACATCAAAAAGGCCGGTGAAGAAGCTTTATACAAAATGGGTATTACCGGTATTGATCCAAAACTGGTAAGTATTGTTGGTCGTTTGAAATATCGCACCAGCTATGGCCAAAACATCATCAACCATTCCATGGAAACCGGTTATCTGGCCGGCATGATGGCGGCCGAACTGGGCCTTGATAGCGCGAAGGCAAAAAAATGCGGCTTCTTCCATGATATCGGTAAAGCCGTAGATCAGGAAACTCAAGGCTCTCATCCGGAAATTGGCCACATGATCCTGAAAAAATTCAACATGGATGAAGATATCTGCCAAGCCGCGCTTACACACCACCAAGACAAGCCATATAATATCTACTCTTCTATTGCCAAGGCCGCAGATGCGATTTCCGGCGCCAGAGTTGGCGCTCGCAAAGATAGCTACGAACAATTTGTGGCGCGCTTGGAAGAACTGGAAAAAACCGCCAAGAGCTTCCCTGGTATTGATAAGGTATATGCTATTCAAGCGGGTCGTGAAATTCGCGTATTTGTAAAACCAAATGAAGTAGATGACTACTCTGCCTTCCAACTTGCCAAAGATATTTCCAGAAAGATTGAACAAGAACTGCAATATCCTGGTGAAATTCGTGTTACGATTATCCGTGAAACTCGCGTTGTAGAATACGCTAAATAAATTTAGGAGTCGCCAAGCGTTGGGGATAACTAAAATTGCTAAACATAGGCAAAAAAACTCTCCCGTGATATAATTTAATAGCCCTAGTTAAGGCTAAGACTAGTTAAAATTTAATCATTTTACTATGTTTGATCTTCAAACTGGAAAGGGGGTGACACTATGAACAAAGCAGACTTAGCACAAAAAGTATCTGAAAAATTAAACCTGCCAAAACGCCAGGTTGAAGATACATTAAACACTCTCTTGGACGTAGTTGTGGAACAACTAAAGAATGGTGGAGAAGTAGTACTCACGGGCTTTGGCGCTTTCACTGCCAAAAAACGCGCGGCTAGACAAGGCGTAAACCCACAAAACCCTTCTCAAAAAATTCAAATTCCAGCCGTAACCGTACCAAAATTCAAAGCTGGTAAAGGCCTCAAAGACGCTCTTAAATAAACACGAACTTACAAAACAAAATCCTTCGTTTCAACGGAGGATTTTTGTTTTTTAAAATTATCTACCTGCGGCTATTTTATATAAGCGGTAAGTATTCGCCCATCGGACTTATACTTTCCGATGATAAATTGTTCTGCGTTAGAATAGTATTCTTTGGCAAGCAAGCCGGTTTCGCGTAAAGAAGAAATAACATAATCACGTTCCTCATCAACATTTTTATCAACTTTGTGAGTAATTTGATACGTAAATCTTTTCAGGGCCAAGCCTATATCTTTTGTTCCGCTCCCCACCCACATGCTTGCTTCTTTAGGATTTATGCTATGTTTTTGCATCCAATATTTAAAACTTGTCATGTCTGCTTCCGGGTCAAGATTGGCGGCCCAAAACCGGACATGGTGCCGATGACGAGGGCTTTTGCCTATGGGCTGCTGGAATCCATAATCTTGCTTACGGCCAAAAAGATACAACGAACTGAATGGAGCGCTCGCGTAAGATTTGTTTCGGATAATTGCATGCATCATCTTAACGATACTTCTCCATGTTATCGGTTCAGCTTCATGCCAGCCGGCAATTGTAAAAATATTGCGCAGCATCTCCTGGGAACCTATTAAAATAATATTAACCGGATCGGCCGGCAATCCATCTGCGGCTCTGGTAAACCGAGGCACCCGACCACGGCGCAGTATCATTAAACAAAATTGAATTACGCGTGGCAGAAGAATATAAGCAGCCAGAAGATATGTCAGCACTCCAGCCAAAAAAACCGGCATTCGCTGTTCCAGCCGATCAAAAATCTGTGTAACAACGAACCACCAGACAACAAAAGTGAAAACGGCTATGACAACGCGTTCTATGGTTCGTTTAACGAAATTCATACCTAGGGGTTAACCACCGGATCTGGCGCAGTTGGAGCTTCAACAGTACTACTGCCACCGCTGGCGCCAGTTATGGCATTAAAAACAAACACCACGATACTATATGCCGAAAGCATAATCACAAGTCCGATAATAGCATTAAAAAATGTTTTCTTGGCACTGCTTACCTTTTCTTCATCTCCGCCTGAAGTCATCATTGCAAGCCCGCTTAGGAGTATCATTACAAGGACTATAATACCTACAAATCCCATAGCCAACCGAATAAGGCGCGCCACAATTAATCTTGGATCGGTGGAACCCAACCCCGTATTTTCCCCAAAGGTGATTAAATTTTGTAATAAACTAATGTAAGCCGGAGGCATATCGCTGCTTGCGGGTACTGCGGGACTATATGTGGCAGCCGCATTAGAAGGGGCCGAAGTTGGCGGTAAATCACCGGTGGTTGTCTGTGCCCTAGCAATGTGCGGAATTAAAAAAGCCACCAGCAATAAGCTGGCAAGTAGAATTGTTATTTTTTGTCTTAATGGAAAATTCATATATTCAGCTATAATACCTTTTCTAACCCCAAAGGGTCAAGGAAAATCCGACAAAACGTTATTGCCCGATTACGGGCTCTTTGTTATACTGACAATAATAACTTATATACATTTATATGTTTAGAACAAAACTGGAAAAACAAAAGACACTCATAGATCGCTGGGCTGATTTTTTGCGAGACTCATTCGGCACTATTTGGTTCTTGATTTTAAACGCGATTATCTTTGCGGCGTGGCTTCTGCTTAATTCGGGTTTAATTCCAAATATACCAATTTTTGATCCGTACCCGCATGGTTTTTTAACTACAGCCGTATCACTAGAAGCGATTTTTTTAAGCGTTATTGTTCTGATCAGCCAAAATCGAGCTAATAAAATAGATGAGTTCAGAGAAGAGCTGGATCTGCAAATCAACATTCAAGCTGAAGCGGAAATTACCAGAATAATCAACATGCTTGATGAAATTCACGACCACTTAGGACTGGCCGCGGAAGATGACGCGGAGTTGCGGAAAATGAAGGTAAAAACAAACTTAGATAGAATGCAGGATGCGTTATTGCATAGAAAGGACTAACCGTAGCGATCCAATAAAACCGACTTACACTAAGCCTTTTTAAACTTAACCGTAAATAACGGTTCGTAGGTATTATTATACTCATCAACTACCTGAACCGTCTCCCCTTTCATCAATTTGGTTAAAGCAACATCGTTTAATACCGTAGCCTCTGACTCCAAATCAATCTTAAAATTATCAAGCTGGGTAAATTCACTGGCATAAGATTCTTTGGTGGTGTTTTCAATCTGTTTCTTCCGCTCTCTTAGGGTTTTAATCTTATCGCCTATCTCTTTATATTCCAACGATGCTTCTAGCGCGTCTTTATAAGCGCTGCGAATATCTTTTTGTTTTTTCTTGATTTCCTGAATACGGTTAAAAATTTCCTGCAGATCTTGCATATTTTATCTATTAAAAATAAATTTAGTTAACATATTATACATTATTTCCTAAAATTAGGAAAGGCTGCCTAAACACAATAAACCGTCTTTAATTACGGCCATCTGATCTATGCCGCTAATGTTAGGCAAGCGGCAACAGTACCTCCACCTGCGTGCCTTTATGTAGTTCGCTCGTAATTCTAATGTTGCCTTGGTGTACATCAATGATTTTTTTACAAATTGCCAAGCCGAGACCGGTGCCGCTGCCGGCAGCCGTGTGGCCACGGTAAAATCGTTTAAACAAGTTTGATAGATCTTCTGCGGAAATACCTGCTCCGGTATCTATAATTTCAAGCCTGGCCCAAGCGTCAACTTTTTTCAGATTGATTACCACCCTTCTTTCATGAGCGATATACTTCATAGCATTACTCACCAGGTTACTGACGAGTTCCGTCAATTTATTTGTATCGCCCATCACAAAAATATTCTTTTCAATATCATGTTCAAATACTATTCTGCTCTCCTGGGCTATAACCGAAAACTCTTCTACTAGACTGGAAAGCAACTCGCTAAAATTTATTTTTTCTCTACGCTGCTCGCCTTCAAAATCCAACCGAGCAAGTTTAAGCAGCCCTGAAACAAACTGCGATATTCTGTCTACATTAGTCTCTAAAAGTTGGGTTTTATCTTTTTCTTGCAAATCGGCGGCGAGTATTTGAACCTGGCCTTTAAGCACGGTAAGCGGTGTTTGCAGCTGATGAGCAATATCAAATAGTTCTTGGGACTGTTTTTCTTGCAACTGTTTAAGCTCGGCCATGCGCTGCTCTATTTTAATTTCTAAATTCTTAGAATAATCTTTGACTTGTTCATATAGCTGAGATTTCTCTAAGGCGAGCGTCATGTGATGCGCAAAGATATTAAGCAAACTGCTATCCGTGTCACTATACCCATCTCCGGAGAGTTTGGGGCTTAAAAACAGTACCCCCAGCAGCTTATCTGTCTTTTCTAATTTTTCCAAACGCAACATTACATATGAGTCGTATTTTTTTTGTAAATCCTCTAATTTCTGTAAGGCCTGGGTACAATCCGAAGGTAAAAATTCAAAATAAATATCTTTGATTTTTAAATTTTTTTTCAAAATATTTGTTGTTTTCAACACCAAATCGCGTAAATCCAAATTGCTATTTAGGGTTTCGCTCAATTCTTTTAATACGGTGGCGGGGTCGTATTTGTCTTTAAAAAACAATTTATCAGTCAAGCGGCGCAGCCAAGCGTCTATCTTCGGGACGGAAAATATACCGACGGCGCAGGTAATAATAGCTACAATAAGATATAAAATTTGCCCGTGGTTAAAAAATAACGATTGAACGATAAATAAGGTCGCCAAATAGAAGAAAATTACCAGACCTAGCAATAATGTGTATACCAAACCGCGCTGGATAATAATATTAATATCAAGAAAATTATGCTTATACATCGTGTACATAGTCAAAACAACGGAGAGTATGGTAAATTGCGCCGCCAGGGAAAAAAGCATGAAATTACCAAGGAAAGGGAAAATAATCGTAAAAATAATACCGGCACAAAGACTTATAATAAATCCGGCTTTTACATATAGTATCTGTTTACGTTTAACGAGCGATAAAGACGCATAAAAACTTTGCAGTCGCCATAAACCATAAAAAATAATAAGCAGAGAATAGACGAGTATAAAGTAATTAATCTTTCCCGGGATTGTAATGGCGGGCGCCGTACCCTGGATAATAATTTCGGTAATATAGATTCTGCTAAAAGAAACTGAAGAAAAAAATATGGCCGGTATCAGAATAAAGATAGCCGCTACATAATTCTTGAAGGAACGCTGAGTTAAAAATTGTTCTAAAAAAATTACATAAAATACAATGAAAAACATTGAACCGATAAGCGCGAAACCGCACCAAATCCTGGCTGTCAAATTATTCCAGGCTAGATCCGCAAAAGCGTTTGAAATGTTCCACAAACCCACGCCAATTGTGGATAAGACCAAATATAAAGACAGGCGGTCGCGCTTTTTATTTAAGATAACCGCTGCCATTGCCAAACAAATGGCTCCAACAACAGCGGCACTATAGGAGAAGAGAAACACAAGACAAAAATATTATTCTTAATACAATCTTTAAGATGCGCGGCTCACTTAGCCGGCCCAATCAGGACTGCGTAGTTAAGGCTGGCCGGATCCTCAATAAAGTCGGGCAGCAGCGCCCAAATCGCAAAGTGTTTATTGCGCAAGTATTTGCACAGTACCGGATCCGGTGTGCTCGGCTTGGGCAAACTAGGCAAACCAACATGACTGAGGCCCGCGCTTTGCGGCATAAGCCGTACGAATCCACTGGCAAGTTTAGCGCACTCCAGCACATAATATAACGCAATCGCATGCTTGGCAACAGCAGCCGTGCCAGCATCCACAATGCCGGTTTGCACAAGCTGATGAACATACGATTTAAGCCCGCTAATGCGCGACATGCCCAGGAGAGGCTTTTGCACATTTTGGCCAAGTTCCACGAGCGCTTCTACAAGCAGCTTGCCTGCCCCAGGCACGGCTGAGCCAATATTAACACCAAGATGATAGTTCCCATCGCGCTGATGAGAAGCGCGGGTATAGCCCCTGTCATTTACGTCATCAAAAGAGACCCAACGATCCAGTTCATATGGATCACTGTAATTACAATTGATGACTTGGGTGTATGTATAACCTACAACTTCACCGCCTTGTTCGGCTACGAAGAACCCTCGCGAATACACCTCAAGCCAAGCGTCAAAATGCTCGCGCACAAACGGTGTAATACTGTGAGCGGCGAATATATTAGTTTCCAACTCCACCACCCTGTCCAAATCGGCCACGGTTGCGTTTCGCACTTTCAAATCAAAATCGCTCATGATGTCCTCCCTGTATCATGATACTACCCTGCAATTGTTCGCCTTCTCCCATTGAATTTTGAAAGAACGGACGAACAAATTGTATTTTACAATAAGAGAGAAAAAATAAATCTAAAAAAAAGGTAAAATCAAAATAAAAAAAAGATAAAATAATAGTAACAATTTATAAAAGTTCTATCTTATACCCTCTGCCTGGCACTGTTTGAATGAGCTCGTGCGGCTTATTTGCATTTCTTATTTTTTTACGCAAGCTCAAAATATGAGTTTCAATGGTATTAGAAAACGGGTCAACATCCATTTCCCAGACATGCTCCATAATCATCCCCCGCGTCAGCACCATACCCGCATTACGCATCAAATACTCCAGGAGCATAAATTGCTTGCGCGTCAGACTAATTTCCTCACCGTCTCGTTTTACCGTATTACGTCTTGAATCTAACTCCAAATCATTTATACGTAAAATTTCATCCTCTAATTTTTTGGGGCGGCGCAAAAGGCTTCTAATTCTGGCAAGCAACTCTTGAAAAGAAAAAGGTTTGGTTAAATAATCATCGGCTCCGGCATTGAGCAGTTCAACTTTTTTATCTATATCCGAAAGAACCGACAGCATGATGATCGGGGTCGTTTTTTTATTTGCCCGTAATTCCTCGCAAACTTCTTGGCCTGATTTTTTAGGCAGGTTGTTATCTAAAATTATCAAATCATAATCTTTGGTCGTAGCCAAAAATAACCCCTTTTCCCCGTCTTCGGCGACATCTACCGCAAAACATTCGGCTTCCAAGCCGGGCTTTAAAAATTTTATTATATCTTTTTCATCTTCAATTATCAGAATGGTCATATGGTATAAAAATAAATTTTCTATATTATAGCACGCTTTTTGCCCCACGCCAGGCTAGACTCCCGTATAAATGTAACCTTATCCCCATTTTCCTAGAGGACAGATAAAATAATTATAAAATATAAATAAAAAGAACCCTAGCAGGCTCCTTTTATGCTTTGTAATTTCATTAAAAATCAGAACGCCCTATTCTCAGTCAGTAATAAAGTTGGTCGTAGGCAAATCTTTTCTAATTCTTTCTAAATCCTGCGTAGAATAATTATTACCCGAAAGATTCATTGTCTTTAATTTTTTTAAATTGCCAAGCTCATAAGGTAATCCGGTAAGTTGGTTACTAGAAACATCAAGAATTTCTAAATTTGCAAGCTGGCCTAATTCGGCTGGCAAACCGGTCATGTTGTTATTTTTGATGCTCAGTACTTTTAAATTTTTAAGCTTTCTTATCTCAGCTGGCAACGCTCCCGTTAAATTATTGCCGGATAAATCCAACTCGGTAATACTTACATTATCAAAAATTTCCATTGGAACGCGGCTTAGGTTCTTATTGCTCAAATCCACCTTATTTGAGGTGGAACTTTTAAAAATTCCGGCTGAATTTGGAGAATCGGATTTTCCAGGCTTATTAACACAGCCTGCGCCAAGCACAAGTAACACTAAAGGAAAGAATATAAAAAATTTTAATTTCATATAAAATTATTTAATTTCTTATCTTTGTACGATACATCTATTAAAAAGCAAAGTCAATTAAAAACAAAAGCTCTGCTCGCTAAAAATTCTCCTTGTTTGAAAGTCAAACTTTAACTTCCAAACAGGTAGAGCGAGCAGAGTCTTGTCGCACCGCCTGCCTCGTGCACTCGTTGCGCGAGAACTGCGGTACGTGCACAAGGCCGAACCTTGAGGACTACTTGCGGCTGACTATCACTCGCTGTGCCACATCACCGTGACCTGCTGGTCCCGATCCTTGAAGTGCACGTTGATCACGGTGCTCATGAAGCGATGATCCTCACCAGGATCAAGCGCGAGCCAGCCGTTTTCATCGAGCGGGCGCCTCACCTTATAACTCCGCTCAAGATCAAGGGGCAGGTAGCGAGTGGCGGAGGCGTTGCATCCCTCCTTCCAGTCAGATCCTGGTCGGACCATCTCACCAGCCCTGATGTCTTGAACGGGCTTCATCGTTGTACCACGGGCCATGACAAACTCCCTTCGTTTAGCCGCTGGGTGTGCGGTAACAATACATTAGCAGAATTTAACGCCTTGTCAAAGTATGATTTTGAGCACATTGCAGGGCTAATCCAAACAGGTGGCAAACTTTTGATATTTTTTATAGCTTACCTTGACAAAACCCATTATTTTTAATATGCTTATCCGTTACTCTAGAACCAAAGTCACCTAGATAACCCCCTCCTAACCGGAGAAGGAAAATGTCCAAGAAAAAGTCAAAGCAGAAGAAGGCGCAACGGTCGTCGCATCGGCTCCTGCTGGTTGTGCTGGTGGTCGTTGGCGTGGTTGTGGTGGCCGTGGTCCTGAAGAACAAAAAGGACCAGACGGGCAACACTCCCATACCGACTTCGGCACCCGTCATCCAGACGGAGGCCGGCCGCTTCTTCGTGCCGCTGCCCGTGAAATTCGACATAGAGTTCAGAGGCACACCCTCCCAACCGTGGGTGGATAGGCAACGACTGCTGGAAGCACTGGATCTCATCCTGAGCCTGCGCTCGTCACGAGAGTTGCAGACGCCACACGACCGAGCCATCATGCGGCTGGCGCAGGAGTACAAGAACGGCAGCAGGACCTTCAACGCCTCCTACCAGGAGCTCGTTGCTATCAACAGCAACCCCGACAAGCCGACCTATGGCCGACTCGGCCACATGTGCGCAATGGACCTGTATGGCTATTCACGCGTCCAATCCCATCCGTCCATCCTGCCGATCAGCCTGTACCACGAGCTGTTTCACGGGGCAGATTGCGCCGGGTATCTGGAAGAGCGGTTTGACCCAACAGATCCAACCCAGCACGAACCCGGTGCGTACGCTGCACAGATTCGCATGTTGCTGGCACTCTACCAGGCCGGCTACCTGCGTAGGCTGGAACTGAGCACCGAAGAGTCAAGCGACGCTGGAGTACTCCAGCAGAGCTACGATGCCTGGCAGGCACTATTGGGAAACCGATTCGCCTCCTGGTACCGAGATGAACTGGCACACCCGGACCAGTTACCGCAGCCGTAGACAGAAGAACAGGCCAACTCAGACGCACACAGATGTCCAGAGCGGCCCACATAGTACATCCGGGCCACTCGCACAACAGAATAATTTAATTGTTACGTTGTGTGAGCTCGGATGTATAAAAACAAAATTTAAAAAGCCTTTCTTGATTGAAGGGCTTTTTTAGTTGAAATTTGAGAAGTGAAATTTCATCACTTTTGAATACTTTTCATGATTGCAGGGTTAATCGAGACACTTGGCAAACTTTTTAAAATAACCAATCAATAATAAACTTAACACCAACCATAAAAATAGCTAACAATACTACCCTTCTAAAAAAATTCTGCGGAATTTTATCCACAATTTTTTTACCTACAAAAGAACCGGCGATAGCGGTAATAAAAATCAGGGGTACTAACCAATATAAATTGCTATCTAAGTAGCCACCTCCAATATAAACGGGTATCCTTGTCGCATCCACGGCCAAAGCAATGGCCGCGGCTGTGGCAATATATTTTTCCTTTGGCAACTGAAAGGTGCTTAAAAACATAGCGCGTAAAGCGCCACCTGTACCAATAAGACCGGCCAAAAATCCCGACAACATTCCGCCTGTTAGGGTGGTCGCGTTTGAAGCTTTTAATCTAAATGTCCCCGACCAAGATATAAAGGAATAAATGATTAGAAAAATACCAAGCGCGCCTTTTAACACCTCTTGTGGGATATAATTTACTAGCAATGCTCCGATTAATGAAAAAAGTACGCTTACTACACCAAATTTCAATAAAATATTTCTATCAAATCCAAAACGAAAAAAACTGATTCTGCCTATATTTCCAAAAATATGCAAAAAAGCAACTAAAATGATGGCGGTTTTAAAATCAAGAAATAAAAGGCTGATTGGCAGCGCAATGGTAGATGACCCAAAACCGGCAATGGTGCCAACTACTTCTGCAAGAAAAGCTATGATGAGAAAAAGTATATGCATAAATAAAATTATAGTTTAAGCATATCATAAACTAACTAAACAAAAAACCGCTTTTAAGTAAGCGGTTTTTTGTTTGTTGTAGCCCCAACGGGAATCGAACCCGTGTTACCACATTGAAAGCGTGGTGTCCTAGCCACTAGACGATGAGGCCTTTTCTTGATTTATTGTGAAAATATTCTACTATATTTTACAGCAAAAGTCAATAAGTTACCCAAAATACCCATTTAAAAATTTGATAAAAACTACAAGTCTCGCTTTCCGAAGATTGCGAGACCAAGATAACGAACGGCCCTTGAAAGGCTAATATACGAATCCAACATTCTTGTACTCTTCTGCGCCTGCCAAAAGCGGACATTCATTGTGCTCTCTGCAGACTCGCTCTATATCATCCAAGACCACATTGTCGCCTACTTCACCCGCCGACATGACAGAGTGATCTTTGCCTTCTCTTTCATAATGGTTCAGCCCAAGCGCGTGACCAAACTCGTGAGCTACCAGAGCTTGCAAGATCTGATCTGCTCTATCAAACACTATCTCTGGCGACGACCAAAAATTATTCCGCCTGTAACAAGCGCCTGCTTCACCTGGATCAGGGTCTTTGCAAAGGCCCGGCTGGACTCGCAGACGAATCGGCCGATTAATCGTGCCATTTGGAATTTCACTAGTTGACCCAACGATGTACACCTCGGGTCTGCTTTTCTTGGTGAAAAACCTGAACCACTGACTAATGCCTGCCTTTACTTGATCCCGACGCCGATCGCGACACTGTTCCTGGCCCTGCCAATCTTTCTCACAACCTACGAAGAAGCTATCCTCTGTTACCAGATAGATAGGTTCGCGTAGGTTCACGTACGGGAAGTGGCCGCAACCTGCAACCAAACTAAGAACCAATCCTATGGCGATAAAAAGAGCGCGCATAACTCCTCGCTTTCTTTAGCCATGCGTTCTCGTGGTTTATGCCTGTAAACTACAGGCACCGGCCACGGTTATATGTATTATACATAAGGGAAATAAGAAGTAAATAAAAGAATTTAACAGGGTTGACTTTGAGGAGTATTTTTAGTATGATTATCTCTAATTGTAGAGTAAAAGTCAGGGTAGCTCAGTTGGTTAGAGCACAGCATTCATAACGCTGAGGTCGAGAGTTCGAATCTCTCCCCTGACACGATATGTTAATACTCGGTATTGAATCATCTTGCGATGACACTTCGGTTGCTCTTCTGGACTGCTCTGATAAGGGTTGTTTTGTTTTATCCGAAAAAACCGCTTCGCAAATTGATATTCATAAAAAATATGGCGGCGTGGTGCCGGAAATTGCTGGCCGCATGCACGCGGAAAAAATCGTACCGCTTATTGAAGCCGTGCTTGAAAACCAACCAAAACCAGATGCTATCGCCGTCACCTCTGGCCCCGGACTTATTACTGGATTGCTGGTAGGCGTAGAAGCTGCTCGAACTTTATCTTATATAACTGATTTACCAATCGTATCTACAAACCATATTGAAGGACATATTTATTCTACGCAAATAAAAAATCAGGAAGATTTAGATATTACGCCACTCCAATTTCCTGCTTTATGTTTAGTAGTTAGCGGCGGGCACACGGAACTTATTTTGATGAAAAATCATGGTAAATATAAGCTTCTAGGCGCGACCATAGATGACGCAGCCGGAGAATGTTTTGATAAGGGCGCAAAACTTATCGGCCTTCCCTATCCGGGCGGTCCGCAGATTTCTAAATTAGCACTAACCGGCAATACGAAGGCCATTAACTTTCCCCGACCAATGATAGATAGCAAAGATTATAATTTTAGTTTTTCCGGACTAAAAACTTCGGCGCTTTATTGGCTGCGAGACAACAAAGAAACATTTAATATCAACGATTTCTGCGCCAGTTTTGAACAAGCGATTATAGATGTGCTCGTAAGCAAAACTATGAAAGCCGCCAAAGAATATAAGCCAAAAACTATCATCTTGGGCGGCGGCGTGAGCGCGAATCCAAAACTGCGACAAACACTGCAGGAAGAAATTAATAAAAATTTACCTGATACTGATTTTCAAATCCCTCAAATGAAATATGCCATGGATAACGGCGCTATGATCGCGGTGACCGGATATCATCATGCCAAACAAAAAGAGTATACTTCTTGGAAAAAAATAAAGGCCGACCCAAACTGGAGATTAGCCAACTAAAACTGACAGCTCTTTTCTTAACTCGTCTGAATCACTTACCTGGTACGAAGTTTTTATTGTTTTGAAGCCAACTTTTAATACCACCGGCTTATCTCCCGGATATTTACTCAGGATATTTTTAATGGCATCACCTTTTGATTTTATCTGTTCCTGATTAATTATAATTTCAAAAGACTGCACTGGAGCGGAAGCCGACGGTTTAGGATCATGGCTTTTTCCTAAAGCCAGTTGTTGGGCTAGTAGCGGCGCGTTTTCGGGGGTAAGCAAATACGCTTTTTCTACAAATAACTTATCATCGCCTTCGTCTTCCGAGGTTTTGCCGATCACGCATACCGGCTGTCCTTCCACCCAAATATCTTTGGTCGTTTCGTATGTTTTTGGAAAAACTAAGAGTTCCAAATTACTGGTTGTATCCAAAAGTTTGGCAAACATCATAGCCTTGCCGCTGCGAGTTATTTTTTTCTTGGCCGCGTCTATCATACCGCCCACTACCACCCATTGGTTACGCGGCTTACCGGACAAATCTTTAAGCGGCGTAAGAGATTCTTTCATTAGTTCCTGATATTTACTAAACGGATGCGAGGTAACATACAAACCAAGCAATTCTTTCTCCCAGGATAATTTTTCCGCTTCCGTGGCATTTGGCTTATCCGCCAACTTAAGCTTGGAAGACATGTCGATATTTGTACCGCTAAACAAAGAGTTTTGCGTACTCATATTATGTTCGCGAATTTGTTTCACAAAAGACAGAATGTTTTCTATATTGCCAAACAAAAATCCGCGGTCATGGCCAAAACTATCCAAAGCCCCGCACTTTATCAAACTTTCCAAAGATTTTTTATTTAAATCTTTATGGCCAACCCTAGTCAAAAAGCTCTGCAAATCTTTGTATCTACCATTTTCTTTGCGCTCTCGATAAATAGCTTCGGCAATATTTTCACCCAAATTTTTAATACCGTTTAGACCAAAACGAATATGGGCTGACTCACCGTCTTTGCCGGCAATCATGGCAAAATTCTTAAAACTTTCATTAATATCGGGCGGCAATACTTTTACGCCCATGCGCTCACATTCGTAGATGACTTCCGGAACTTTATCTATATCACCGCTTTCCGCGATCAAGATAGCGGTCATATATTGAACCGGAAAATTTGCCTTAAGGTACGCGGTTTGATATGCCACCACCGCATAACTGGCCGCGTGGGCTTTGTTAAAACCATAGGCCGCAAACGGTTCAATGCGCTCCCATAATCTGTCTATTTTTTCCTGTGATAATTTACCAAATTCCTTGGCGCCTTTATAAAATTTCTCTTTCTGCTTGGCCATTTCTTCGGGAATCTTCTTACCCATCGCTTTGCGGAATTTATCGGCTTCTTCCCAGTTATAATTAGCTAAATTTATGGCTGTTAAGAGCACGTCGTCTTGATAGACAATCAGCCCAAGCGATTGGTCCAAATATTCTTTCATGCGCGGATCTTCATATTCAATCATTTCCGGATGATTTTTTCGTTGAATATAACTCGGGATAGATTCCATCGGCCCCGGTCTAAACAGTGCTACCATCGCCATGATATCAAAAATTGATGTTGGTTTAAGTTCTTTTAAATATCTGGTCATGCCCGAACTGGATAATTGAAATACACCAACCGTTTCGCCGCGGGCAAGCATTTCGTACGTCTTCTTATCATTCCATGGATACAAATTATATACATCAATTTTTTGATTGGTGGTTTTTTCAATAATTTCAATGGCGTTTCCCAAAATAGAAAGGTTGCGGATACCCAAAAAATCCATCTTCAAAACTCCGGCTGCTTCTACCGAATGCATTTCGTATTGGGTAACTACTTTATCACCGCCGGTTTCCAGCTGTACCGGGGTAAAATCCGTAAGCGGCGTAGGCGAAATCACCACGCCGGCTGCATGGATAGACGTATGGCGAGCGCAGCCCTCAACTTTTCTAGCCAGATCAAGCAAGCGCCTAGCTTCGGAATTCTTATCGTATAATTTTTTTAATTCCGGCTCCAAATCCAGAGCTTTGGTAAGCGTCATCTGAAATCCTTGCGCGCCAAACGGAATCATTTTGGCCACCTGGTCGCAAAAAGAATAGGAATAACCGAGCGCTCGCCCCACATCTCTTACCGCGCCTCGCGCCATCATCGTACCAAACGTAATAATCTGCGCCACCTTATCAGCCCCATATTTTTTGGTCACATAGGCAATCATTTCATCGCGCTTGTCATCGGCAAAATCGCCGTCAATATCCGGAGGGCTAGGACGAAACGGATTCAAAAATCGCTCAAACGGAAGTTTAAAAAATAACGGATTATCCATGACAATTCCCATCGCAAAAGAAACGATAGAACCGGCGGCCGAACCGCGAGTAGTCACCATGATTTTATGTTCACGCGCGTAGCCAATATAATCGGCTACGGTTAAAAAATACGGGGAATAGCCTTTTTTGGCAATAATGTCTAATTCATAATCGGCGCGTTTTTTAACTTCTTCGGTCATGGGAATACGCTGCGGCAATTTTTCATAAACCTGTTCCCGCAAATACTGGTCCGCGGTTTTGCCCGATGGAATATCAATATCGGGAAAATGCCATTTGTTTAATTCTATTTTTAAATCCACCCGCTGGGCAATCTTGGCCGTATTTATAATTGCTTCGGGAATATGTTTGAAGCGGCCAACAATTTCTTTGGCGGGCGCCAGCGAATAATCTACGCTGCTCATACTCATACGATTATCTTCTTCCAAAGTTCGGCCGTCACGAATACAGGTTAAAATATCCTGCGCTTCGGCATCTTCGGAATTCAGATAATGCGCGTCGCGACTTACCACGAGCGGTATGCCGACATCTTTAGATAATTGAATAAGTTTGGTATTTAAATCCATTTGACCTTCCAGCGCTGGCAAATCCATTAGTTCCAAATAAAAATTTTCTTCACCAAAAATTTCTTTGTATTCCAGCGCCACTCGTTTAGCTTTTTCATAATTATCTTCTTTTTGTAAAATCCAAGGAATCTCACCATCCGCGCAAGATGACAAAGCAATCACACCTTCGTGATATTGTTTTAGAAGCGCTTTATCCAGACGCGGCTTATCGGTAAGCCCTTCCAAATTTGCCACCGAACACAATTTCATGAGGTTTTTATACCCGGTATAATTTAATGCCAAAAGAACGAGATGGTATACTTTTTCATCTCGGTTATTTTTTTCCAAATGATCGCCGGCGGTTAGGTATGCTTCCACGCCAATAATGGGTTTTATACCCTCTTTTTGGCAGGCCTCATAAAACTCAATGGCGCCATACATATTGCCATGATCGGTAAGCGCCAAAGCTTTAAACCCCAAGCTTTTGGCATGGATAACCAACTCATCTATTTTTGGCAACCCGTCAAGCAAAGAATAGTGGGAATGGACGTGCAGATGAACGAAATCCGACATAAAATATATCTAAAAAGACTCTCTTTCAAGGCCTATCTTACCCTAAAGGAAAAACAAAATCAACGTCAAAAAATACCCTTTTGCAGGGTATTTTTTAATTGAATTTCATTAGATTTTTTTAGTGGTCTTCTTCATCTTCTTGGCCGTGGCTTCTACGGCTTTATCTACGGCCTCTTTGGCTGCGGAGTTAAACTTATCCGAACCTTTGCTTATCCACTCATTGGCTTTTTTGCTTACCATGCTTTTTACCACTCCGGCCACACCGCCGCTGGCCATGCTCACTAAACTGTGGATACTCTCTACCTTACCTCTTAAATAATTTATGGTTTCAGTTAAGATTTGCAATCGCGCGCGAAATTCTTCGGCAATTTGATTGGCATTTTTCAAAATTCTGGTGACGTAATAAAACATCCAGCACAAGAAAACGGTTACCCATAAAACGCAGAACGCGATTACCAGGTATAAAATATCTTTTGAATTCTCAAACATATTCCCTCCATTAAAATTAATAATTATATAGTCATTATCTCACTGGCAAAAATTTGTGTCAAGAAAATTTACCGTACTTCGGCTTTAAAATTCTTTTTTAAGATATCAATTATTTTTTGATGGGCTTTTTCCACTTCTTCAGTTACCAAAGTTCGCTCATTATTTCTATAAATAAAATGATAGGCCATGCTCTTGTAATCCGCGCCAACATGTGCGCCCTCGTATACATCAAACAAACTAACGGACTGAAGCAGCGGGTCGGATTTAAAAACTGCCGATAAAATATCTTCGTGGGCTATGTTCTTTTTTACAATAATTGCCAAATCCCTTTCCACAGCCGGAAATGCCGGTACTGGCGTATATGTTGTTTCAAATTGTTGCAGATCGGCCACGACGCTTAAATTTATTTTTACTACTGCTACCCGTCCTTCCAACCCAAAATTGTCCCCTACTTTAGGATGTAACTCATATACCGATCCCACATTTTTTTCTCCCATCATAAGGCCGGCTGAACGAGAAGGGTGCCGGGCAATACCGTCTGCGCCGGATTTGGAAATGGAAATGCCGGGCAATATAGTTTTTGAAAGTGTTTCTACCATGCTTCTTGCCTCCCAAAACGGCGTATTATTTTTCTTCTCCATATATACAGCTGTAAACCAGGTATCTTGTCCGGGCAACAAGCTGTCTTTATTAGATTCCGTGCGCAAACCGGAGTCTTCTTCACGAAACACGTTGCCAATTTCAAATAACTGTAACGTATTATTTCCTGCTTGATTCTGCTCTAAATTTTCCAGCAAATTAAGAAGCAGGCATCGGCGCAAATACGGCTTTTCTTTTGAAAGCGGATTATCTAAAGCAATATACTTTGCGGCATCGTCCCCGATTTTTGCTATCTGCTCGCTGCTGACAAAAGAATAATTATATACTTCGGTATATGAGAGTGAACGTACCAAAATATTTTTTACTCCCCGTTCCAGTTTTCTTAATTTATTAACTTCCGGAGGATTTATGGCAAACATTGGCAGCGACGATTCTATCTTGTCATAACCATACATACGCAGGATTTCTTCCACCAAATCTTCGGCAATGGAAATATCTTTAGTGGCGCGCCAAGTAGGAATTTTAACTGCAAATCCTTCGCCTTTGCTCTTTACCTCAAAACCAAGCTGAGTCAAAATTCTTTCTACTTCTTTTTTAGATATTTTTGCCCCGATTTTTTTCTCCAAGAGCCCCATGCTTAGTATAATCGGACCTTGTTTTACGCTAAACTTTGATGCTTCCGCAACTTTGCTGGCTACTTTTGCTCCGGGACAAATTTGCAGCACTAATTCTACGGCTTTTTGTAAAGCCGGCATGGTAAGACTTGGATCTAAGCTTTTTTCAAATCGAGCCGAAGCGTCGCTGCGCAGCCCAAGCCTGGTTGAAGTGTGGCGTATGGAAGCAGCGTCAAAATTAGCTGATTCAACAATAATCGTGTTAGTTTGGTCGGTTATACCACTGTCCAAGCCTCCCATTACTCCGGCAATGGCCAAGGCCTTTGACTGGTCGGTAATCATAAGCATGGAAGAATCTAGTTTTCTTTTCTCGCCATCAAGGGTAACAAATTCCTCGCCATCTTTGGCGGTGCGGACCACAATCGTAGTATCTATAACTTTTGCCGCGTCAAAAGCATGGAGCGGCTGCCCCAAATCCATCATAACGAAGTTGGTAATATCTACGATATTGTTTATGGAACGTAATCCAATGGCTGACAAACTTTTTTTCAGCCACTCCGGCGACGGACCTACTTTTACTCCCGATACGGCCACGGCCATATACCTCGGACAGAGTTTAGTATTTTCAACTTCTACTGTAACTGCAATCCCCTTACCTGGCTTAATTTTATCTGTTTTGTATTCCTTAAAATTTTTATTAAAAAGCACCGCCACTTCTCTGGCTATGCCATAATGACCCCATAAATCCGGCCGATTACTGAGTGATTTATTATCTATTTCTAAAATCGCGTCATGTAACCCCAAAACGTGCGCTAAAGGCGTTCCTGGCTTGGCTTTTAGATGAGTAATGTCCATTATTTCTTTTTCGTCTTTGAGTGGAAAAAGTTCGGCCAAACCAATTTCGGTAGAAGCGCAAATCATCCCAGCCGATTCCACCCCGCGAATGGCGGTCGGTTTTAATTCTATTAATTCACCTTCTCCATGCCATTTTACTTTTGCACCCACTTTGGCCAGCGCCACCAGCATGCCTGCCACTACATTGCTGCCCCCGCAAACAATTTGCAGCTGTTCATTGCCCACATCTACTTTACATAATTTTAATTTATCGGCATTAGGATGTTTTTCGGCAGATAAAACTTTACCAACTACAACATTTTCCAAGTTTTTGCCTTGTATTTCTACATGTTCCACTTCCACGGTACTGGCCTTTAGCCGCGCCGCTACTTCTGCGGCTGTAATAGAATCCGGAAGGTTAACGTATTTTTTTAACCAATTAAATGAGACTAACATATTCTTTAAAATTGTTCCAAAAATTTCATACTTCCGCTTTCCAAAAGACGGATATCTTCTATACCATATTTAAGCATGGCAATTCTCGTCAGACCAAAACCAAACGCAAAACCCTGATATATATTTGGATCAATATCGCCTTCCTTTAGCACATTAGGATGGATCATACCCGCGCCAAATACTTCCAGCCAACCGGTTTGCTTGCACAAACGGCAACCATTTCCTTTGCACAAATAACAAGTCACTTCACCGTTTACTCCCGGCTCTACAAACGGATAAAATTTCGGACGCAGACGAATTTTAGTAACAGGCCCAAAAATATGTTTAAAAACCGACTCCAACACGCCTTTCATGTGGGCAAAACTTATATCTTTATCCACGACCACTCCTTCTAATTGATAAAATGTGTGTTCATGGCGCACGTCAGTTGCTTCGTTGCGGAAACACTTCCCCGGCACAATCATTCGCAGCGGCGCGCCATATTTTTGCATGGCCCGCACCTGCATCGGCGAGGTGTGCGTTCTCATTACCCAATCGCTATGGCCTTTTATATAAAAGGTATCCTGCATGTCTCGCGCCGGATGATCGGCCGGTATATTTAAAGCGGTAAAATTGTAATATTCACTCTCTAACTCCGGACCATCTAAAACTAAAAATCCCATGGAAGTAAATAAATCTTCCAAATCATTTTGAATAATAGTATTGGGATGTGCATGTCCCAACACTTTCGGCGGTAAGGACGGCTGCGTGATATCTAAATTTTCTTTTTCCAACAACCCCGCCATTTCTTGCTGCACAAACTCAGTTTTCTTTTTTGCAAGCGCGCTTTCAATATCTTTTTTTATTTCATTGGCCAGCTGTCCCACCTCTCGCTTTGCATCTTCGCTTAAATCTTTTAATCCTTTAAGAAGTTCGGTAAGCTGTCCGCCTTTGCGGCCCAACAACTTAATTTCCAATTCCTCCAGCTGAATCTTATCCTTAACGGATTTAAGCGCCAGCAAGGCTTCGGTTTTTATTTGTTGTAACTTATCCTGCATATTATGATCCGATCACTTTTTGAAATAAACTAACAAACAATCCTTTAAAATTCCCCAGGTCTTTTACGGTGATTAACACAACCAAAGAAATTAACAGTACAAATCCAACTCCATGCGCTATCTGTTCATACCGCTGTTCAACCGGCTTGCCTTTAAGTTTGCTGATAATCAAAAATAACAGCCTTCCGCCATCAAGCGCCGGGATTGGCAGGGCATTTAACACAGCCAGATTAAGCGATAACAAAGCCATAAAATTTAACAAGTAGCTAAATCCTAATTTGGCAACTTTGCCGGTCATGACCGCTATGCCTATCGGGCCAGACAACGCTTCACCCACCGGCGCGCCGGCAAATAATCCGGAAATTAGATAATAAAATGAAAACAAAATTTCTTTTAAATACAAGCCGGTCATGATTAAGCCGTAATAAATGGCCCTATACCACGGATAGCGTACCAGCCCTACCTCTATAAGACTTACGCCCAAACCGCCTTTTCCGGTATCTTCATATACAAACGGGCGAATATTTTTTTCTATGGTGTCATCTCCTCGTTTCACTGTAACTTTTATATCTTTATTTTTATTAGCATCCACATATTCCTGCATAGCTTTCACGCTCGGATTTTGCAGATTATCTAAACTTACAATAATATCGCCGGGTTGCAGACCGGCTGCGGCTGCCGGCTTATCCGCAATTAATTCTATAATTTCTATATGTCTATTTTCCGTGGTAGTGCCTGGGGGCAAACTATCTACGGCCTGCGGCGCGCCAATCATAAAACCAACCGAAAGCAAAATAAAAGCCGTAACAATATTCATACCAACGCCGGCCATTAACGTAACTGCTCTTTTCCAGGCTTTTTGCGCGGCAAAACTGTCTGGCCCAACTTCCTGACCGTCTTCGCCTTTAATGCGCACAAAGCCGCCCAGCGGAATAATATTAAAAGAATAGACGGTTTCCCCCATCTGCTCTTCATCTTCTTTTTTACCCCAAATAAAACGCCACTTGCCATTGCCTTGTTCATCTTTTACTTTTTGTATGCCAAATAATCTGGGCGGGAATCCAAATCCAAACTCATATACTTTCATACCGCTTTTTCGCGCCGCCACAAAATGACCCCATTCATGGGAGATGACGAGTACGGCCAGCACGGCAATAAAAATAAGCAAAGTTACCATAAAAATCTTTAGTAAATTTAAAAATCCAAGCTTAAATCCTTGTATTTTCTATTGCTATATAATATACTAAGGTATATTATATTCTCGTTCGGCCAAGAAAAATCAATTATTTCTTGTCGCTCACTTCGGATATAATATACTATCTTCATAAAAAAGCCAACAGTTTAACTAATTTAAATTAAAATATGTCAGCACTATACATAGTTCTCGCCGGGTTAGCCCTAGTGGCAGTATGGCTTATTGCCGTATATAACGGCCTTATTCGCAGCAAAAACCGAGTAGACGAAGCGTTTAGCGATATAGACGTCCAACTTAAACGCCGTTATGACTTAATCCCAAATTTGGTAGAAACCGTAAAAGGGTACATGACCCATGAGCGTGAAACTTTGGTAAAACTAACCGAAGCTCGCACCGCGGCCATGGCAGTGCATGACAGAAAAGACGCCACTCTAAAAGAGCGTGAAAATGCCGAAAACATGCTTTCCGGCACCCTCAAAACCCTGTTTGCCGTAACCGAAAACTATCCGGATTTAAAAGCCAGTCAAAACTTTTTGCAGTTGCAGGACGAGATCAGCGATACCGAAAATAAAATCCAGGCCGCTCGCCGCTTCTACAATGGCAATACTCGCGACTTTAACACTAAAATTGAGGTCTTCCCTACCAACCTTATCGCCAACTCATTAGGATTCAAAAAATACGAATTCTTCCAGGCAGCCGAAGGTGAAAAACAAAATGTACAGGTGAAATTCTAAATTAACTCTGTATGATAGAAAGCGGGCCTTATAGAGGAAATATTTCTTCTGATGAGATGAGAAGTAGTCTGGAACTTGAAGGGAAATTTAGCATACGTCTTCCTGAAGATATATACCCTTTTTCGACTTCCAAAGAATTTCCTATCCTAGATACATTTAAAAATGCGATAAAATCAAATGTAAAACCTGAAGATATTGCTTTTTATTCTCAAAAAACCGGTATTGTAAGATATGTAAGCAGTGACAAATCATGGAACGGCCCACTATACAACTACCAAAACAGAGAACACCCTCATGTAAAATTTACTATCAAAATATATACAGATAATATTTCCCAGGTGCGCCTAATCGTGTAACTATAAAAAGCAAAGACAACTGAAAAACACAATATAAATCATATGTACTCCCAGATCACCTCCAACAAAAGACAGTCGGTGGCGCTAATGCTGGTCTTTATTCTTATTATCGTCGGCTTGGGCTATCTTTTTGATGTGACTAGCGGTATTGATAATTACGGCGGCGTGCTTTTTGCAGTTGGATTTTCTTTTGGCATGACCATGATTTCATATTTTAAAGGAGATAAAATTGCCTTGTGGTCTGCCGGCGCCAAACCTATTACCAAAGAAGAAAACGCTTATCTCTATAGAATGGTAGAAAATCTTTGCATTACTTCCGGCTTGCCCGCGCCCAAAATTTATATTATTGAAGATTCGGCTATAAACGCTTTGGCTACCGGCCGCAACCCGGAAACAGCTACTATCGCTGTAACTCGCGGCGCTCTGGAACAACTAACCAACGAGGAATTAGAGGGTGTGTTAGCTCACGAACTGTCGCATGTGCAAAATTATGACATTAGGTTTATGACTTTGGTGGTGGTGCTGGTGGGAGCGATTTCCATGCTTTCCAATATATTTTTTCATACCATCCGTGTCAGCCGACGCAGCGGCGGTCGCGATAAGGGCAACGCCGGCGTAATACTTATGATTATCGGCATATTTTTTGGTATTTTGGCTCCGGTGGTAGCAGAAATTATAAAACTGGCTATTTCTCGCCGCCGCGAATATTTGGCCGATGCTTCCGGTTCTCTTCTTACTCGCTACCCCGAAGGGCTAGCCAAAGCTTTAGAAAAAATCGCCGCTCAAAACCTGCCAATGATTAAAGCAGACACGGCCACGGCTCATTTATTTTTTGCCAACCCCTTTGCCGGAAAAAAATTTGCCAGCTTCTTCTCTACTCACCCGCCTATTGAAGATCGCATTAAAAAATTGCGAGAGATGGCCTAAATATGGACTGTTTAATTTGTGAACGAATAGAAAAAATAAAAAATGGAAATAATCCATTTTTTATTAAAGAGCTAGCAACTGGCTACGTTGTACTTGGTGATTATCAATTTTTTAAAGGTTACACTTTATTTTTATGCAAAAATCATGTTTTTGAGTTGCATGAATTGGAATCTGAATTTAAAAATAAATTCCTTCAAGAGATGGCTATGGTTGCTGAAGCAGTATGCGAAACTTTTAATCCCAAAAAACTAAACTACGAACTACTTGGAAACGAGTACCCACATCTCCATTGGCACCTCATCCCGAGATATGAAAATGACCCGTTGCCAAATAAGCCCTCTTTTTTAATTGATAAAAAAATTAGATTAGCAGAAAACACCAAGCCGAATGAAACAGAGCTAAAAGAAATGATAAACGGGTTAAGAGTAACTTTAAATAAACTTTATGGAAGATAATAACCAACGTCCAAAAGTAGGACTCGGAGTCATAGTCTTTAAAGAAGGAAAAGTTTTGCTTGGCAAAAGAAAAAATGCGGCCGGAGATGGACTATTTGCCACGCCTGGCGGTCATTTGGAGTATATGGAATCTTTTGAAGATTGTGTGAAGAGAGAAACGATGGAAGAAGCGGGCATAGAAATAGAAAATGTGAGGTTTTTGGCTGTAAAAAATATCAAAAATTACGCCCCCAAACACTATGTTGATGTGCATTTAATGGCAGACTGGAAAAGCGGAGAACCACAAAATCTAGAACCTGAGAGATGTGAAGGTTGGGATTGGTATGATTTGGACAATCTTCCACAACCTCTATTTGGCGCTATGGCTAGTTATATAGAAAATCTCAAATCTGGCAACAATTATTTTGATGCGTAAAACCTCTATCTTGTTCTGGTTTTGGCATCCGGCCCGAAAAGCTTATCAAATACCGAGAGTTTGCGCACCGTGCCGCGTTCATTTTTCAAAAATACTTCCCCGGATAATCGGTCAATTTTTTGCACCGCATATTCAAAAGCTTTCAAATCATCTTTAAACTTTGTCTTCACCGTCATTTTTATTTTTAAACCAGTTTGTTTTATGCGTGCGGCTATTTGTTGGCGTTTATTATAAGCCTCATCTTTTTCATTTTCCTGATCTTGGCGAGAAGCTCCGACTTTCTTTGAAAGCCAGTGAGAGGCCGGGCTAACGGGTGTAGAAGATTTTTTGGACATATAATTAAAATTAAGATTTAATTATTTCGCTTACCTCTTTTGTTTTTTCTTTCATCAGCTCAACACTGGTTGATTCCAAATTCAAGCGCATTTTATTTTCCGTATTTGACGCGCGCACGTTAAACCACCAATCGGGCCAGGTAAAACTAAGGCCGTCAAAATCATATTGCAAATTCTGGCCATATTTTTCTTTCAATTTCGCAAACACGGCTGCCTTGTCTGTAACCGCAAAATTGATTTCTCCAGAATGAATATATCGCTCTAGCGGCTGCACATATTCACGCAATGTTTGGCCGCTTCGTGAAAGTTCTTCAAGTATTTTCAGCGTGATAATTTCCGGCACTTCAAAAGTCCCATGCGGCATCTTCACAAAAAAATGTCCGGATGACTCACCCGCAAACACGGAATCAATTTCACGCATTTTTTCTTTAATGAGCGAATGGCCAACCCTGGTTACTACCGGTACGCCGCCGGCTTCGGTTATCATGTCTATAGTAATTTTTCCCGGGCGAATATCATAACAAATTTTCGCCCCAGGATTATCACGCAAAAAAATCTGGGCGAGTATGCCGCGCACTATGGCTGGCTCAACTGTCTTACCGGTGTTATCTATAAAAAATATTCTATCCGCGTCGCCATCAAGCGCCACGCCAAAATCCGCGCCCACTTCCACGACTTTTTTCTGCAAGGCTTCATTATTCTCGTCCTTTAACGGATCGGCTTCATGATTGGGAAAATTTCCATCCAACTCAAAATACATTTTTATAAGTTCGCACGGCAAAAATTTAAACAGTTCTTCCATCAGCGGCCCGCCCATGCCGTTGGCCGTATCAACTACGATTTTAAACGGTTTAATTTGTTCTTTACTCACATACGTTAAAGCAAATTGTATTTGCTCTTGCAGCACTCCCTCGCGTTTGGATACCGACCCTTTTTTCTCCACTTCCGGAAACTCATTTTTAACCGCCATATCCCGTATTTCCAAAATACCGGTATCACCGCTAATCGGCACAGCGTTTGCTCGTGTCATTTTAAACCCATTATATTTCCCCGGATTATGGGATGCCGAAACCTGCAGCCCGGCATCATACCCATAAAAACTGACGCCAAAATAAAATGTAGGGGTAGAAACAAGCCCGATATCCACCACATGTAGCCCTTGATCGGTAATGCCTTTTACCACCGCTTCAAACAGACTTGGCGAGGAGATTCTCATATCCTGACCCACAGCCACCGTAATATCGGAACGAGGTATTTCCTTCTTAATCAATTCCGCAAACGCCCGTCCGGTTCGGTAGGCCACATCTTCATTTAACTCTTCCGGGTACAGGCCTCGAATATCGTATGTTTTAAATATATGCTCAGCAATTTTCATAGCAATATAATAGTAAAAACTCTTTGACTTAACGGTCAATTTAGTATATATTACAATAAAAAAAACAGCAATAATAACTCGTTTTTTATGAGCATCATTGACCGCTTTTCAACTAATTTACGAGAGGTCTTGGTGAGCAGTATAAACATTGCCACAGACCTTAAAAATAATTCGGTGGAACCGACCCATCTTTTGCTTGCCCTATCTATGCAAAAAGGATCGATGGCAAGTGAAGTCTTGAATCGTTATCATTTAGACACAAAAACCATTGAAGCCGGCCTTACCGGCTCTAAAACGTTGCCGGAAGCAAAACTCAAAGTTAGTTTATTCCCTTTTTCGGCAAGTTCAAAAGCCGTGTTAGAAAAGTCTTTGGTGATCGCTCAGCAACATAACCATAACTATCTAGGCACAGAACATCTTTTGCTCGCGCTGCTCGGCAGCAAAGATGAACGCTTGGAACAGTTATTAAAAAATAAAAAAGTTCAAAAAAAGGAACTGGAAGAACAGCTGGAAATTGTCTTAACCAACGCTTCTCAATTTCCACAAATAAATAAAGTTCCGGAAATTATGGACCAAATCCAAGAAAGCCTGTCCGAAGATTTAACTATGCCGCACACCCACTCTTACGCCGCTGCAAACAAAAAAAACAAAAAGGATAGTGTTTTGGATTTTTTTGCCGTTGATCTTACGAGCGCCGAAATGCAATCGGGCATTGATCCGGTAATCGGACGCGCTCGCGAAATTGAACGCATGATGCAAATTTTGTGCCGCCGCACCAAAAATAACCCCATACTACTGGGCGATCCGGGCGTAGGCAAAACTGCTATCGTAGAAGGACTCGCCAAAAAAATCGCTGCCGGTGATGTGCCGGATGCCTTGCTGCACAAAAAAATCTATGCTCTGGATATGGGCTTGCTTATTGCCGGCACTGCCTACCGCGGTGAATTTGAAGGCAGGCTGAAACAAGTTATAGAAGAAGCTGCTAATAATCCGGATATAGTTTTGTTTATTGATGAACTGCACAATATCGTTGGCGCGGGTTCCAATCAGGGCAGCATGGACGCAGGTAATATCTTAAAACCGGCCTTGGCGCGCGGACAAGTTCGCTGTATTGGCGCCACTACCCCCACGGAATTTAAAAAACATATAGAAAATGATCCGGCTCTAGAAAGACGCTTCCAGCCTATTCACATAAAGGAATCAAGCGTGGCCGATACGATTAAAATCATGATGGGCATAAAAAAGAATTACGAGGATTATCATACTGTGCAAATTTCCGATAAAGCTATCACCAAGGCCGCGATGCTTGCCGACCGCTATATTTCCAATAAATTACTGCCCGACAAAGCCATAGACTTGCTCGATGAAACTGCGGCGGCCAAACGACTCACCATAAAAACCAGCGCCGCTAAGTCCAAGCTGTGGAAGCTTAAACAAGACTTGCAACAAACCATTACCGACAAAGAAGCGGCAGCCGGCCACGATCATTTTGATGAAGCCCTAAAATTAAAAGAGAAAGAAAAAATACTGGCTAAAGAAATAAAATCATTGGAAGAAAAAACCAGCGCTAAAAAAACGAACCAAAAATCAATTCTTATAACTGAGCAGGATATTGTCGCCCAACTAGCGAACATGATTGACACGCCGATAAAAAATACATTGTTTTCTGAAAAAAAAGAATTGTCCGATCTGGAAGCCGAACTGAAAAAATATATTATTGGCCAGGATGACGTGGTGCGGGAAGTATCGGAGGTAATATTGCAATCACAGCTGGAACTTTCCAGCCCCAACCGCCCCCTGGCTTCATTTTTGTTTGCCGGCGAGAGCGGCGTGGGTAAAACCGAATTGGCCAAATCTCTGGCCCGGGCGCTTTATCCGCACCAAAATTCCCTTATTCACTTAAACATGAGTGAATTCAACGAGAGTTTCGGTGTTTCAAAACTGCTCGGCTCCCCTGCCGGCTATGTTGGTTATAAGGAAACAAACCAATTCACCGATCGGGTGAAGATGAATCCGCACTGCGTAATTATTTTTGATGAAGTAGACAAAGCCCACAAAGATGTTACCAAACTACTACTGCAAATTTTGGAAAATGGATCCATTACCGATTCCACCGGCCGAATGGTGTCGCTCAAGCACGCGACAATTATTTTAACTACGTCGCTGGGCGCCGAAGAGATAAAAAAATCACAAATCGGTTTTGATAAAGCCGTAAATTACGCGGAAAATAAAAAACAAATTACCGCCAAACTGAAAGAGTTCTTCTCTCCCGAACTCATAAATAGGCTTGACCAAGTTTTTGTATTTAATACCCTAAACAAAGATGATCTGGCGCGTATTGCCGCCCTGGAAATAAACGAGCTCAACAAACAGCTGGCAGCCTATCGCACCAAAATAAATTCAGACAAAAAAATATTTGAATGGTTTGTCGGTCAAATGCCGGAACAGCATACGGCCCGGGAAATTAGAAGACGAATCCGAAAAGATGTTGAAAAAATTATCGGCCAGCGGATTCTGCAAAACAAAACTAAATCTTCACATAAGCTTGTTTTACAAGAAAATAAATTGGCCATAAATTAAAATTATATGGAGGGACAACAGCTAAACCCCGGGGAGCCTGGATCAAACACATCTAACCCTTGGCTTGGCGGCTCAACAAACCCGCGCCGCTCTTCTAGTCCCAAAAAAATTATTATTCCAAAATCACAAATAGAGGGTGAGGTGGCAAATTTTTTAGCCGCCAATCGCGCTCGTAAAGCAGCCCAAGAAAAAATAGCCGCCCCAAATGAAGAAGATCAGCCTGAAGAAAATCTAGAAAATAATGAAGAAAATGCCGAACCGGAAGATGCCGCTTTAACAGATGAAGACTCTTTCTTTCCTGAACAAAATTACGAGCAGCCTCCAAAACCAGAACCCCAGCAAACGCAGCTAGCTCCAGACCAGCAAATACAGACCGCTGCGGCCATGTCCTCGCAAAGACAAAGCGCGCTTATGCAGCTAAAAACGCAAGAACAAAAGCTGGATCAGGAAGCCGATCAACTGATAAAGGAGCTTAACGGATTTAAACAAACCAGAACTAAAAGATTTTTATCTTTTTTCAAACCAAATATAACATTCCTGGTGGATAATTTGGTTGAAACCTTAAAAAAACAAGCCACCCACGGATCCTTCCAGGCCAGAATTGCTTCTCTAACTGTCGCGCTTACGGCAATCGCCAGCCTTATTGGAACTCTTAAGGCCTTCAAACTTTTTACGGCCTTTATGGACGCAGCGTTTGTAGACAGATGGTCTTGTCTGCAAATGACAATGAAAACTCTAGAAACAATTGTTCTTCCAATCATTATAATTTTAATATCCCCTATTTGGATAACTTTTCTGGGCATACTGTTCTTTATCGGCAAGTTTCCCTTATTTAAGGGGAAACTGACTAATCAAATTATTACCATGATAGAAAAACTGGAGAAACAACAACAATTCTGGCAGGCACAACTAATGAAATTGCAACAAATTGTAGCCAGACAAAACCAAAGAAAAAATCTGAGAAATCAAGAACAACAGATGATGGGAGGACGCTAACTTCGCTACTGATTTTATGATATACTATTAATAGTCTCCCTATCATTAGGATTTAACTGAATTCTATGTCTCTTCTCAAGAGAATTGCCTTAATTGCGGGTTTGCTGGCTATAGCCGGTCTTATGGCTTATGGTCTTTATTACTTTTTTGTAGGTACCGGCCAGCTAGGTCCGGGTATCGCCCCCTCCCCGACTACAGAAACCAGCACTGGACAACTGCCCGGATCCGGCACCAGACCAGCCACCACTACGGGTGTCACAACCGGCCCGGGCGGAGAAATTTTGCCAATTTCCGGTATTATTCAATCTACCACTCCGGCTTATTACAAACCAATAACCACCAACCAAATTTTATCCGAAACTGCGACATACCCATCACTCAGCAATGGCGGAGATTTTCGCTATTACAACAATAATGATGGAAAATTTTATAGAATCACTCCGACTGGTGAAATTAAAACTTTGTCTAATCAGGTATTTTACAGTGCTCAAAAAATTACCTGGGCAAAAAATAAAAACCAAGCTGTCATAGAATACCCTGATAAATCCAAAATCGTTTATAATTTTGATACCAGTAAACAAGTAACGCTCCCCAAACATTGGGAAGAGTTTTCTTTTTCCGGTGACGGCAATCAAATTGCGGCCAAAAGCCTGGGCCTAGACCCAACAAATCGCTGGCTCATTACCGTAAATAGCGATGGCACCGGCGCCAAACTTATTGAACCGATGGGAGAAAATTCTGATAAAGTAATTGTAGACTGGTCGCCCAACCAACAAGTGGCGGCATTTTCTCAAACCGGCGCTCCTCAGGGCGGAGAAAGACGGGAAGTGTTGTTTGTTGGTTTAAATGGAGAAAATTTCAAATCCACTGTCGTAGACGGAGCTGGATTTTTGCCAAAATGGTCTACAACCGGTAATAAATTATTATATAGCGTATATAGTTCTCGCAGCGACTTTAAACCGGAATTATGGCTCGTGGATAGTCAAGGAGACAGCATTGGCAATAATCGCAGGCTGTTGCAATTAAATACTTGGGCGGATAAATGTTCCTTTAGCAATGATGACACTATTTTCTGCGCCGTTCCGCGAGATCTGCCCACTGGCGCCGGGTTATCAAGATCCGTAGCCAGCTTTAATTCCGATGATCTGTTCAAGATAGATTTAAAAACCGGTCTTAAAACACCGATTGCTCTCGATGGCAATTATAATATTAGCAACATCTTCTACGATGCCGGTGATAACAAAGTGATCTTTACCGATTTAAATAAAACGGGCGTATTTGAATCGCAGCTCTAAAAATATGCATCATAAAAAATTTTACATTTTACTCTTAGCAATGATAATTCTTGCCGGATTTTTATTTTTTTTACAAATTAATCGCAGCAAACAAATCACCATTAAGCAAACCCCTACGGCTCTGATTTCAGAAAGCGCGACTTTCATTCCGCCCTCTGATTCTGATTTAATTTTGGGCAACCCGGGAGCGCCTATTACAATAGTTGAATTTATGGACTTTAACTGTAAAGACTGCCTATCATCCCATATGACCATAAAAGAAACGGTCGCTAAATATCCGCAGCATATGCGCCTTATCTGGAAAGACGCTCCACAGCCAAGACTGTTATTTAAAGACGCATCTCTAACTCATCAAGCCGGATGGTGCGTGGCTAAACAAGATCAAAAAAAGTTTTGGCAATTTGTTGATACTGTGGGAACCGGCAATATATCCGAATCTACACTTAAAAAAACCATCCAAGGAATGAATTTAAATATGGCGGCCTGGGAAACATGCTTGCAAAGCGATCAAACCAAACAAACTGTGGCTGCAGGAACAGAACTGGCAAAAAACTTGGGCATTCCATCCCTGCCGGCAATTTTTATAAATAACAAAGCTATCAATATCAAAGCTGATATTAACCTGCGCGAGATGCTAGAAAGTTTTATCAAAAAATAAGAGATGGTTTTAATATTATGTCCAAGTTATCCGTCAAAATAATTCTTTTATTTGTCTTCGCTCTCAGCTTCTGGCTAGGCATACCCCGAGCAAATGCCCAGACTAACGAAGCCACTACCTATTCTCAACCAAGCGTGCTTTGGTGGGAAGTTGACTTAAAAGGAAAAAGGCCGACACTGGAAATTAATATTCCCGGCTTAAACTTAAGCAGAGTAGTGTCAAACAGCGATGAAACAGGCACATTTTATTATATCCCCTGGATCCCGGAATTAATTGGCACCTTATACAAATTTGGCATTGCCATTGTCAGTATTGTGGCCGTAATTACAATTATTTTACAGGGCGTACGAATTACTACATCAGGTGGCGGTGAACAAAAAAATGAAGCCTACCAAAAAATAGGCCACGCGGTAATAGGGCTGCTGATTGCCTGGGGTTCATTTGCAATTTTATACAACATAAATCCGGCTACAACTGAATTTAACGCGTTAAAAGTTAAGATAGTAGAAAGACAAGAATTGGAGGTTTCTCCGTCTTATGAAGAAGAGGTGGATGTAAGCGATGCGCCAGGTACGGGCAATGTCCCTTATTTTGGACAATACGATTCCAGGTGGGCAAAACTAAAACCGGGCGACGAACCAGAGTGGCCATTTGATACAACTAAGTGTCTAAAGGGACTTAATACCATACGGGAGAGGGGCTGCGGCCCAACCTCCATGGCGATGATCCTAAAATATTTAGGAAAGGACGTTACACCTATTGATACGGCTAAATTTTCACTGGGATGTACGGGGGCCATGATCAATGCAAGTCTTATCCAAAAAGCTTGGGGCCAAGGCCCATGGTCTGATCTAAAATTTGAGCCATACATAGACAGAGGCCGGGCTTTAACTTTGGCGACACAAAATATACCGCTAATTTTTAATTGCCACCCTTGTGTAGGCTCTACCGGCGACGGTAAGATAAAAACATACTCCGGACATTATATGGTTATCACCGGAAGCAGTGATGGAGGCCAAACATTTAACATAAATGATCCGGGCGGAAACCCAAAATTAAACAGTGCCATTGTAAAAATGACCAGAGATCAAATTATGGACCCTCAAAAGGACCAGGCTGTGCAGGGATGTAGTTTTTATTCCGACGCCACAAAAATACTTAATTGCGTAAAGAAAATTGAAGTCAAAAAACCATCGTTTATTTATATTCATAAATAAACCCTACCTTGCACGTATGTCGAAAACTTCTATCATGTTCACATGCTCCAACTGTGATGCTCAGTATGCCAAATGGACTGGACGGTGTTTGGAGTGTGGAAAATGGGGCACGATTATTCAAAGCCAAAAACCTGCTAAATCAAAAACAGATATGAGTAATAATTACGCGCCGATTGAGATGGTGGATCTAAAAAATATAGATAAGAAAAAATTTGAAAGAATAAAAACAAATATTGAGGAGTTGGACAGGGTTTTGGGAGGGGGTCTGGTCCCGGGCTCTCTTATTCTACTGGGCGGCGAACCTGGAATTGGTAAATCGACCATAGCGTTACAACTTGCCGCCATACTCCCCAATTCACTATATATTTCCGGCGAAGAATCCGTGGAACAAATAAAATTACGCGCCGAACGTCTTAACATCTCCGCACCGACACTAAAACTTGGTAATGCCACAGCCGTTGAAAATATTATTGAAACTATAAAACAAAATAAGGAATGCAAATTAGTAATCATAGACTCAATTCAGACTATACAGGCATCTGAAGTAGAAGGCGAAGCCGGAAACATCAACCAGGTGCGGGCTTGTACCACTAAACTTTTGGATCTAGCCAAAACTAGCGGAAAAGTTATTATTCTGATCGGCCAAGTAACCAAAGACGGCGGCGTGGCCGGCCCCAAAACTTTGGAGCATTTGGTTGATGCCGTATTATATCTAGAGGGAGACAAATACCACATATTCCGAATCTTGCGCACCACTAAAAATCGTTTTGGCGCTACCGATGAAATTGGCGTATTTTCCATGGAAAGCCACGGTCTTCAGGAAGTAAAAAATCCTTCGGAAATATTTCTGGCCGGACGAGGCGAACCGGTGTCCGGATCTACAGTTACCTGCCTTATGGAAGGCACCCGTCCGGTGCTTGTGGAAATTCAAGCACTAGTCACCAAAACCAACTTTGGCTATCCGCAACGCCGAGCCTCGGGATTTGATTTAAATCGTTTGCAGCTGCTGGTGGGCGTACTTGCCAAACGCGCCGGCCTGCCGCTTGAAACATACGATATTTTTCTCAATGTTGTAGGCGGCTTAGAAGCTGCCGAACCTGCGGCTGATCTGGCGGTAATTCTGGCCTTGGCTTCGGCTTTAAAAAACAAAGCTATTTCCAAAGATATTGCCTCCTTTGGAGAGGTTGGACTGGGCGGGGAAGTAAGACCCGTATCCCAAACTGAAAAAAGATTAAATGAAATAAAAAAAATGGGATTTAAATTTGCGGTTATTCCCTCTTCCCAAAACATAATCAAAACTTCTGATTTAAAAATCGCACAGGTAAAGAATGTAAAAGATCTGGTTGAACAAATTTTAAAATAATGCTTTATAAAAGCAGAAGGACTCACCTGAGTCCTTAGAACTAGATGCATAAACCATGCGCAGCCTTAAGATACAGTCGCGTTTCCTCAATACGCTGACATATAATGTCATGCGTATTTTTTGGAATACCGACATTCGGAATCTCATAGAGAGATGCTATTTGCTCAATGGGAGGCAAGGATAATTTACGCATCTCTGGAACGAGCTCGGCTATCCATGGCTGCTTGTGCGGAGGATTATAGGAAGCAACTGCAAGTATTTGATCAAATGAATGTGCTCCTCCTTGGTACGCTCGCGGCTCAAGTAATGAGCAGACCGCATCTACCGCTCCAAGTTTCATATCATCAGCAGTGGCAATAGGATTTGGTTCGTTCCACTGAACATGGTGATACTGACAGCGATGCCTCCGCAGTGAGGGCAGTACATGCGTATCAAAAAACTTCTGGCTTGTGTCACGACGCTGCAGCGCATAACCACGCATAACTTCCCACTCAAACTTATGGCCAATACCGACAATATCATGTGGCCGCTCTGGATCTGTATTGCCCAAGCCAAGTTGGTCTAAGAAATATTCAACATGACACACATGCTGAACTACATGCAAAATCCACCACTTGATTTCCTCGACAGTCGGCTCAAGGATATTCGAATTCGTCATTGTGAAAGAGCTCCTGTAGCAGGAATTTTCCCGCCTTGCCCAGAATACATGAAGCAAAAGTTTTCGTCAATACATTTTACTAACTATTCCAAATGGGTTTTAACTTCCCATTCTCTTACTTGTTGTAAAACTGCCGAATATTTTTGTAAATCCGAAACTATAACTTTGGCCGCGTCACGCGCCTTTTTAATCAATTCTCTATCGGTGAGTTTTGCGAGCCGTAAATTCATTTCCCCGCTTTGTTCCGTACCGTATACCTCGCCCGGCCCTCGAATTTCCAAATCTTTCTCCGCCAACTTAAATCCATTATTCTCTCCTTCAAAAAATTTTAACCTTTGCAGCGATTTTTCCGAACCAGAGGACGTAAATAACAAACAATAGGACTGATAACTTGACCGGCCAACCCGCCCGCGGAATTGATGCAGCTGAGCCAGGCCAAAACTTTCCGCGCCCTCTATCATCATCACGCTGGCATTTGGAATATCCACGCCAACTTCAATCACCGAAGTTGTGACCAAAATATCAAACTCACCCGCTTTAAACCGAGCCATAATTTCTTCTTTTTCTTTTGCCTTCAGTTTGCCGTGCAAATACCGCACCCGCAGATCAGGAAAAACCTGTTTGGATAATTTTTCGTATTCGCTTAAAACACTCTTCTTTTCCAAATTATTATTTGGCAACACTGCCATAGAATCTGACTCTATTAAAGGACAGACTACAAATACCTGTCTTCCCTGCTTCACCTGGTCACGAATAAACCCATAGGCCTTATCACGACTAAGCGGTTCAACCAATTTAGTAATTATCTTTTTTCGTCCGGGCGGCAACTCGCTAATTATGGAAACATCCAAATCGCCATACACCATTAAGGCGAGCGATCTTGGAATAGGCGTGGCTGTCATACTCAAAAAATGAGCCGACTTGCCTTTGCCTTTTGAACGAATGGCTTTATTTTTTATTTCTTTTCTCTGTTCCACGCCAAACCGATGCTGCTCATCAACAATCACCAGGCCCAAATTTTTAAAACTAACACCTTCAGAAAGCAGGGCGTGAGTACCGACCATAATATCAACATCTCCGCTTTTTATATCGCTAATAATTTTTTTCTTGGTTGCGGCAGCATCTTCCCTATTACCAGACTGTGTTATGCTCACCTTTTGACTCTGGCTTCGGGTAAGCAACCCGATGCGTATCGGAATATTGCTAAATAATCTAATAAGCGACTCATAGTGCTGATGGGCCAAAATTTCGGTTGGAGCCATCATCACCGACTGATACCCGTTTAAAAAAACATTGTACATGCTCATGGCAGCCACAACCGTTTTACCGGAACCAACATCGCCGGAAATAAGGCGGTTCATTGGATTGGCCTTGCTAATATCCTGCAAAATTTCCCAGGCCGAAATTTTTTGTGTTCTGGTTAACATAAACGGCAGAGATGCCACAAACTTTTTTATTTCTTCCTCTTGGAACGTTATAACCGGCGCTTTCAAAGCAGCCTTTTCCTGCCTGGAAAGCTCGGATTTTATCTGCACTAAAAATAATTCGTTAAACTTTAACCTGTCTGTGCTTAATTGCAAATCGTGTTCATCTACCGGAAAATGTATGCCGCGCAGCGCATTTGCAAGCGGCACCAAATCCATGGCTTCTATAATATCTTTGGGCAGCCAATCGGGAATTGTGTCGGCCAGGGGGATAATCTGGCTGATTAAAAATCTAACTTGTTTTTGAGTTAAGCCGTATGTAAGCGGATAGATCGGCACGAGTCTTGCCGTATGGGTGGTATCTTTTTTGTATTTTTCATAGACCGGACTCACCAGTTGCGCGCCCAGCATATCTGCCTTCACTTTTCCCGATAAATAAACCCTATCGCCGCTTTTTATACTTTTAAGTATGAATGGCTGATTAAACCAGACGACTCGTACGCTGCCCGTTTTGTCCGATACCAAAGCTTCGGTAATGACTCTTTTTGTTTTAAAACTACGCTTGTTGGCTATAAGCTCTACCTGTCCGCAAATCGTAACTAGTTCCCCATCACGCAGCTGCGATATATCTACAATCGCGCGATAATCTTCATACCGAAACGGAAAATAATGCAGCAAATCCTTAACATTTTTTATACCTAAAGATTCCAGGCTCTTGCTGGTTGTTTTTCCTACCCGAGTTAACGCTGAAACAGGAGTTTTTAAATCCATATAAGGTTTCTTACTCCTTTCCCGAAGATTATTCAATTACCCTGAAGACTTCTTCTACGGTTGTAATTTTATCCAGGGCTTTTAGCAAGCCATCTTGCGCCATCGTCACCATACCGCCTTTGAGGGCCAGTTCTTGGATAACATATTCGGAAATTTGCGCGCTCAAAATCGCCTGTTCAATCTCTTTGTTCATGGTGAAAATTTCATAAATCCCAATTCTGCCCTTATACCCCAAACCGCTGCACTCCTGGCAGCCCCTGCCTTTAAAAAATTTCAATTTTTTAAAATCAACGTTCTTTTTTTCCGCGGCCGGCAAAGTTTCCAAATTTTTCATAACCCGCTCCATATTTTCTGGAGTTAACTTATCTTCTTCTTGGCAATTCGGACAAATTTTTCGCACCAGTCGTTGCCCAATTACTGAATTAAGGGCAGGTGCCAGCAAAAACGGCTTTACTCCCATAGAAAGAAAACGAGGAATGGTACCGGAAGCGCTATTGGTATGAATCGTAGATAAAATTAAATGTCCGGTAAGCGCTGCTTGAATCGCAATTTCCGCAGTTTCCAAGTCTCTGATTTCACCTACCAAACAAATATCCGGGTCTTGGCGCAACAAACTGCGCAAACCTTTGGCAAAAGTATAATCGCGACTTGTGTCCACTTGGCTCTGGTTGATGCCTTCCATTTTAATTTCTACCGGGTCTTCTAAAGTAATAATTTTTACTCCCGGCTTATTTAGAGAACGCAAAATTGCATACATGGTGGTGGTTTTACCGGATCCGGTAGGACCAGTCGTGATAATCATACCGTTTGGCCTCTCTACTTCTTTCTTTAATTTCGCGTAAGCATCGCCGCGCAACCCGAGTTCATCAAACGTAACACCCTTGCTGCCGCTATGCAAAATTCTCATTACCACGCTTTCACCATAAATGGTCGGCATGGTGGAAACACGCACATCCAAACTTCCCGAAGATAACTTTAGGGTTACGCGGCCATCTTGAGGTCTATCGGTTATGTTTATTTTTAACGCCGCCAAGAGTTTTATGCGGGAAACAAATTTTTTCCATTCTTCTTTGGGCAAAGTGGCGACATCGTGCAAAATACCATCTATGCGATAACGCACCATAATGCCTTTTTCTTCGGCTTCCACATGAATATCGGACGATTCTACCTTCAGTGCCGAAGCAATTATTAAAGTTAAAATATCACTGATAGAAACATTCAAAAACTGAGCTTCCAAACTCCTAAAATCCATCACTCCTGCCTTAAATTTCTCCAGTTCTTCATCAGTAATATTAATATCTTTGGTTATCGGTTTAATGACGGGCAAATTGGCATATAGCTTCATGGCCTTGGCCAAACTATTTTCAGAAATTAAATATACTTGCGTGTTGGCATGGTGGCTTTCTCCTAATTGATACGCAAGCTCGCTAATCGCGTCATTATACTCCACGCAGCCCAGTCGTATTTCTCCGGGAACATTAAAAAAACAAATCACTTTTTGTTCCGTAGCGTCTTTCTCGGAAATTGTTTTAAGCGCTTCGGCGGTAATGGGAAAAGCCGATAAGTCTATATACCCCAAACCAAGACTGGCGGCATTTTTTGCCACCAACTCTTCTTTGGCTTTAAGGTCTATTTCATGAATTTTTTTCTCAAACTTTTTGCCCGCATCTTGACTTGCGCCCGCAGGACTTGCGGCCGCTCCGGAAGGTTTTGACTTTGACTGGCCAAGCAAACTATTTAT
>CAZUFD010000001.1:0-2140 GCA_964619625.1 uncultured Gammaproteobacteria bacterium | reverse complement strand
CGGCTGGAAAGCCCTTCTTTGTGCATTCTCATAAATAAAAATACCCAGGCACTGATAGTGAAGGCATTGAAAAAACCAGCTGAAAAAACGATAAATAATAGTAGTAAAAATATACCGATTACCAAACCTACCGCGCCTAAAACCGCCAAATTGGTAATACCGCCCACTATCCAGATAAGCGCGGCCGGTAAGAAAGCAAAGAATGATCCGATTACGATTGCCAGGATCAACAAAAAATTTAATAACATTAAGAGAACTCCTATTTCCAAAGATACAAGTAAATGTTCTGAAAATAACATCCAGGCTTTTTTAACAGATTTTACCACTCCCTTTCCATCTAACAGCACATAACACAAGGTATATACGCACAAAGCCGAAAAAACCAAAGAAAAAAACAAAAGTAAAACCGCGCCCAGAGCAAACAGAAACCCTTGTACCGCATTACCTGAATTAAAAAAATAGTTAGCGGTATAAGCAAAAGCAACAAGCAGTAAGAACATTAGGGCTTGCCTAACTATATTTACCAGCAGCACGCTCCAAAAATGTTTTACGCTGTTGTGCCAAGACTTGGCCAAAATTTGGTGCTTACCGGTTTTAAACCACTGGGCCGCATAGGTAATAAGCGAACCCTGTGAAGCAACTGCCAAAAAAATTAATAGCGCAAATACTGATATGCAAATTACCATAAGCCAGGCCAAGCCAAAAATATTCCAGAAACTGCCCGTGAGCTCAAAAATAAGCAATGGCCTTAGTGAAAATCCTTGGCCCGTAAGAGTCGTATCAAACATTGACCAGATCCTGCCAAACGTATCACTAAAGCCGAGCTGTCCCAAAAATACCGATAAAAGTCCCAGTATCCACAGAATTTTATTTTCCCAAACTACCTGCCAGGCGTGGCCTAATGTTTGGCGATAAGATGGCTCCTTCATACTTGAATTTGAAATAGATGAGTAATTAAATTTAGAAATCTTTTAAAGCATCTCCTAATCCTCCTATAGCTTGCCATACCCAAATTAAAAAGATTGAGAAACAAATAAAAATGACTGATAATATAAAAATTTGCCATCCCTTTAGCCTGTAATTCGCCTTGGCCAATTTATAACCTTGCCAAGCTCCGATTGACCCAAAGATTAACGGAAATATTAATAAAAATGTTCCATTGCCTGATATACTGGGCAAAAAACCAATGTAGCCAAAAATGAATAAGTACACAACATAGCCAACTATAGAGCATGATAAAAATCCCAGAAAAGGATAAAAGATTTTTTTCATATACAGTAATTATACCATAACTCAAATACAAACAAAAACACCCACGGCTAGGGTGTTTTGTACATCTAATCTGTATTTTATTGTCTTGGCCCCAAAATTCTATTAACATCTTCTTGCTCTATAGTTTCTTTTTCCATGAGCTCCTTAACCATAGCTTCTAATTGAGGGCCGTGATTATCTATAACTTCTTTAGCTCTCTTTTCAGCTTCAGCAAGCAAGCCGCTTACTTCCGTATCTATAGCTTCAGCTGTCTTTTCACTATAATCTCGCTGTTCGGTAATTTCTCTGCCTAAAAACACCATTTCTTGATGGTCACCAAACGTGCGTGGACCCATAGCGCTCATACCATATCGCACCACCATATCATGAGCGACTTTGGTAGCACTTACCAGATCAGAAGACGGGCCGGTAGAAAGCATTTGGTTTCCAAAAATTGCTTTTTCTACCACATAGCCGCCCAACATCATGGCCAACTCATCCTTAAACTGCGCCAAGGTGTGATAGTGCTTATCTTCGGTGGGCATCTTAAGCGTATAACCACCAGCTTGGCCACGGGAAATTACTGACACTTTTCGTACCGGATCACCGTGTGCCATATAATGCCCCACAATCGCATGACCGGCTTCATGATAGGCAGTCATTTTTTTCTCTTGGTCACTAATAATTCTATTTTTTCTTTCCGGCCCAAGCAAAACTTTTTCAATGCTTTCCAAGATATCAAGTTCACTGACTTTTTTCTTATCTCTGCGTACGGCTAAAATTGCAGCTTCGTTGAGCAAGTTTGCCAAATCCGCTCCAGAAAAACCTGGCGTGCGTTCAGCTATTTTTCGCAGCGACACTTCGGCTTCAAGCGGTTTATTTTTGGCAT